>NZ_CP135529.1:1290000-1612500 GCF_032401055.1 Tardiphaga sp. 709 | reverse complement strand
GCTGGTGAGGCCAACCATCACGGTCGTTGCGATCGCCGAGGCCATGCACTTGCCTTCCGAAAACACCACCTGCGAATAGGTCACCGAGGTCCGGCCGATCTTGGTGACGCCGAGCCCTAGTTCGATCTTGCCGGGCCAGTGCAATTCGGCGCGAAAGTGAATATCGAGCCGCGCGAGCACCCAGCTTTGCCCAGGCGCGATCAGCCCGCATGCCGGGTCCCGCATCAGCAACACGCGGCTGGTCTCGAAATAGCTGGAATACACCGCGTTGTTGACGTGGTTGTTCGGATCGAGATCCGCAAAGCGCACATTGTCCGACAGGCGATAGGGATAGTCGTCGAGGACGGGCGCCGGGGCGCGGGCAGGGGCGTTCACGAAGTTGATCTCCAGCAATGCTCGGCAGGTTTGCGTCTGTTACAGCGCAGTTGCACAGCCCAGGCAAGGGCGGGGCGCGTGCTGATTTCAGGCCGAGCCGCTGTGGCTTTCCCTGTGCGGCGCCGCTAGGCTGGACGCAATTGCCGGATGGCGCCGGGCTCTGCGATCTCGCAGGGCTGGTTCAACCGAGAAAAAACACTATGGGCGAAACGATCAAGACGGACGTGCTGATCATCGGCGCCGGCCCCTGCGGACTGTTCGCCGTTTTTGAACTTGGTCTGCTCGATATGAAGGTCCACCTCGTCGATATCTTGGACAAGATCGGTGGCCAGTGCGCCGAGCTCTATCCAGAAAAACCGATCTACGACATTCCTGCGATTCCGCTGGTCACCGGTCAGGGGCTGACCGAAGCACTGCTGGAGCAGATCAAGCCGTTCCATCCGACCTTTCATTTGAATGAAATGATCGAGACCATCGAGAAGATCGGCGATCCCTTGTTTCGTGTCACGACGGATGCCGGCCAGGTGTTCGAAACCAAGGTGGTGGTCATCTCCGCCGGCGGTGGCTCGTTCCAGCCGAAGCGTCCGCCGGTGCCGGGCATCGAAGCCTATGAGGGCACGTCGGTGTTCTACGCGGTGCGGAAGATGGAGCAATTCCGCGACAAGGATCTGCTGATTGTCGGCGGCGGCGATAGTGCGCTGGACTGGACGCTCAACCTGCATCCGGTCGCGCGGCGCGTCACGCTGCTGCATCGGCGCGATGATTTTCGTGCTGCGCCTCACAGTGTCGAGCAGATGCGCAAGCTCGTGGCAGCGGGTCAGATGGACCTGCAGATCGGTCAGGTCACAGCGCTCGAAGGCGAGGGAGGCCATCTCACCGGGGCCGTCATCAAGGGCAATGACAACGAAAGTGTCCGGATCGACTGCAATACGATCCTGCCGTTCTTCGGCCTGACCATGAAGCTCGGTCCGGTCGCCAACTGGGGCGTCACGCTGGAGAACAACCTGATCCCGGTGGAGACGGCGTCGTTCGAGACCAATGTCCCCGGCATCTTCGCCATTGGAGATATCAATACATATCCCGGCAAGCTGAAGCTCATCCTGTCTGGCTTCCACGAGGGCGCGCTGATGGCACAGAAGGCGTATCACTACGTCTATCCGGACAAGCGGCTGGTGTTTCAATACACGACGTCCTCCTCAAGCCTGCAGAAGAAGCTTGGCGTTAACTAACTTCGGCTAGTTGTTGGAATCATCTTGTATGACGGAGATGCAAAGGCGGTTCGGATCGCCGGTAACCGCGTCGGGTTCGGTGGGGCAGCTTGTGGCAAAGCTGTGGCCGCTGACACAATCGGACATCCGGCGCGCGATCGGCAATCTTGCAAAAGCCATCAACCGCAGTCACTCTCTCGTCGCGGAAGATTGATAGTCTATGCAATCGGATCGAGTGCGGATGCTCGGCGGGTGCATGGACGACGAACTGCACGGGGAAGACGATGGCACAATTCCGATCCCGACGTCTGGCGCTCACAGTCGCTTCAGGTCTGGCCGCGTGCGCGATGTTCGCCGGCCCTCTCCACGCAGCTGAGCCGACTGCTGCCGGGCTCTGGCAGAAGGTTGAGAATAACAAGCCTGTCGTCTGGGTTCTGGTGGTTGACCATGGCGGCGGCGTATTCGAAGGTGCGATCGCCAAGACGTTTCCGAGCCCCGATGACAAGCCGGGCGACGACTTCTGCGGCAAGTGCGTCGATGATCGGAAGGGCCAGCCAGTGCTGGGCATCTCCTTCATCCGCAACATGCAGCAGCAGGGACTGAAATACGAGAACGGCAACATTCTCGATCCGCGCGATGGCAAGGTCTACAAGGCCAAGATGAGCGTCAGCGCCGATGGTCGGGCGCTCACCGTGCGCGGCTATTGGGGCATTGCGCTGCTCGGCAAGGACGAGACCTGGTACCGTCTGCCCGATACCGAAATGGCCTCGCTTGATCCGACGGTGATCGCGAAATATGTGCCGACGCTGGCTGCAGCCGCCGTCAAGCCGCCAACTGTCGGTAATGCCGCCGCGAAGGCCCCCGTCGCACCGATGAAGAAGGCCAGCAACGTGACCCCGGGCAGCAACGTCGCGCGCTGATCGCCGCCAACTTGCTTGTGGCTCCTCCCACAAGCGAAGACTGTCCAACACCCACATTCTGGAAGCCGACGCCATGACGCGTCGGCCATTTCGTTGCCAATTCAATCGTGGCGCGCCAGCTTCCAACGTTGCTTATCGGCTCTCTCCGGACGTCATTCATTTGAATACCGGATCATAGAAATATGATTCCACGTCTGTTCTTCGCGGCCCGTCGATCGATATCGTGCATCGATTTAATGACAATGGCTGCTGAAGGAGCCCATCACGATGATCGTTGCGCATTACGAGCATCGCTTGCCCGCCGACTATGATCTCGGCGTGATCCGCTCACGCGCACAGGAGCGTGGGCCGCTCTGGGATGCAAAGCCGGAGCTTTATTTCAAGGGATTTCTCTTGCGAGAGAGCGGGCGCTTCGATGCAACGACGTCTAGCTATTCCTCGCTTTATCTGTGGCGACACGACGAGGCGTTTCGCGATTTTCTCGTGAGCGGCGGTTACAAGATCGTCGTCGATATGTTCGGTCGGGCGCGGATCGAAACACGCGTTGCCCTCGATGCCCGGAAGGGGCGTGGCCGGAAAGCTCGCTTCGCCTATCGGCAAGACATCGCCATTCCGCCCGATGCCGATCTTGAAACAACGCTAAGAGGCGAGATCGAGCGCAACGCGGATCTCTCGGCGCGCGCCGGAATTGTTGCAGCCGTGATCGGATTGGATGCTGAAAAGTGGATATTCACCCGCGTCCTGCTCTCGGAGAATGAACGTACCGATGCTGGCGCTTGCTACCAGATCCTGCATCTGGCGCAGCCGCTGCTGGATCGCCTTCCATATGCTAGCTAGCTTGCGTGCGCGCGGTGTTCGCGGAACGCAGCCGCGAGGGTTCGCAGCGCTTGGCGAGACTGCATATCCGACAGTGTCGAGAGAAGTACGATTTCCGATGACGCCAGCGGCGGCAGGCCAAACTTCTGGCTGACTTCGATGGTGCCGGGTGGCGCAAGCCGGCAGGAGAAGACCGCGGTGGCAAGGCCCGCTGAGACTGCGTCCGACACGACTGAAGAGCCGCCACCGAGAAACACCTCCGTCCATGCGATGCCAGCCGCGTCCAGCGCACGAATGGCAACGTCGTGCACGCCACATAGTGGCGTCAGCGCGGCCAGTCGCAATGCCTCGCCCGGCCGGTGCACGAAACCTGGTGCTGCGAACCAGCCGAAATGCTCCGGCGCAAGCACTTCGCCGTCGCGTCGGTCATCCTCGCGGCGGACGATGGCCGCATCGATTTCGCCGCGATCAAAGGCGTCCAGCAGGTTGCGTGAATTATCGAGGCGAACTTCGATCGTGAGCGTGGGGTCATGCGCATTCAGGCGAGCAAGCAGTGTCGGAACCTCCGGCCCGGCCACATGGGCCGCAATGCCGAGTGCGAAACGGCGACGGGTCGCAGACAAAGCTGCGATAGCGCGATCATGCGCGGCCAGGAAGTCGCGCGCTGCATCGACGAATAATGCGCCTTGCGCCGACAGGCGCACCAGTCGTGGCGTGCGCTCGATCAGCCTGTGGCCGAGACGGTCTTCCAGCCGCTTCAGTTTCACGCTGATGGCGCCCTGGGTCGTGCCGAGCGCTTCCGCCGCACGCGTGAAGCTTTGAAGATTGGCGATGGTCACGAATGCCTGCACCGCATCGACGTCCAGGGGCTCATGCCAATTATCCAGATTTGTTATCTCTGAAATATTCAATCATCCAATTCTGAAATGGTCAACCTCTGCCTATGTTGCGTTCATCGCAACGCAGACCGGGTGGACCTCGTCCTCCGTCGTCGGGCTTCACTGTGGCGCGTTATTATCCCGAAAGGCTCCCATGCTCTCCGAATCGACACGACAAAGCACATTGGCTTTGGCGGCTGCCTGTCTCACCTCCCTGATGTTCGGTCTGGAGATTTCCAGCATTCCCGCGGTCCTGCCGACACTGGAGCAGGTGCTTCATGCCGATTTCAAACAGCTCCAATGGGTCATGAATGCGTATACGATCGCGGTGACGACGGTGCTGATGGCAACCGGCACGCTCGCGGATCGCTATGGGCGCAAGCGCGTCTATCTGATTTCGATCGTCGCGTTTGCCGCTGCATCGCTGCTTTGCGGCCTGACCGAAAATATAATGGTGCTGATCGTTGCCAGATTTCTCCAGGGCATCAGTGGCGGCGCAATGTTGATCTGCCAGGTCGCGGTGCTGTCCCATCAATTTCCGGAAGGGCGGCAGCGCGCCATTGCGTTCGGCTGGTGGGGGATCATCTTCGGCATCGGTCTGGGCTTCGGCCCGATCATCGGTGGTGCGATCGTGGCTTTGTCGAGCTGGGAATGGGCCTTCCTCATTCATGTCCCGCTTGCCGTGATCGCCCTGATCCTCGCCGGGAGCGGCGTTCGCGAGTCGCGCGATCCGGAGGCTAGCAGCCTCGATCTTGCGGGGATCATCACGCTCTCGCTCGCGGTCTTCTGCCTCGCATTCTTCATTACGCAAGGCCCCGATATCGGATTCGACAGCTGGACGGCGTTTGCGGTCGTCGGCGTGTTCGTTGCAAGCTTTATCGGCTTTGTCTTCGCTGAGCGTCTCAGCCCGAGGCCGATGTTCGACTTCACCGTCTTCCGGATCCGTAATTTTTCCGGCGCGCTGATCGGCTCGATGGCCATGAACTTCAGTTTCTGGCCGTTCATGATCTATCTGCCGATCTATTTCCAGGCAGGGCTGGGCTATGGCAGCGTCGGCGCCGGACTGTCGCTTCTGGCCTATACGTTGCCGACGCTGGTCGTGCCGCCGGTGGCCGAACGCCTCGTGCTACGTTTCCAACCGGGTCTGGTCATCCCGCTCGGCCTGTTCACGATCGGAGCGGGGTTCTTCGCCATGAAGATCGGCAGCTCGGTCGCGCATGCGAGCTGGCTGACGATGCTGCCGGGATGCGTTCTTGCCGGCATCGGATTGGGTCTGACCAACACGCCCGTGACCAACACGACGACCGGATCGGTGCCGCAGGAACGCGCTGGCATGGCGTCAGGTATAGACATGAGTGCTCGTATGATTGCGCTTGCCATCAACATCGCGCTCATGGGCCTCATTCTCGTCGAGGGAGTTCGTGCGTCTTTGAAGGCCGCGCTGCCGAGCGGTACCAGTGTCGAGCTATTACGCTCGCTGGCAGAAAGCGTCGCGGCCGGCACGGCGCTCGCGTCTGAATACAATTCCGGCGGAGCCGTCATTCAAGACGCGCTGACCCAAGGGTTCGGCTGGGTCCTGCTCTATGGCGGAATGAGCGTGTGGATTCTCGCGGGCATCAGCCTTGTTGTCTTCGGCCATGGACTGCCGAGACGCGCGCCCCACGGCCAAAGCTGTGTCGAAGGCGACGGTCGGGCGTAGTCCGGACCGACGAGGTCCTCGCTTCTACCGGGACCTCGATGGATAGCTGAGCTGATCGTCCTATCGCGCTGCTGGCTGCAGCACCATCGGTGCCAGCGGCTCCTGCGTGACATCAGCTTCCGCGCCCAGCCGCAATACGCTCGCCGCTGCCGGCACGACGGCATCGGCCATCGCTGCATGACCTTCGCCGGTGGGATGGATCGCACCGCCATAGACGGCGGAGAGAATGCCCCAGGTCGCGTCATGGATATCGGCCGGCTGGATCGCCGCCGAATAGCCCTGCGGATAGGTCATCGCCGCGAAGTAGCTGTCATTGGCGTCGCGGATCCAGCGGCCACGCGGCAAATAGGGGCGGAATTCGCTGGCGCCGCGACCGCACACCATCGGCTGCGCCGCGGCTTCGACGAGACTGCTCTCGAAGCTGTCGCCCTTGGGCGAGAAGCAGGCGCGATCGAATTCGGGATCGGATGCGGAGCGTGCGCAGAAGCCGTGATTGGCGAAACTCGCCTGATGTTGATCGACGAAGGTCATGCGGTCGGCTTCGGGATTGCGACACAGTACGCCGCCCTGGCACAGCGCGATGGACTTCAGTTGCGGCAGGAATTCGGACTCGACGAAATTCGCGACATTGGCCAGCCGCTGCGGATCGGCTGAGAATGACGGATGCACGTCGAAGCCGGCCGGGCCGCCGGGGCAGGGCGCGCCATTGGCGAAAGTCGGGTTGGCATAAGCGGCAAACACCACGCGCGAAAGGTCTCCGCCGAGCAGCGGCTTCAGGGCTTCCCGCACCTTGCCAAAGCTGGAGGGCAGTTCGCGCACCAGCGCGCTGCGGGAGTCCTCGACCGAGCCGAGAATGCCGCCGCGTTTGAACAGCGCACGTTCGGTGGCGTTCTCGACGATGACGTCGGCAACGAGCCCGGAGAAGTTGATGTCGTTGGCGCCGATCGACAGCAGCACGAGGTCGAGCCGGCGTGCCGGCTGACGGCGCTTGGCGGCGGTGATAGCTTCGCGCAGTTCGGCGATCTGCGCGTTGACGCTGCCCGCGCAGGTGCTCGCATTCTTCGTGGTGAGGCACTCACGCGCGCGCTGTCCACCCAGCAATCCGTCGGCGATGGTCGCGCCCGAACAGGCCAGCGGCAGATAGGTGACGGCGATGTGCGGATACTGCACGGCGAGCGCCAGCGCGGCGCGGGTCTGGTAGCTATAGAGCGAGCGGTGGCACGCGGCATTGAACCACTGCGCGCCCGCACGCTGCCAGGCCTGCAGCGATTCATAGGAGTCGCAGGAGCGGCCGCCTTTGAAGCCGGCGCGGCTTGGCCGGTAGAACTGCCCGCTGGGGCCGCCGAGATAAGAGCGGAAGCAGAAGCCGTCATCGGACAGCGCGACCGGACGATCCGGATTGCCTTCGCCCGATGCAATGGAATCGCCGAGGCCCGCAATCAGGATGTCGCGCACGGCGATGTCGGCGCTGACCCGCACAGGCGCTTCGGCGCCGCTGGTGACCTCCACAGTCGCCACCGTGCGGCGACCATAGATGGCGCGGAAATTGATCGGCTCGGCGCAATCGAGGGTGGATTGACGCGGGCCTTCGCCGTCCTCGAAGGTCCAGGCGCAGATCGCGCCGACCGGCACTTCACCGGTGAGGCGGACGGTGACCGGATGTTCGGTCGGTGTCAGGTAGCTTTCCTTGACGGTATCACGGGTGCAGGGCTCGCTGACCTTTCCGGCCAGATCGATGCACAGCCGGTTGACGGTGTTGCGCGCCCAGCCGCGGCCATCGCTCTGCACGCCCAAAGCCTGTTCGGCGGCAAGCACGCTTCGGTTGCGCATGGCGTCGACCTGGAGCTGAAAGTCACGCTCTTCGCGGAACAGCCGGAAGCGGTTGCGCACTTCCCAGGAAATCTGGATCGAGCTGTTGGCCACGCCTTGGGCTGCGGCAGGTGCGACCGGCAGTGCGCCCAGCATGCCGAGCAGCACGGCGAGCTTGATCAACGAACGTCTGAAATAAATGGGGGCCATGGCGGTGTTGAACGTCACGTATGGGGCGGAAGTAAGAAATCGATTGGCCGGATGCGCGATGTGCCGCGTCCGTGACTGATTCAACCCTGTGACTGACGCTTCAATGGCTGCTCATGCACCACGACCGGAGCGGGCTCGGTCTCGCGACGTTCATTGCGGTCATCCAGACGGCGCCTGTGCCACGGCTGGATGACACTGAGCCAGATTTCGCGGCTGCCCATGATACAGATCGAGATGGCGAACGGGATCATGAAATACAGGATCCGGAACATCACCACTGTGGCGACCAGCTCCTCCTGGCGGAACTGCGGTAGCGCCACCAGCAAAGCGGCGTCGAACACGCCAAGGCTGCCCGGGGCATGGCTGGCGAAGCCCAGCAGGGTGGCGAGGATGAACACCACGGCCAACGAGACGAAATCGATAGTGGGCTGATCTGGCATCAGCAGATACATGGCCAGCGCGCAGAAACCGAGATCGACAACGCCGATGGCGATCTGCAGCAGCGTCAACTGGGCGGAGGGCAGGACGACCTTCCAGCCGTTCTGACCGAGCTCGCGGCGTTGCTTGCCGACCGACAGCCAGACCAGATAGCCGAGGATGCCGGCCAGACAGCCGAACCCGATCAGCCGATTGATGGCATTGGGAAGGAGATCGATGGCCGAGGCGGCCTGCGGATGCCAGACCATGCCGATGCCCAGCACGAACAGATTGCCGAGCCAGAAGGTCAGTCCGGAGATGAAGCAGATCTTCGCGACGTCAATGGCATTCAATCCGTAGTCCGAATAGATACGGAAGCGGATGGCGCCGCCAGTGAACACGGTGGCCCCGATATTGTGGCCGATGGTGTAGCTGGTGAAGCCCGACAGCGCCGCGATCCGATACGGCACATGTTTCTTGCCGATCGTTCTGAGCGCGAAGTAATCGTAGAAGGTGAGGGTGCAGAAGGCGCCGATCACGCACAGCGTCGCCATGGCGATTTGCATCGTCGATTTTGCGGCCATCGCCGCCAAGATCTTGGCGGTATCGAGGCCCTTCAGCGTATGCACCAGATGGGAGATGGCGAGGGCGATGACGATCAGGCTTGCAACAACACCCAGCCGTTTCCAGCCGACGTGTTGCTTGAAGCCGCGCCCGAGCGCGGTCAGCAATCGTTGCATTCGTCCTCCCGGCGGAGCGCGAACAGGTGGAAAGCCGATCGGGGTAACAGGCGGCAAGCGGCGACCAATTCACTCATACGCGAAGTTCACTCATCAAGCCCAAACCCTTACGGCAAAAACGTTCCGTTGTGCAGTCCTTGACAGCGCCAGCGTTAATGCCGCGCCGCAAGGTCGCCACATACCCGCGCCGGCTGCAAAACCCTGACCCTGCACGACAATCATACAGCCAATTCCGAGCCATTCGTCCCGCATTTCATATAGGCGGGCAAGTCGAATGTTCCATGCGGCAAATCAAGACGTTCCCGGAACACGTCCCAATATCGATGGTTACCGGCCTATCGCAACCGAGCGGGACAATGCGCCGCAGCGGCCACCCCGTTCCAGAACACCGGGATTGAAACGATGGGATTGTTCACCAAGGACATAAAGACGATGGATGACCTGTTTGTGCACCAGCTACAGGACATTTATTACGCGGAGAAGCAGCTTCTCAAGGCGCTGCCGAAGATGGCTGACAAGGCAACCGAACCGCTGTTGAAACAGGGCTTCATGACGCATTTGCAAGAAACTGAGGTGCATGTGCAGCGGCTTGAGCAAGTCTTCGCCATGCACGGCGCCGAGGTGAAGGCGGTTACCTGCCCGGCGATCGACGGTATCATCATGGAAGCCGACGAGACCGCCGGGGAAGTCGAGGACAAGAAGGTACTCGACGCCGCTCTGATCAATGCGGCTCAGGCAGCGGAGCACTACGAGATCGTTCGTTACGGCAGCCTGATCGCCTGGGCGCGCCAGCTTGGCCGCAACGATTGCGCGGCCGTGCTGCAGAAGACGCTCGACGAGGAAAAGACCACCGACAAGAAGCTGACCTCGCTGGCCGAAGGCAAGGTCAATATGCGCGCCGCAAGCTGATCGCGGTACTAGCGATCACACGGCATAGAAATGTCGCGCGGGCGAAAGCCTGCGCGATTTTCTTTGGAGCTTGGCCTAAGCCTTTCGCAGCGCGAAATGGGCGCCGCAGAACGCCATGACGCCGCCGAGGCCGAGGGCGGCAAGACTGGCCAGAACACCTGATGCCGTCGGTATTGCGTTGGGCGCCGAGGCCGCCTGACCGGCGCCGGCCAGAAACAGCACGCCAATGGTAATCAAAAACTGCCGCATGCGCTGCGGGATGCGGCCGGATGCTGCGCTGTGCAGCAGGTTCGCGGTCACATAACCGCCGACAAACGCCATCGCCGCAATCAGCCACCAGGCGAAGGCCGATCCGATTGGCATGAAATTGTCGGGATCGTTGCGCCAGAGACCACCGAGGTCGAGGCCGAAACGCTGGCCGAGCATGTGTACGGCCAGCGCCAGCAGCAATCCTGAAATCATCGCGCCGGCCAGAATCAGGCGGCGCGGAAAAGTGGTCGTCTCGGCCATGGCAAGCTTGTAAGGGACATGCAGGCGATCGCGCAAGCAAGCGAGGTCGAACAGCGCAGGGACATTCTGTTTGCTCAAGACCCTCTTCAGGCGCAGGGACGCGTCGTCTGCCGCGGAAGCGGCAGGGCCGGGGCACACCTATGCCTACAAGGCCTCCCTGATCGGCGCCGCGCATCGCTATGAATTGACCGATGATGGTCTATTATGGCGCACCGGTCGTCGTTCCGGCGTCTGGGCCTATGCGGATATCGCGGCGATCCGGCTGTCCTATCGGCCGATGGGCATGCAGCACCGGCGCTTTCGCGCTGATATCGATCATGCTGACGGTCGTCACATCACGATCTTCTCGACGTCGAAACAAACCGTCGCGCTGATGGAGCCGCAGTCAGGCTACAGCGCGTTTATCCTGGAGCTACACCGGCGTCTCGCCGCCGCTGGAAGTACCACGAAGTTGAGCGCTGGCCTGCGCCCGGGCATCTACACCATGATCGTCGTGGCGCTGTCTTTCGTCGGTCTCGCAATGACCGCGCTGCTCCTGCGTGCACTGCTCACCGGCGAATTTGCCGGCGTGGTCTTCATCATTGGCTTCGCAGTATTCTTCGGCTGGCACATCAGCGGCTTCATCCGCCGCAACAAGCCGCGCAACTACACATTCAGCAGTGTGCCGGCCAAGCTGTTGCCGTAGTCACGGCCGCACAACCAGCACCGAGCATTTCGCATAGCGCACCACATGGCCGGCATTGGAACCTAGAAAGTAAGTGCGCATCGCTGGGCGGTGCGAGGTCATCACAATGAGATCGGCCTTGATCGCCGAGGCCTCTTCGAGAATTTCGTGATAGATGCCGCCCTGTCGCACCACGCTGGAGACGCGGGTACTGTCGATGCCGGAATCGCGGGCCACCGCCGCAAGAGCGGCCTGCGACGATTCCAGTTGCTGAGTATCGAAATCCGCCGGGACATATTCGGCCAGCATCACCGGCGTCATCGGCATTATGTTGAGCAGCCGGACGGTGGCACCGAAGGTTTGCGACAGCGTCGCGGCCTGGGCGATCGCGGGTTTCGCCACATCGGTTTCGGCCAGATCGATCGGGACCAGAATGGATTTGTACATGCGCACCTCCATCGTCGTCTGGAGGAGGATAGCACAAACCGGTTCTGAAGGGCGCGGCTTATTGGCCCGCGGCGCCCTTCAGCAGTTTAGGACTGACGAATTGCACGAGTTGTCCATCGCGGAAGGCAACGTCGTTCCAGTCCTCGATGGGAAAGTCGATCACCACGATGCTGCCGGTCGGCAGGTTGTCGGCGACGGCTTTCCTGCCTGCAGCATCGCCGCCGCCAATCAGGCTGAGCGCCATTTCATGCAGGCCGGGATTGTGGCCGACCAGCATCAGCTGCTCCGGGTCTTGCACGGCGGCGCCGCGGATCACCGCCAGCAATTCGGAGAGGCCGGCGCCATAGAGTTCATCAAGGCTGGCGACTGTTGGTTTCGCCGCCGGCATCGCCGCGGCCACGAGGCTCCAGGTCTGCTGCGCGCGTACCGCCGTGGAGACGCAGACCAGGTCGGGCAGGGGCGGATTTCTGCTGAGCCAGGCGCCCATGAGAGCCGCATCCAGCCGGCCGCGGTCATCCAGCCTGCGATCGAAATCCTTGCCGCTCGGCGCGTCCGTTTCAGTCTTGGCGTGACGCAGCAGCAGTAAACGGCGCATGGCGCGATCTCGATTCGGCAAGAGGTAGTAGCAAGGCGGGCGGCGCGGTCGCGCCAGACGTCAGGTCTGCGGATTAATGGACATGAACCGTGAGGACAAGGTGACAAGCGCTCCACCTGTCCGTAAGAAAACGTCATGACCGCCCCTTCCGCAAGCGTGACATTTGGACCAGAGGTCGCCGACGCCGACCGCGCGCGGCTGACCTTCAGCCTCGATGTCGATGTCTGCGTGGTCGGGGCCGGGCTCGCCGGGCTCAGCATTGCGCTGGAAGCGGCACGTCTGGGTGCAAGCGTCGCTGTGCTCGAAGGGCGTCATGTCGGCTGGAACGCGTCCGGCAACCAGTTGGGAACCGTGATGCCGGGCTTTGGCCTGCCGCTCACCGATCTGATTGCGCGTGTTGGCCTGGAGGACGCTCGTGAGTTGTGGGCGCTGTCGAAGCAGGGCGCAGAGTATGTCCGGACCCAGGCATCAGACGACCTGATCCCCGGTCTCGGCCTGTCCGAGGGTGCGCTGGAAGTCTCCAATGTCGATGTCGGCGATCGCCTGATCGCACGCCTGCAGATGCTCGGCGAAGATTTCGATACTGAAGTGGACGGCTGGCAGATCGACCGCGTCCGCGACGTGCTGAAAACCAAACGCTACTTTCACGGCGTGCATTATCCGAAGGCGTTCCAGATCGATGGCCGCAAATATCTGCTGGGTCTCGCAGCGCTGGCAAAACAGGCTGGTGTGCGGATCTTCGAGGACACGCCGGTGGTCAGCATCGATGCCGGCGGCATCCGCAAACGCATCGTAACGCCGTCGGCGCGGATGCGTGCCACGCACATCGTGCTAGCCGGCAACATCCATCTCGGTGCGCCTGCCCAAAAGCTGTCGGACACGCTGTTGCCGGTGTGGCGCTATGCCGGCATCACCGAACCGCTCGGTGAGCGTCTCGCCGAGGCGGTGACGTTTCAGGGCTCGGTGAGTGATAGCGACGGCGTCGACCATTTCCGTATTGTCGATGGTGATCGGCTGATGTGGTCGAGCCCGGAAACGACATGGGCCGGGCAGCCGGAGCGCTATGCCGGCGCCATCGCGCGCCGCATCCGCACCGTATTTCCAGCGCTGGGCAAGGTTGCCATGGCCGAGACCTTCGGCGGCGCGCTCGGCCAGACCGTCCATGGCATGCCGCAGATCGGGCAACTCCGTCAGGGATTGTGGGTCGCCAGCGGCTTCAGTCATCGGGGCCTGAACACGACGGCCATGGCCGGGCAACTGATCGCCCGTGGCATGTATGCCTATGACGATCGCTTCAAGCTGTTCGCGCCGTTTGAACTGGTCTGGGCTGGTGGCACGACCGGGCGGGCCGTCGGCTACGCGGTCGGGCTATGGGAGCGGCAGGGCTCGGCGCTGGCCGGCACGCTGGCGCGGTATCGCGAACGGGCCCGGGCGCGGGAGCGGATCCGCGAGGCCCGGCTGGCCGAGGCCAATCTGCGCGCGGGAACGCGGGGCCCGCGGCCGGGCTAGGCCGATCCACCCGGTTTGGGCGCGCAACAAAACGTGAGTAATATTTCGGAACCGGCGTGTAACTTCCGGCTCGTCCGCCCGTATTTCAAGCGAACGAGATGATTGTCTCGATTGTCAGGGAGACCAACCATGATCGACCGCCGCTTTCTGTTGACGACCGCTGCTGGCCTGGGAGGATTGCTGTCGCTGAAATGGCTGACGGCGTCGCCGGCGCGGGCTGCCTCGGACGAGAAGTTCGAAGTCATGAAGACCGATGAGGAATGGCGCAAACAGCTGACGCCGCAGCAATACGAGATCCTGCGCAAGGAAGGCACCGAGCGGCCGTTTTCGAGCCCGCTGAACAAGGAAAAGCGCAAGGGCACCTTCGCCTGCGCCGGTTGCGACAATCCGCTGTTCTCGTCGGAGACCAAGTTCGATAGTGGCACCGGCTGGCCGAGCTTCTGGCAGCCACTGCAGAATGCCGTGGGTGAGCGCAAAGATTCGACGCTCGGCATGGTCCGCACTGAGATCCATTGCCGTCGCTGCGGCGGCCATCTTGGTCACGTCTTCGATGACGGCCCGAAGCCGACCGGCCTGCGCTACTGCATGGACGGTTTCGCGATGATATTCAAACCGGCCGCGCCGTCGGCGACCTGAGCGGTTACGCAGAACCCGGCGAAATCAGGCGCCGATCCGGCAAATATTTCCCCGCTAGGCAATTGTGCCCCGGTCCATGGACCGGGGTTCTTTGTTTAGTGCGTTGAATTCGTTGAATTATCCCCTTGGCACGGGGCTTGCGACATCTCCTCCGACAGCGGCTGCGAATTTGGCACCGTCCGGCGGGCCGCCCGGATCGAAGTTGGAGACGATGTAATGGGTATCTTCGGCGCTCTCACCACGTCCGTTGCGGGCCTGCGGGCGAACTCCTATGCGCTGGAAAACATTTCCGGCAACATCGCGAACTCGCAAACCACCGCCTTCAAGCGGATCGATACCAGCTTCCTCGACCTCATTCCCGATGCCGGAACATCCGCACAGGTGGCCGGCAGCGTGACGGCGCAATCGCGCAGCACCAACACCATCGCGGGTTCGGTGCAGTCGTCTTCGGTCGCGACTTACATGGCGATCAATGGCGACGGTTTCTTTGCGGTGCAGAAGCCGGGCAACGTCTCCGACAGCACGCCGGTGTTTGACGGCGTCAACAAATACACCCGTCGCGGCGACTTCTCGCTCGACAAGAACGGCTATCTCGTCAACGGCGCCGGCTACTATCTTCAGGGCGTCAAGATTGATCCCACGACCGGCAACCCGGCCGGCAGCTCGCCGGAAGTGCTGCGCTTCCAGAATGACTTCCTGCCGTCGCAGGCTACCACCAAGATCGACTACCGCGCCAACCTCGCCAGCTATCCGCTGACCACCAAGCATCAGACGTCGGTGCCCGGTTCCGAATTGCTGCGATCGGCCGACTTCGTATCAAACCCGCGCGTGTTGGGCACTGCGGCAACGCCCTTCGGGAATACTGCTGTTCCCGGAAACGCGCGAAACAATTTCGCGACGACGCCGGCGCCGATCTCGGCGAATACCAAACTTGCGCCCGTGTCCGGCAGCGATACGCTGCCGGTCGGCTTCGCAAACGGCGATACGCTCGTGCTGAAGACCACCAGCGCCGGCGTCACCACAACCAAGACGCTTTCGTTCTACACGGGTGCCGTTGCTCCCGCGGCCGTACCGGGCACGACCTTCATCCCTATCGATACGGCCAATGTCGGCGACGTGCTCACCGCCATCGACGCTGCGACCGGCAACACCTCGCCGCTATCGAGCGTCTCCGCCACCGGCGTGATCACGTTGAACTCCGGTACGGCGAACGACTTTACGCTGGCGGCAGGTTCGACGACCACGGCGGTCGCCGCCTTCCAGGCCCTGGGTTTCACCGGCACCGTCACCGGCCTTCGTTCGGGCGGTGGCACGGCAGGCACCGGCATCGTGATCGGCAGTGACGCTCAGACCTTCCTCGATGAATCGATCAGCGGCGGCGCCAAGACCGTCTATGACGGCAACGGTGCACCGGTCAGCCTGCAATTCAGGTGGGCGAAGGTCGAGTCCGCCACGCAGGGCGGAACGGATACCTGGAACCTGTTCTACCAGACCGACCCCGCGGCCACGGGCGCGACCGCTGCCTGGCAGAATGTCGGCACCGACTTCAAGTTCGGGCCGAACGGCCAGATGCAGCCGGTCGTCGGTCAGATCACGCTGACCGGCCTGACCGTCTCGGGCAAGGCACTCGGCAACGTGACCATGGCGTTCGGCACCGGTGGCCTGACCCAGTTCGCCGACACCAACGGCAACGTTCAGGTCAATCAGCTCGAGCAGGACGGCTATGCTGCGGGTCAGCTGCAGAGCGTATCGGTCAGCAATGAAGGACGTGTGGTCGGCAGCTACTCCAACGGCCGTAACATCGACCTTGCTGAAGTCAGTATCGCCACCTTCAACGGTGCCAACTTCCTCAAGCGCATCGATGGCGGCGCGTTCGAGACCACCAACGAATCCGGTGAGGCGCTGTACGGCAAGGGTGGCAGCATTTCCGGCTCGTCGCTGGAGTCGTCGAACACCGACATCGCCGACGAATTCACCAAGCTCATCGTCACCCAGCAGGCCTATTCGGCCAATACCAAGGTGATCACGACCGCCAACACCATGGTTCAGGATCTGCTGAACGTGATGCGTTAATCGGAAGGCCGCATCCGCGGCCTTCTTCCCGCGTGAACCTTGAGAGCGACAGTTAGTTATGAGTCTGAACGACGCACTCTCCATCGCCATGTCCGGCCTGCGCGCCAATCAGGCCGCGATGTCGCTGGTTTCCTCGAATGTGGCCAATGCGGAAACGCCTGGCTACATTCGCAAGTCGACGGATCAGGTCGCAGTCAATTCCGGTAACGGCAGTAGCGTCCGCACCGTTGGCGTCAATCGCGAACTCGATCAGTATATCCAGGCGCAGCTCCGCACCGAAACGTCGGGCGCGGGCTATGCCTCGCTCCGTTCGAGCTTCCTGCAGCAGATGCAGAGTCTCTATGGCGATCCTGGTTCAGTCGGCTCGCTCGAATATTCCTTCAATGCCCTGACGACAGCAGTGCAGGCGCTGTCCACGAGCGCGGACAGTCAGTCGGCACGGATAGGCGTGCTCAACGCCGCACAAACACTCGCGCAACAATTGAATTCGATGACGCAGGGCATTCAGAGCCTGCGCAGCGCGGCGGAAAGCGGCATCAAGGATTCGGTGACGACCGCCAACACTCTGATGAAGCAGATTGCCAAGATCAACAATCAGTTGACGGCCAATCCGCAAGGCGGAACATCGACGGATTCCAACACTGCTGCGCTGCTCGATCAGCGCGATCAATACGTCACGCAGTTATCGCAGCTGATGGATATCCGCGTCACCACCAATGGCGCCAATCAGGTCACCATCTTCACCGGTTCCGGTGTGCAGCTGGTGGGCAATGAAGCGGCGACGCTGGCGTTCAATGCCCAAGGCACAGTATCGGCCGGCACGACGTGGAGCGCGGATCCCAGCAAGAGCAATCTCGGCTCGGTGGTGATCGAATTTCCGAACGGCGGATCGATCGACCTGACTGCTGCCGGCGCTATCAAGTCGGGCACGATCGCCGCATATACCGAACTTCGCGACAAGACGCTTGTCGAGGCGCAGAACCAGCTCGATCAGTTCGCAGCGTCGATCTCGAGCGCGCTCTCGGACAAGACCACAGCTGGAAGCGTCTTTCCCGTGCCGACGGTGCCGCCGACGGCGCTGCCGGCAGGGACGCCGACCGGCTTCACGCTCGATGTGTCGCAGATGAAGCCGGGCAATGTCATTCACTTCACGTATACGGATACGGCGACCAACACGCAGCGCGAAATTTCGTTCATGCGGGTCGATGATCCCAGCGTGCTGCCGCTGCCGAATACGGCAACGACCAATCCGAATGATACCGTCATCGGCCTCGATTTTTCTTCAGGCTTCGGCTCGGTTCTGAATCAGTTGAACGCGGCGCTTGGCGGCCAGGCCACGTTCTCCGGCACGGCTGGCGCGCTCACTGTCGTCAATAATCCCGCATTCGCCAACATCAACGCGGCGTCGGTGACAGTCACGCAAGGTCCCACCGATCTGAGCAACGGCAGCCCGGAGCTGGCGCTGTTCACTGACAACGGCGCCAGCTATAGCGGTGGCATCAGCAAGAACGGTTCGCAGATGACCGGTCTCGCCGGCCGGCTGACGATCAACAATGCGATCGTCGCCGACCCCTCCAAGCTGGTGGTTTATAGCGCGTCGACGGCAGCGGGCGACACGACGCGGTCGGCCCTCCTGCTCAATCAGTTGAACAATGCCAGTTTCACTTATTCGCCCGCGACGGGAACGGGCAGCGATACGGCACCGTTCAAGGGGACGCTGTCGAGCTATATGCGCCAGTTCGTCGGGCAACAGGGCGCTGCGGCGGATTCCGCCAAGCAACTCGCGGATGGCCAGAACGTCGTTCTCAACACACTCGACAAGAAGATGGCAGACGCGTCCGGCGTGAATATGGATGACGAGATGGCGCATCTGCTGTCGTTGCAGAACGCCTATTCGGCCAATGCGCGCGTGATGTCGACGGTCAACGAATTGTACAAAACCCTGATGCAGGCATTCTGAGGTAATCATGACGATCAGCGGTGTCGGCTCACGCACATCCTATATCGGATCCGGAATTACCAATCTGCGCGATCAGCTCGACGCGCTGACGCAGCAGCTGTCGAGCGGCAAGATCTCCAACACCTATGCAGGGCAGGGCAGCGGTCGCAGTCTCGCGATCGCGCTGCGCGCGCAGATCAGCAATGTTGCGGCCTATGCCGATACTGCCGTCAATCTGAACACGCGCATCGGCGTCGCAAATCTGTCGCTGCAGCGGCTGGTGGCGATCGGATCGGATGTGAAAGGCGCCGCCGTCAGCGCTGGCAGCAATTTCGATAATACCGGTCAGACGCCAGGGCAGAAGACGGCTTCGCTCGGCTTCTTCGATTCCGTCGATATGCTGAATGCGCGGTCGGGCGACCGCTACCTGTTCTCCGGCCGTGCCACCGATACGGCGCCAGTCGCACCAGCCGACCAGATCATGAATGGCAATGGCGCGCTCGTCGCCGGCCTCAAGCAGGTGATTGCCGAGCGCAAGACGGCCGACCTCGGCGTCAACGCAAACGGGCGTGTCGGCAGTGCGGTCGGAACCCCGGTGACATCGGTGGTGATCTCCGAAGAGGACGCGACACCGGCACCGCCGCTGGAAGCCCAGCCCTTCGGTATGAAGGTCGCCGGCGTGTCGACCACGATCGCCGGTGCGACGGTCACTCAGCCGGTCGATCTGCCCGCAACCGTTCCGCCTACACCGCCGGCAACGCCCGTGCAGAAATCGATGTCGATCGACCTTGGAGCGACCAACCCGAATGTCGGCGATCAGGTCAAGTTCACCTTCACGATGCCGGATGGCACGAAGGAAGACATCGTCCTGACCGCATCGGATAAGACACCCCTGCCAGCCAATTCGTTCTTGATCGATCCCGGTCAGCCGAACGCCGTTCCGCCGGTGGCGCCGTCATCGACGGCAACCGCAGCGAACCTCAATACCGCGCTCGGCACAGCCATGAAGGATCTCGCCAACGGGCCGATGGTGGCGGCCTCTGCGATCGAAGCTGGCGACAATTTCTTCGACCAGCCGCCGCTGCGCGTCGGGTCGACGCCGCTCGGCTCTGCAACCACGCTCGTTGCCGGCACGGCCGACAATACCGTGATCTGGTATCAGGGCGAGCAGGACACGGCCGCCAACGGCTCGGCCCGCGGATCGGCAGTCTCCCAGGTCGATACATCGATCACGGTGCAATATGGCGCACGCGCCGATGAGCAGGCCCTGCGCTCGCAATTGCAGACAGTCGCTGTGTTCGCGGCGGTGGCGGTCGATCCGGCACAACTCGGCAATGCGACCTATGCCAAGAACGCCAGTGCGCAGATCGCGGCGCTGAACCAGCGCGTGGCGCAGAACCTGGCGGATATCCCCGGCCAGCAGACGATTCAGGACATCCAGGCCGACTTCGCCGGCGCGCAGGCATCGATCAAATCGACTACGGATCGGCAGGTGCAGACCAAGGCCATGGCCCAGACGATGCTCGACTCCATCGAGGGCATCAACGACGACGAGGTCGCGACGAAGATCCTGGCGCTGCAGACCGCTTTGCAGGCTTCGTATCAGACAACGTCAAATCTTTATCAGATGAGCCTGGTTAAGTTTCTTTAACGAGTTGCTTCGCGTTTACAACTTCGCCGGGTTTTGGCTACCGCGCCAAAGTCCGTGAAACCAACCGCCCAACTACACAAAAGCACTGATAACAAACGACAAAGCCCGACTTTTACGAGTCGGGCTTTGTCGTTTTGGGGGACGGGTGCGGGTTGTTAAATGCACGCACAGGGAGCGCTAAATTCGCACAATTCCCTTTACGCAATTTTAGAACCTCAGCGTCATCTTCCCCCATGTCGACCAAGAAGGTCGCTCGTTGTGTCTACCAGGAAGGTAACCAAACATGTCCGGCATTACACTCTCGTCCTCCGTCCGTCAGAACCTGCTCTCACTGCAGTCGACCGCGGACCTCCTCTCCACCACCCAGAACCGCCTCTCGACCGGTAACAAGGTCAACTCGGCGCTCGACAATCCCACCAACTTCTTCACCGCGCAGGGCCTGAACAACCGCGCCAGCGACATCAACAACCTGCTTGATGGCATCGGCAACGGCGTTCAGATCATCCAGGCTGCCAACACTGGCATCACCTCACTGCAGAAGCTCGTCGACTCCGCGAAGTCGATCGCCAACCAGGCGCTGCAGACCACGGGCGGCTACTCCACCAAGTCGAACGTCTCCACCACGATCACCGGCGCGACCGCTGACAACCTGCTCGGCACCACGACCTATGCCACCGCCAGCGCAACCGGCAGCGTCGTGTTCTCCGGCGCTGCAGGCGGTGCCACCGCAGCGGTTTCGACCTCGACCCTCGGCGGCACGGCCGGCACGCTGGTTGCCTCCGCTGCTGTTACCGGCAACGGTACGGGCACCCCGAACATCGATACTTCCACCCTCCTGTTCTCGGCGGGCGGCGCTACCGGCAACGGTCTGAGCACTCAAGCCAACTCGAAGTTCACCGATGGCTCGACACTGAGCGTCAACGGCAAGACCATTACGTTCAAGGCTGCTGCGGTGCCGACCGCGGCGAATCTTGCAGCTGGTTCCTCGACGCTTGCTGCGTCTGGCGCCGGTGCGAACGTTGTTACCGACGCGTCGGGCAACTCGACCATCTACATGGGCACCACCGCAGAATCGGCTGCGACTGTCGGCGACTTGATGGCTGCCGTCGACGTCGCCAGCGGCACCCAATACGTGTCGGCCGTGGCATCGGGCGTCGGCACGCTCTCGGGTACGGCCAGCACCATTACGGCTGGTGTCGTTTCGCTGAAGAGCTCGACGGGTGCTGATCTGTCGGTCACCGGCTCCGCCGATATGCTCAAGACGCTGAACCTTACGGCCTCAACGGGCACCGCCCTGACCACCGTGGGCGCAGCTCGCGCAACGGCGACCGGTTCCACCGGCTCGCTGATCCAGGATGGCTCGACGCTGAACGTCAACGGCAAGACCATCACGTTCAAGAATGCGAACGCTGCCGATGTGAATGCCATTCCGACCGGTTATGGTAAGCCATCTGGCTCGAACCTGATCACCGACGGTAAGGGTAACTCGACGGTGTTCCTGCAGGGCGGTACCGTTGCAGATATCACTGCAGCAATCGACCTCGCCACCGGCGTCAGCTCGGCGACGATTGCGACCAACGTTGCGACCGTCACCACCACGGGCACGGCTTCGTCGATCTCCAGCGGTGCGCTGAAGATCTCGACCGGCACTGCGGCCGACCTGTCGATCACCGGCACGGGCAATGCCCTGGCGGCGCTCGGCTTGAAGGGCTCGACCGGAACCGACATGTCGTTCAACGCCTCGCGCGCTGCCGGCACCGGTGGTGTCTCGGGCAAGACCTTGAGCTTCACCTCCTTCAACGGCGGTACGGCGGTTGACGTCACCTTCGGTGACGGCACCAACGGCACTGTGAAGTCGCTGAACCAGCTCAATGACAAGCTGTCGGCGAACAACATGACCGCTACGGTCGACGCTAGCGGCTTGCTGAAGATCTCGGCCTCGAACGACTTCGCGTCGTCGACGCTTGGTTCGGCGACGTCCGGCGGCACCCTTGGCGGCACGCTCAAGGACTCGCTGACCTTCACGACGCCGAAGGATCCGGTGGAAGACGCGACGGCTCAGGCCACCCGCGCCAACCTCGTCAACCAGTTCAACGGCATCTTGACGCAGATCAACACCACCGCGCAGGACGCGTCGTTCAACGGCGTCAACCTGCTCGGCGGCGATACTCTGAAGCTGACGTTCAACGAAACCGGCAAGTCCACGCTGAACATCACCGGCGTCGACTTCGGTTCGGCCGGCCTCGGCCTGTCGAGCCTGACCTCGGGAACGGACTTCCTGGACAACTCCGCGACCAACAAGGTGCTCTCCACCCTGAACGTCGCGTCGTCCTCGCTGCGTGCCCAGGCTTCGGCCTTCGGTTCGAACCTCTCGATCGTGCAGACCCGTCAGGACTTCTCGAAGAACCTGATCAACGTGCTGCAGACCGGTGCGTCGAACCTGACCCTGGCCGACACGAACGAGGAAGCGGCAAACAGCCAAGCGCTGTCGACCCGCCAGTCGATCGCCGTCTCCGCGCTGTCGCTGGCCAACCAGTCGCAGCAGGGCGTTCTCCAGCTGCTCCGTTAATCACGGCGCACTGATCATACGAAAACCAGGCGGCGGGGCAGAAAGCCCCGCCGTTTTTCGTTGTCATAATCACTGCTCAAAGGCCCGAAAAGCTTACGCTTTTCGGGCCTTTGCCATTTTGGGACAGTTTTACGAAAGCCTTAATCCGCTGTTAACCATATCTTAAATGGTCGTCGGTCATATTCGGCCCGTGTAGGAAGCAGGTAGGTCGAGAATCGACCGCGTTTAATCCGGGATCGCCGTCAGGCGGGCCGAGATTCCTCTTCCAGAAGGGCGTCAAACTTCACCGGCAGCGTCGCGGCGAGACCGAGTCTCGTCCCAGACGTACCATGCGCAATGCGACCCGAAGGTCGGCATGCGCGGGGAACAGGAAGGTTACAACATGTCAGTCGTTCTCTCGGCGTCAGTTCGTCAGAATCTGCTTTCGCTGCAATCCACCGCTGATCTGTTGTCGACCACCCAGAACCGGTTGGCGAGCGGCAAGAAGGTCAACACGGCCCTCGACAACCCGACCAACTTCTTCACGGCTGCAGGCCTCGATAGCCGCGCCAGTGACATCAATAATCTTCTCGACGGCATCGGCAACGGCGTGCAGATCCTGCAGGCGGCCAATACCGGCATCACCTCGCTGCAGAAGCTCGTGGATACCGCGAAGTCGCTCGCGAATCAGGCGCTGCAGACCCCGGTGGGCTATTCGACCAAGTCGAACGTCTCCACCACCATCGCCGGCGCAACCCCGGACGATCTGCGCGGCACACAGACTTTCGCCAGCGCGACGGCTACCAGCAACGCGGTGTACAACGGCACGGCCGGCGGTACGACGCCGGTCACCGGAACCACCACGCTGGGCGGTGTGGCGGCATCGCTGGTCGGTACTGCCGCGCCTGACGGCGCCGGTACTGCGGCGTCGCTGTCCGGCACTTTGAAACTGATCGGTACGCCTGCCGGCGCGGCGACCATCGGCGCCACGGCACAGCCGAACGACGGCGACACCATGATGGTGAACGGCAAGACGATCACCTTCCGAACCGGGCCGGCACCCACCGCGGCCACCGCTCCCGTGGGGCTTGGCGTCGATAGCGTCAATACCAACGTGGTTACCGACGGCAACGGCAACTCTACGGTCTATCTCGGTACGGCGGGCGCCCCGACCGGTAGCGTGGCCGACCTGACCAAGGCCATTGATCTCGCCAGCGGTGTGCAGAAAGCCGTCATTTCCAACGGCGTCGCGACGGCTTCAGCGTCGTCCGGCACCGTCGCATCGATTGCCGCCGGCGTCCTCACGCTGTCGACGTCCACGGGGTCGGATCTCAACATCAGTGGAAAGGCGGACTTGCTGAAGCAGCTCGGCCTGACGACATCGGTCGGCGCCGGAACGGTTTCCGTCTCGCAATCGCGCACGACGGCTCCGGGCACCATCGGAAATCTGATCCAGAGCGGCTCGACACTTTACGTCAATGGCAAGACCATCACGTTCAAGGATGCGTCCGTTCCGGCAGCGGCCAACATCCCGGCCGGCTCCGGCTCGCCGGTCGGCTCCAACCTCGTGACGGACGGTAGTGGCAACACGACGGTCTATCTCCAGGGCGGCAAGATCTCCGACGTTCTCACGGCCATAGATCTCGCCACCGGCGTGCAGACTGCGGTCAATAACGCCGCGACTGGTGTGGCCGCTCTGACCACCACGCAGGGTTCTACCGCATCGACCGTTGCCGCCAACGGTACGTTCAAGATCAGCACCGGCACGATCCAGGATCTGTCGATCAGCGGCAGCGGCAATGCTCTCTCGGCACTCGGCCTCGCCGGCAACACCGGCACGTCGACCGTGTTTACTGCTGCACGCGCCGCGGGTCCGGGTGGCATCAGCGGCACGACGCTGACCTTTTCGTCGTTCAAGGGCGGCACGCCGGTTAATATTACATTCGGCGACGGCTCCAACGGCACCGTCAAGACGCTGGCGCAGCTGAACGTCGCACTGGCCGCCAACAATCTGGCAGCCACGGTCGATGCGACCGGCAAGCTGGTGATCGCGGCGGGCAACGACTACGCGTCGTCGACCATGGGCTCGGTGCTCGACGGCGGCACCATGGGCGGCACCGTGACGTCGGCGCTGAGCTTCACCAGCGCTGCGCCGCCGCTTGTCGATCTGCCATCACAGTCGACCCGCGCGAACCTGGTTGCGCAGTACAATAACCTCATCACCCAGATCACCACGACGTCGCAGGATGCATCCTTCAACGGCGTCAACCTGCTGGCCGGCGATACGCTGAAGCTGGTATTCAACGAAACTGGCAAGTCCACGCTGAACATCACCGGCTCGGAGTTGACGCCCGCCGGTCTGGGCTTGCCGACGCTGATCTCAGGCAGCGACTTCATCGACAACGCGTCGACGAACCAGACACTGAGCCAGCTCAATATGGCCAGCACGCAGCTGCGCTCGCTGGCTTCGGCGCTCGGCTCGAATCTCTCGATCGTGCAGATCCGTCAGGACTTCGCGAAGAACCTGATCAACGTGTTGCAGACCGGCTCGTCGAACCTGACTTTGGCCGACACCAACGAAGAAGCGGCCAACAGCCAGGCGCTGTCGACGCGGCAGTCGATCGCCGTCTCCGCGCTGGCGCTGGCCAACCAGTCGCAGCAGAGCGTGCTCAAGCTGCTCCAGTAAGTCTGGCGGCCGCACCAAGATTACCGAACGGCGGGAGAAATCCCGCCGTTTTCCGTTGATCGCGGGGTGGTCAGAGGCGCGTCGCCGGGTATCCTGGCTTTCCCCAGACTGAAGATGCGGCGGCTGAACGCTGGTATTATTCGAATCGCAGGCGTATTTTCGGGGTTTCTGGATACTGCATGCCCGCCCGAAACGTGGCACCAGATACCATTGGCTTTGCATGTGGCCTCACGGCCGCTGCGGGGAAGGAGAGCTGAATGCCTTTGCGAGTCGAACTGAAGCCGGGTGAGCGAATCATCATCGGTCAGAGCGTGATCACCAATTCCGATACGCGCACGGCGTTCCTGATTGATGGCGATGCACCGATCATGCGTGAGAAGGATATTCTCACGGCGGAGACTGCAACGACGCCGGTCAAACGCGTCTATCTCTGCGTGCAGATGATGTATCTGGAAAACGATATCCCGGCCTATCAGGAGCTATATCTCGGCTTCATCAAGGAATTGATTGAAGCGGTTCCGAGTTTTCGCGAGACGATTGAGGAAGTTAGTAAGCTTATTTTAAGCGGCGCGCTTTACAAAGCACTCAAGGAATTGCGTCCGCTGATCAAGCGGGAAGAAGAGTTTTTGAGGTAGCGAATGTCGATCGGTGCTCAAGCCTACGCGCGTACTGCCCAGACCACGGCGACACCGAGAGACATAGAAGCCCAAGCTCTTCTGAAAGCAGCACGCAAGCTTCAGGACGTCGTGGCAAACTGGGATCATACCGATGCTGGTCTCGACGAAGCTCTTCTGTTCAATCGCAAGCTCTGGTCGATCTTCGTTGGCGACGCCATCAATGACCAGAATCCGGAATCGATCGAGATCCGCCAGAATATCGCCAATATCGGCATCTTCGTGCTGACTCAGTGCACCGCCTTGCAGCACGTTCGCCAGGTCGAACATCTGCAGTCGCTAATCGATATCAATCGCAATATCGCCGCAGGTCTGTCCGGGCGTCCGTGAGCCTCCCTGAAATCCGTAACGATAGCTTAATGATCGGCGATGCCTAATAGCGCCGGATCAGCGGGCGATTCGAAATCGCGCGCGACGGGGCTGAGATGGCAGACGTTCTGAGCATTCTTTCGACGGCTTACAAGACCACCGTGCCGGTCACGGCAGGGAAGTATGTGGCGGTGGATCCCGAAACCTATAAGGGTAGCTGGGAAGGCAAATATGCCAACGGCAAAAAGTTTGAAATAGCCATCTCGCAGATCGACGGCTTCCGTGCCCAGGTGAAGTACAAGAGCGAGGGAACCGTCAAGTATCAGCAGGTGCTGATCAAGGACAATGCATTCCGGGTGGGTGATACCAAGTTCCAGCTCAACGGCGACAACAAGGCAATCATCAAGACCGTCGTGACCGACGCCGCGACGGGCAGCACCTATCTTGATACGGCCTACGCTACGCGCGATACGTGATCAGCGCAGTTAGACGCTGCGATCCGTTTCCATACGTCGATCAAGCAACTTTGCGTCCTGCTTCAGCGTATCCATGGCGCGCAGATAGGCGCGAGAGCGCAGTCGCGATTCCTCGGGATATTGGTCGATCACCTGGTTGGACTTCTTGTCCACAGACACGAAGACGATCTCGCCTGCGCCCTTGTCGATGATGACTTCCTTCGAAATCCGATCGCTGTCGACCTGCTGATAGTTCGCCGCAGAAATGTTCGGCTGCAGCACGCGGGGCGCTGCTGACACGGTCTTGTCGGGGGGAGTTGCGTAGGCACGGCTTCGCGCACCGCTTCTGGTGCGGGTCGTGTCACCAGCGTGGCAACCGGTGCCCCCACCGGTTTGATATTGAAGTCGGCACCCATGGCAGCCCTCCTGGCTCCATTCGATAAATCCCGACCCGTTCCCAAACAACATTATGCACCGGACGGCTGAATCCGGTGCTTACTTGCGCGCTGTAATTTAAGTCAAAAGATAGTAATGCCGCGGCGCATCAAACGGGCCCAGCGGTTGCATGACCAATTATACGATCAAAGTGACCGGCTGACGACGATGGGCGTCATGTTGACCCGGCCCGGCTGAGCCTGCCGACCGGCCGCCGTATAGGTCTGCGGGATATTACGCTTCTGAACCTCGGCATTGACGCCGCGGACAATGCCTTCCGAAACCGCATGCGCGGTGGCGAGCACGGTCAGATTGACCTGCAGCATCGCGCGGAACACGTCATGGTGCTTGCGCAAGGCAGAGAGCAGGTCGGGCGTCGTCTGCGCGAGATATGTCTGGCTGATCTTGAGCAGCGAGATCATCGCAATGTAGCGACGCGAAATATCCGCCTTCGGAGCTTCGAGCTTGATGGCCTCGCGGATGCTGCCATTGCGGACCAGCGCCGTTTCCTGTTCGATGATGGCGAGCAACTCGTTCATCACCTTCATGAGTTCGTCGGCGAGCTGACGGGCTTCCATCAGCGTTGCGACCGAACGCGGTGCGGCGATCGGGGCGGCTTGCTGGCGTTGCGCATTGTTCATGGCGGTGTCCTCTGCGATCAGCTGGCGCGATTGGCTTGCTGGATGATGAGTGAACGAAAGACTTCGTTGGAGATGCCGACGCCGCCGGCCTTGGCGAAGGACTTCGAATATTCGTCTGTCAGCATCGAGCGCCAGGCACCGGTGCCGGTGGTGTCGCCGAACGGGCCTTCGCCCTTGATGCCCGATGTCATCTGCGAAAACATCGTGTTGATGAACATGGCCTCGAAATCTTCGGACTGCTTGCGCGTCTTGGCCTGAGCTTGCGGCGACACTTTCTGCAGCGCATCGATCAGGTTCTGATCGGGGCGGCCGTTGATCGTCGGGTGCTTGGCCTGATAGGCGGCGACGGCGGTGTTGACGTTCATCACATCACCTCGATGTCGGCCTGGATGGCGCCTGCGGCCTTGATGGCCTGGAGGATGCCGATCAGGTCGCGCGGGCCGATGCCGAGGCCGTTGAGGCCGTCGACGAGCTGCTGCAGCGAAACGCCGTCCTTCACCAGAGCGAATTTCTTGCCGTCCTCGGTGACGCCAACTCGCGTGCTTGGCGTGACGACAGTGCGGCCGTTGGAGAATGCATTGGGCTGGCTGACATTGGCGCTCTCTGAAATCGTCACGGTGAGATTGCCTTGCGCCACAGCGACGGTGGCGACGCGCACGTCGCGGCCCATCACGATAATGCCGGAGCGTTCGTCGATGATGATCTTGGCGGCCAGATCCGGTTCGACCTGCAGCTGCTCGATCTCGGTGAGCAGCGCGACGACGTTGCCCTTGAACTCCGGCGGGATCGACAGCTGCACGGTGGAGGGATCGATCGGCTCGGCGGTCTTGGATCCCAGGAAGTCGTTGACGGCGGCGGCAATGCGCTTGGCCGTGGTGAAGTCGGGGTTGCGCAAAGCGAGGCGTACATTGGGCAGGCGGTTCAGCGCGAATTCGATCTCGCGCTCGATGATGGCGCCATTGGCGATGCGGCCAACGGTCGGCACGCCGCGGGTGATGCTGGCGGCAGCGCCTTCGGCGGCAAAACCGTTGATGGCGAGGGAGCCTGGGCGACGGCGTAGACGTTGCCGTCAGCGCCGAGCAGGGGGGTGACCAGCAGGGTACCGCCGGTCAGGTTCTTGGCATCGCCGAGCGCCGAGACGGTGACGTCCATGCGGGTGCCCTGGGTGCCGAAGGCGGGCAGGTTGCCGGTGACCATGACGGCGGCCACGTTGCCGGTGCGCAGCGTCTGGCCGCGGATATTGACGCCCATGCGTTCCAGCATCGCCTGCAGCGACTGCCGGGTGAACGGGATGTTGTTGAGGGTGTCGCCGGTACCGTTGAGGCCGACCACGAGGCCGTAGCCGATCAGCTGGTTCTGCCGGACGCCTTCGATATTGGCGAGATCCTTGATCCGCGACGTCGCATGTGCCGACACCGCCTGCACGAGCAGCACGAGCAGCACCGCACAGGCCGTCTGACAGAATCGGATCGAAGGTAGGCTCGGCATCCTCTGCTCCCCGCTGAGGTCTTCACTGGACCGCTCATCACTCCCATGACGACGATCCGGCATTAACTATGCGAGCGCCATGCCAGCCAATTCTATTCTCATAAGCTTTTGATATATAATGAGAATGATAAAAAGCGGTCAGCTAGGTGAGCGGCCCGCGCCCCGGCGAAAGTGCCGCCTGCGGCAGATTTTGCCGGGCCGTTTACGATTGATTAACCATAAAAGACGACCTTTCCGGTTGGAGGTCCGTTTACGCTCGCGATGGTACTGAGCGAACGGCAAGCCGCCGTGGGCCGGGATTGGCCATCACCCTCGCTGGACACGCTGATGCGCATTTACGGACCGAACGGCACTACATTCGGAGCCCCGTCGTCAGGAGCGAAGAGAACCAGTTCGACCGGGTTTTCGTTGCCTGATGCGACACCGACCTCTGAGAGCAAACCGACCGTAGCGCCTCGGGCGGCCAACAGCATCGATGCGCTTCTGGCCATGCAGAGCGTCGAAGATCCCATGGAGCGTCGCAAGCGCTCGGTGAAGCGCGGCCGCGGCGCGCTCGATGTCCTCGATGAACTCAAGATCGGCCTGCTCACGGGCTCGATCAATCCGGCCATGGTGGCGCGGCTGCGCAGCGCGGCGGCCAACCTCAAGGAATCATCCGGCGAGCCCGGTCTGGACGCCGTGCTCTCCGAGATCGAGCTCCGGGTCGAAGTCGAACTGGCCAAGGCTGGCCAGGTCTGATCCTCTCGGAGCGGCCCAAGTCCGGCTCGAGCCGCACCAAGTACCGTCTAGCCCTTCACACAGCCCTTTGACCAAAGACCGGGCCGAGAGGGGGCCACGTGCTGCAGCAGCACGGTTCCGGCCCTGAAACCCGGCGGTGGATGGCGGTTCTGGAGGTATCCTGACGTTATTGTCTGTCACATGACCTAGCTATATAAGCTGCGGCGCGGCCGGTCATTTCCGGCGCCTTGCACGCATAGATGGATTGGCCTTGGACAAGTTGAAAAGCTATCGCCCCTCCGAAAAAGAGCCTTTCATGAACGACCGGCAGCGCGACTATTTCCGCGCGAAATTGCTGGCCTGGAAGGAAGAAATCCTCCGTGAATCGAAACTCACCCTGCAGGCTTTGCAGGAGGAGAACGTCAATCACCCCGACCTTGCCGACCGTGCGTCGTCGGAAACTGACCGCGCCATCGAACTGCGGGCGCGCGACCGGCAGCGCAAGCTGATCTCCAAGATCGACGCCGCGCTGCTGCGCATCGAGGATAATACCTACGGCTATTGCGAGGAGACCGGCGAGCCGATCTCGCTCAAGCGGCTTGAAGCCCGCCCGATCGCAACACTCTCCGTGGAAGCCCAGGAGCGCCACGAGAAGCGCGAAAAGGTCTATCGCGACGAATAGTCTTTCCGATACCAAACGGCCGCCCATCGGGCGGCCGTTTTTCATTTCGGAGTTCCGGAAGGCAATCACACGCATGCTGTGCGATGCAGTGATTTGCGACGGCTGCACTGCAGCACGGCGACATTCTTAAACACGGGAATATGAACGTCATCATTCGCCGATAGGACGTAGGCTTGCTCCAGAAAAAACGGGAGGATGAACAATGGCTGCGCCTGCCTCTTATGATCCCGATACGATCGCGCTGATGCGGAATGTTCTTCAAAAGGTCGTCGCAAGGGTGCCCGAGCAGCACCGCACCTCCTGCAATCAGGCCGCGATCGCCTCGCGCATCCTTGCGACTGCTGCGCAGGGCCGGCGTTCTGAAGATGTCCTGACGACGGAGGCTCTGGCCGAGGTGAAGGAAATCTTCACCGGGCCTGCGGGGATGCGTCGGCTTCATGAAGACCTGACCAGGGTCTTCGGCTGAACTCCAGAATCGAGGAGTTGCAGTGGCGCGAGCGTCGGTTCGCGCCAGCAACGCTGCGCACCGTTGCCAAGCAGGATGGTGGTCGCTACCCGTTAGTCATATGTCGGCATGAGCCGTGTGACGAGCGAAGGGACCGCCGATGGAAAAGTATCTCGCGATCGCCGAAATCCTGGCTTACGTCCGCCATAACCGCACGCCGCTCACCGTGTTGCCGCCAGACGCGGTCCCGCATGACGAGGCTGATGGCTATCGCGTGCAGGACGCGCTTCACAATTTGCTGTCGCCCGATTTTGGCTTGCAGGTCGGTTACAAGATCGGCTGCACAAGCGCGGTGATGCAGCAATATCTCGGTATTTCGCATCCTTGCGCCGGCGGACTCTATATGAGCGGTATTCATGCCGCCGGAACGTCGCTGCGCTACAACGATTATGTACATGTCGGCGTGGAGTGTGAAATTGCGGTCCAGCTCGCGAGCGATCTGATGCCGTCGGGCGAGCCGTTCACGGCTGATGATGTCGCAACAGCGATCGATGCCTACCATCCGGCCATCGAAATCGTCGATGATCGTTATGCGGACTGGCGCAGTATGGATGCGCCGACACTGATCGCAGATGATTTCTTTGCGGCGGGATGTGTTTTGGGTGCGCCTGTTGCTCGTGGCAAGGCGCCTGACCTTCTCTCGGTGATTGGACGTGCCGTCGTCAACGGCACGGAAGTGGGGCGCGGAAATGGCGCCGATGTTCTTGGTCATCCACATCATGCACTGGCCTGGCTTGCCAACCATCTTGCTGCCCGGGACAAGATATTGCGCGCCGGAGACTTCGTACTGACGGGCAGTCTCGTGCAGACGGCGTGGCTCAATGCCGGAGATCACGTCCGAATGGAATTGCTCGGACTGGGCAGCGTCGAGGTGGATTTCAAGAGCTGACGTTCAGCGCTTCGCCTGGCCGCGTTTGGAGTCTGTCCAGAACGACGACGGCCTTCCGCCAGGGGAGCTGACGGAAGGCCGTGCGTGAACACCTCATCGCGTGGGAGCACGATGAGATGTGGGAGCTCGTAACGTTAGAAGGGCAGCAGCACGTCCATGACCTGCTGGCCGTAGCGCGGCTGCTGGACGTCCGAGATCTGGCCGCGGCCGCCATAGGCGATGCGGGCCTGCGCGATCTTGGCGCTGTCGATGGTGTTGTCGCTCTGAATGTCTTCCGGGCGCACGATGCCGGCGACGATCAGCTCGCGGATTTCGTAGTTGACGCGGATCTCCTGCTTGCCCTCAACCACGAGGTTGCCGTTCGGCAGCAATTGCGTGACCACTGCGGCGACGCTGGTCTGCAACGCTTCCTGCCGTGCGACCGATCCCTTGCCGTCGCTGGAGGACGAACCGTCAGCCGTCAGCAGACGGCCGGGCAGCACCTGAGCGGCCGAGCCTGTCAGCAGTTTGCTGCCCGCAAAGTCGGTGATCCCCGAGTTTTCCGTATTGGTGCGGCTGCGCTGGGTCTCGTTGGCGATATTGGCCTTGTCGGTGAAGTTCACGGTGACCGTCAGAATGTCGCCGATCTGGCGTGCGCGCTGATCCTTGAAGAACGCACGCGATCCGCTGCGCCATAGCGAGTTGGCGTTGTAGGACGCGACCTCCGGCTTCGGCATCGGCATCTGCACCGGCTTGTAGCCTGGCTGTGTCGTGGGATTCTCAATCGCCGTGAGCGCCGGTTTCTCGCCGATGGAGGCGAGGCGGTCGATCGACGAACAGCCGCTGGCAGCAACGCCGACCGCCAGAAGTGCAGCACCGGTAACGAAGGGACGATTGAACTGGAACATCAACTTTACTCAGCTTTTCGAGAAACAGGCACGTGGTCGTTGGCAGCAAGCGCGACGGGAGAGGTGGCAGCGGGAGAGTTGGGCAGGGGAGGTCTGGCCTGGGAGATTTTCTCGGACGGGAGAGACTCGCGGGTTGGGGCAGGAGTTGGCGCGGGAGTTTCGACTTGCGCGGGGAGACGCGGAGACGGAGCGGAGACGGCGACCTGGCCGCGACCGACCACGACGCCGGAGACGGTGCGCTTGGACTGCAGATTGATGACGTTGACCACGTCGCCTTCAGTGCCACCTTCGATGGCCTTGCCGCGGAGCGTGAGATAAAGCCCGGCGGTTTCGTAGATCAGCGTCACCGCCTGATCGCGGGTGACGAGATCTGGCTTGGCGAGGTCGGCATTGCGGATCGCCTGACCGGCGCGCAGCTGGCGGCGGCTCTGCATGCCCACGGCGCGGTCGCGCGTTACGCCATCGTTGCCGACTTCGGCTTTCGGGCGGCGCTCGACGACGACGTCAGAGGACTTCAGCACCTCGTTGCGTTCGACGCCGCGGACCAGCACCGCCGCCTCCACCGTCTCAACGGCACTGCCGGTGAAGCGCAGCTTGGTGGCAGACACGTTGGAGTCGTTGCCGATCGCAAAGGTGACGTCGAAACGGCCGCTGCGCGCGTCGAAACGGACCGCGACGGGCTGCAGCGCGCCGGTATTGCTGGCGTCAAGCTGCAGGCCCTGGACTTCGCGATCGAATGTCAGGCTCAGATTGGCGGCGGCACCAAGGCCGTGGCGGTTCTCCAGCGCCTGCGCGACCTGATTCTCGATATCCTTGCTCTCGATGCTGCGCGACAGCCGTGTCACGGTAATGGACTTGAGCTCGCGCGTATCGACGCCAATCACCTGGTGCTGCCGCAACACCGCGATGACCTGCGCGGTCGACAGCGTGCCGACGGTCCCGAGATCGGGCGCCCGATAGATTGCGATCTGCGCGGTGGGGCCGGCATTGTCGATGACATCGCCAATCCGCACCACGTCGCTGGACACCGTGACGTTGGCGCGCAGCGTTGGCGATGCGATGACCTCGTCGCGCTGCGCCTGGCCGAGCGCAGCGGTGGCCGCTGCAGCGAGCAGGGCGGTGGCGAGGAGAAGCGAACGCATGGCTGATGTCATGATCATTCTCCTCAGCGGAACATGCCGGCGGTGGATTGCAGCATCTGGTCCGCGGCGCTGATGACCTTGGCGTTCATCTCATAGGCGCGCTGCGCGGCGATCAGGTCCGAGATTTCGGTGACGACTTCGACATTGGCCATTTCGAGGTTGCGCTGCTGCATGTCGCCGAAGCCGTCGGCATTGGCGACACCGTCCTGCGGTGGGCCGGAGGCAGGTGTTTCGGTGAACAGGTTGTCACCGATCGAATTGAGACCGGCCTTGTTGATGAAGCGGGTGAGGCTGATCTGGCCGAGCACGGTCGGGGTCGTCGAGCCCGGTACGATGACCGAGACCTGGCCCTGCGCATTGATCGAGAGTTGCGACGACGCCTGGGGAATCGAGATCGTTGGCTGCAGCAGGTTGCCCTGCGGGTTGACGATGCGGCCCTGCTGGTCAGTGGAAAACGTACCATCGCGGGTATAGGCGAAGGTGCCATCGGTGAGCTGGATCTTGAAGAAGCCTTCACCGCGGACCGCGATATCCAGATCGCCGCCGGTCGCCGACAGCGTGCCCTGGGTCATCATGCGCGGGGTACCGACGGTCTTCACGCCGCCGCCGATATCGACGCCGACCGGAATGACCGTGCCCTGATCCGATGCTTGCGCACCGACGCGGCGAACGTGATCGTAGATGAGGTCCTGGAATGCGGCACGCTGCTTCTTGAAGCCGGTCGTGCGCATGTTGGCGATATTGTTCGAGATGACCTGGACGTTGAGTTCCTGGGCCGCCATCCCGGTCGCGGCAGTGTAAAGAGCGCGCATGGGTCAGATTCCTTAAGCCGGAACGTCGGCAAGTTTTTCGATGGCGGAGCGCCGCGCGTCGCCTTGCGACTGCAGCATGTTGGACAGCTCGGTATAGGCGCGGGTGACGTCGATCATCCGGGTCATTTCGACGACCGAGCTGACGTTCGACTTTTCGATGAAGCCCTGATTGAGCTTCGACGTGGTGGACGGCTGCGGATTGGCGCCGGGGCCGGCCGAGAACAGGTTGGAGCCTTCCTTCACCAGCCGCTGGGGCTGCGCGAAGTTGACCATGCGAATCTTGCCGCGCACGGAGTCGATGCGGTTGATGCCTTCGAGCACCGTGACCGTGCCGTCCTGCGAGATGTTGATGTCGTGGTCGGTCTGCTGGAACACGATCGGGCCATTGGCGCCGAGCACCGGTGCGCCCGACGCTGTCACGAGCTGGCCCTGCGAATTGATCTGCATGCCGCCGTCGCGGGTGTAGCGCTCGCCGTTCGGGGTCTGCACCGCGAGGAAGGCGTTGCCGTCGATGGCGACATCCAGCGGATTCTTGGTCTGCTCGGTCGCGCCGCCGGTGAAATCATGCATCGTGGCGCGGTCCTGCACGAAGGACACGCGGCGGTCGCGGCCGACGAAGTTGTCTTCGCGGGCGGCCGGGCTCAGATATTCCTCGAAAATCGTCCGCTCGGCCTTGAAGCCGCTCGTGTTGATATTCGCAATGTTGTTCGCCACGACGTCCATCTGACGCCGAAGCGTCATCTGCCGCGACAGTCCGACGAGAAGCATATTCTCCATCGGTGGTTCTCCCCTAAGTTCGCGCGGGTTGCTCTCCCAAGCTCGCCGCGGATCCCGTAAACCGCACAGCTCTCCCAAGCCGCGGTTCGCAGACTACGTAGCGAAAGCCGTGCCAAGTCAAAAAGCTGATATTTTTCAATTTGTTGGTAGTTTTGGAGGCGCGAAAACGGGCGGCAGAAAGGTCTTATTGACCATATTTGCCGGCAGAATTTTCCTAGTTGAGCGTTAAAAGAAAGATTCCGTTAACCATTGCGACCTAGCGTCACGATCACACAGGGCCTTGGGCGCTGGCAGCATTTTGTATCGCGTCTTTATTGCCTGCTTTGCAGCATCGAGCTCATCCCAACCCCGGACGGGCAGGCGATGGCGGATACGGAAACTTCAGAAAGCACCCCGACCGGGGACGAGGCGGCAGCTCCCAAGAGCAAATTCAAGCTGATCGCAATCGTCGCGGGCGTGCTGGTGCTTGCAGCGGGCGGTGGCGGCTGGTTCTTCCTGAAGGGGCACCCCAAGGAAGAGAAGAAAGAGGCGGCGCCGGCTGCGAAGCCGCTCGCCTTCATCGATGTGCCGGAGATTTTGGTGAACCTTGCCGGTCAGCCCGGCGAGCGTGTGCAATATCTCAAGGCCAAGATCGTGCTCGAGGTGAAGGAAGCGCCGCTGGTGGCGCAGATCACGCCGTCGATGCCGCGTATCACCGACATGTTCCAGGTTTACCTGCGCGAACTGCGCACCACCGATCTGAACGGCTCCGTTGGCATGTTCCGGTTGAAGGAAGAGCTGACGCGGCGCGTCAATGCCGCGATCTCTCCTCATCACGTGAACGCTGTGCTGTTCAAGGAAATCCTCATTCAGTGAGGAATTGGATTTTGGGCTGATGTCTACCGAACAGGTCGATCAGGACGCAATTGCCGCTGAATGGGAAGCTTCTCTGGATTCAGAGGATCCCGTTGAGGCGGCGAAAGCGGCTGCCGAAAACGAACTCACCGGCACCATGGCGGAGCAATGGGCCGCCATGGTCGAGGACGGCGGTCGCGATATCGGCGGCGGCAAGAACGGCGGCGAGCGCGTTCTCTCGCAGGAGGAAATCGACAACCTCCTCGGCTTCAGCGTCAACGAGGTCCATCTCGACGAAAATTCCGGCATTCGCGCCATCATCGATTCCTCGATGGTGTCGTATGAGCGTCTGCCGATGCTCGAAATCGTGTTCGACCGTCTGGTGCGGTTGATGACCACGAGCCTGCGCAATTTCACCTCCGACAACGTCGAAGTCTCGCTCGATCGCATCACTTCGGTGCGTTTCGGCGACTATATGAACTCGATTCCGCTGCCTGCCGTGCTGTGTGTGTTCAAGGCAGAGGAGTGGGAGAATTTTGGCCTCGCCACCGTCGATTCCAGCCTGATCTATTCGATGATCGACGTGCTGCTCGGCGGCCGTCGTGGTCAGGCCTCGCTGCGCATCGAGGGCCGTCCCTATACCACCATCGAAACCAATCTGGTGAAGCGTCTGATCGAAGTCGTGCTGGCGGATGCCGAGCAGGCGTTCCGGCCACTGTCGCCCGTGGCCTTCACCATCGACCGGCTTGAGACCAATCCGCGCTTCGCCGCCATCAGCCGTCCAGCCAATGCTGCCATCCTGGTGCGCCTGCACATCGACATGGAAGACCGCGGCGGCAATATCGAATTGCTGCTGCCCTATGCGACGATCGAACCGATCCGCGCCGTGCTCATGCAGATGTTCATGGGCGAAAAATTCGGCCGTGATCCGATCTGGGAAAGCCATCTCGCCACTGAAATTGCTCAGGCCGAGATCGCCGTGGACGCGGTGCTGTATGAGGCAGAGATCCCGTTGAAGCAGCTGATGCTTCTCAAAGTGGGCGATACGCTGCCGCTGGAAATGCGGGCGGATGCTCTTGTCGCCGTGCGTTGCGGAGCTGTGACCTTGACTGAAGGTCGCATGGGCCGTGTCGGCGACCGCGTTGCCATTAGAGTCACGAAACAATTGCGCAAGCCTAACACAACCTTCGCCATGTTTGAGAAGGCTGATGAGCAAACTAAATTGATGGAGGCACAATGAGTCATTCATTAGGAATTGTGATCGAGAGCCTGGTTGCAGTGCTTCTGATCCTGACCATCGCCTATTGCATGTTGCTCAATAAGCGCCTGAAGCGCCTCAAGGCGGACGAGCAATCGTTGAAGGCCACGATCGGCGAGCTCATCACCGTGACCGAGATCGCCGAGCGTGCGATCGGCGGACTCAAGCTTACCGTGCGCGACGTCAATGAGAATCTCGGCAGCCAGATTTCGGCGGCAACAGCGCTGGCCGATCAACTGAAAGCCCAGCTCGCCGAGAGCGACGCTGTCGTGCGCCGGCTGTCGAAGATCGCGGTGGCGGCACGGCCGCTCACCGAAACCGACCCTGATGCGCCGCGGGTGTCCGCAGCGCGGGCCAATGCCGCGGCAGCGCAGGCGTTTGCCGAGCGGAGGAGGCCTGACGGCATCGCTGCATGAAAGCTTTTCGGGACGTTCGTATTCTTCCTGTCGTCTTGGTGGCGGTTTTCGGGCTGGCGATTCTCAAGATCGCCGGCCTGGTGATCGATGGCGGCTACGTGTTCAACTACGATCCGCAGCCGCAGCCTACGAAAGGATCGTGGGCGCAGGAGATGTTCAACTTCCCGGGCGGCAAGCCAACGGACGGCGACATTACCGGTTCGGTGTCAGCCAAGAAGGAAGAGCCGAAGCCCGCGGTGGCTGCGCCTGCAGCGATTGAACCGACCAGCAATCCGCCTGTCGAACTGTCTCCTCAAATCTCGCCTGCTGAACGCGCGATCCTCGAACGGCTGCAAGCGCGCCGTCAGGAGCTGGAAGCGCGTGCCCGCGAGATCGACATCCGCGAGAGCCTGCTGAAGGCCGCCGAGAAGCGCATCGAAACCCGCGTCGATGAATTGAAGGGCGTCGAAGCCGGTATCAAGACGGCGAACGACCAGAAGAGCGAAGTCGATGCCGCCCGCTTCAAGGGCATCGTCACCATGTATGAAAGCATGAAGCCGAAGGACGCCGCGAAGATCTTCGACCGGCTGGAAATGCCGGTGCTGTTCGAGATCGCCTCGCAGATCGCGCCTCGGAAGATGTCCGACATTCTCGGTCTGATGCAGCCGGAGGCCGCTGAACGCCTCACCGTTGAACTGGCGCGTCGCGCCTCGGGCGGCGAACGATCTGCCGCGGCGGTCGAACTGCCCAAGATCGAAGGCAGGCCGATCCAGCAGGGCCGGAATTAAAGAAATTAATTAACAAATCCTTAGAGCGCGGAATCTGAGATTCGACACAGGGCGAACGACTGGTCGTCCTTCGAGCATCGGGCTGAGAGACATTTCTGAATGGCACGGACGGCTGCCGTTGCATGTTGGACGCAAGCTCGCGCATGGACGCGGGCCGTTCGACGTTGTGTCGTCGTCGCGGGCATTGTCTGTCTTGCGCTGTCGTTCCCGGATGCCGCATCTGCGCAAGCGGTGAGGGGCACCGCCAGCATGGGCACGTCGGGCGGCTATGGTCGCATCGTGCTGAAGCTTGCTGAGGACGTGGAGTCCGAGGTGACGCAAGCCGGCACCATTCTCGTCATTCGCTTCAAGCGGCCGGTCGATATTCCTGTCGAGATTCTCGGTGACGCCGCCCCGGACTATATCGGCTCGGCACGCCGCGATCCCGATGGCACGGCGATCCGTCTCGCTTTGTCACGCAGGGTGACCGTCAATTCGATGACGGCGGGCGAGCGCATCTTCATCGATCTGTTGCCCGACACCTGGAAGGGCATGCCGCCTGGTTTGCCGCAGGATGTGGTCAAGGAATTGTCGGAGCGCGCGCGCGCGGCAGAGCGCGCCTTGCGCCAGCAACGCGCTGCCGCGGAAAGCCAGAAGAAGCCGCCGATCCGTGTGCGGGCATCCGTACAGCCGACCTTCGTGCGTTTCGTGTTCGAGACCGGCGGCGTCGGTGTGTCGTCGGTGCTGAACGAGAAGACGCTGACGCTGACCTTCAATGCCGGTCTGGTGTTCGATCTCGCCGATGCCAAACTGTCCGCGCCCGCCAATGTCGCATCGATCGGTCAGGCGATGGACGGCAACCGGACCGCCGTCGAGATCGGCTTGATCGGCGACGTCGATGTGAAGTCGTTCCGCGAGGACAAGAGCTACGTCGTCGACATCGGCTTCCAGCAGAACGAAAAGCCGTCGCCGCTGGCCAAGCTGCCGGTGGCCGCTCCTGTGGACGAGAAACCGCCGGTTGCGGCGAAGCCTCCTGAGGTCGAAAAGCCCGCCAGTGTCCCGGCACAGCGCTCCGGCGAGATCGTGCCGCCGACCTCCGAAGTGATCGCGAAAGAGATCGTTCCGGAGAAGAAAGTCGAGGTTGCGACGGCTGCACCGGCAGCGCCCGTCGCGGCAGCGAAGCCGGAAGAGCCAAAGCCCGAGGCGGCCAAGGTCGCTGAATCAGCCAAGCCTGCGCCGGTAGCTGAGCCTGTTGTCGTCGTTCCTGCGAAAGAAACACCGCCGCCTGCGCCTGTCGTTGCGGCGGCCCCTGTTGCTGCACCCGTTGCTGCTGCGCCGACCGAACCGGCGGGCATGCCGGTTGAGGTCAAGCGCAGCAGCGACGGCGTGCGCATAGCCTTTGCCTTTCCATCGCCAACGCCGGTTGCCCTGTTTCGCCGCGGCGATATCCTGTGGCTGGTGGCAGATTCGACGCGGCCCATCGACACCGCGCCGATCCGCCGCGATAGCGGATCGATCATTGCCGATGTCAGCACGATCCCGCTGGAGAAGGGGCAGGCGATCCGCATCCGCCTCAATCGCCCGCAATTGGCCTCTCTCACGACCGACGATCCCGCCGGCGCAGGACAGGCCTGGTCGCTGATGCTCGCCGACACCCGGCAGACGCCGTCGCAGCCGTTGTCCGCCGTGCGCAATATTGCCGATCCCTCGCGCGCCAGCGTGCAGGTGCCATTGGCCAAGCCCGGTCTCAAGCATCGCCTAGTCGATCCGGATGCCGGCGATACGCTCAACATCATCACCGCGTTGCCGCCGTCGCGCGGTTTTATCCGCCGCCAGGACTTTGTCGAATTCTCGTTGCTGGAATCGATTCACGGCGTGGTGGTTCAGGTGAACTCCGACGACGTGTCCGTTGAAGCCAGTATCGACAAGGTGATGCTCACCAAGCCCGGCGGCCTGACGCTGTCGGCAGCCGATGCAGCGCCGCAGCGCGCCTCGACGGTCGCCCGGCCGATCTTCGATGTCGGCCAGTGGCGCAAGGATCAGGAAGGCCCATTCAACGCACGCTTCGACGAGTTGATCGACGCGATGTCATCAGCCGAAGCCAGCTCGCTGCCGCAGGCACGAATGGATCTGGCCAAATTCTACATGGCGCGCGGCATGTATCACGAGGCCAAGGGCGTCGCCGATCTCGCGATCGCGGACACCAAGGTCGGCGAGGAAAGCCCTGTCGCGCTGATCGTTCATGCGGTGGCCAGCGCGATGATGGGGCGTCCCGAACAAACCCTGAAGGATATCGCCAATCCGGTGCTCGGGCCGGGTTACGATGGTGAATTGTGGAAGGCGCTCGCCTACGCCAAGCAGGAAAAATGGGTCGAGGCGCGCGAGCGTTTCAAAAATGCCGAGTTCACGCTCGCCGCGCTGCCGACCGATCTGCAGCGCGCGGCCTTGATGCTGGCGCTGCGGGCCTCGCTCGAGGTCAAGGACTATGCCGGCGCGTCGTCGCGCGGCAGTGAGCTCGAAACGGTCGGCATCTCGCCGGAGATCAAGCCCGCGGCCATGCTGCTCAGCGGCTGGCTCGATGAGGCGCTCGGCCGGGAGAGGGACGCGCTGTCGAAGTATCAGGACGTCACCGGTTCGGTGGATCGTCAATCCGCAGCGGAAGCCAAGCTGCGTGAAGTCAATTTGCGCCAGAAGCGCAACGAGATCAGCAACGAGGACGCGCTGCATGATCTAGAAGTGCTGGCGGTGACATGGCGCGGCGACGGCACGGAAGTGCAGGTGCTGCAGATCCTGTCGCGCATGTATGCCGAACTCGGCCGCTACAATGACTCGCTGCTGGCCGCCCGTACGGCCACCGAACGTCAGGCCAACAGCGAAGCCGCGCGCCAGGTCCAGGATGAGGCGCAGGCGCTGTTCTCGCAAATCTATCTGTCGCCAAAGGGCGACAGCCTGCCGCCGGTCGATGCGCTGGCGATGTTCTACGAGTTTCGCGAGCTGACCCCGATCGGCCGCCGCGGTGACGAGATGATCCGCCGTCTCGCAGATCGTCTCGTGGCCGTCGATCTGCTCGATCAGGCCGCCGAGCTTCTGCAGTATCAGGTCGATCACCGTCTCGAAGGCGCTGCACGCTCGCAGGTCGCTGCGCGTCTGGCGATGGTCTATCTGATGAGCCGCAAGCCCGACCGCGCTATCGCCGCGCTGCGGACCACGCGGATCGCCGATCTCAATGGCGAGCTGCGTCAACAGCGGTTGCTGCTCGAGGCGCGGGCGCAGAGTGACATCGGCCGCCGTGAGCTGGCGCTCGACATCATCTCTCATGTCAGCGGACGCGAAGCGATCCGGCTCCGCTCGGATATCTACTGGTCGTCGCGGCGCTGGCGCGAAGCCTCCGAACAGATCGAACTCTATTATGGCGACCGCTGGCGGGATTTCTCGCCGCTGACGCCAAGCGAAAAGAGCGACATCATCCGTGCTGTCGTGGGTTATGCGCTGGCGGAAGACGCCCTTGGTCTCGCGCGCTTCCGCGAAAAGTATGCGCCGCTGATGAATGTCGGTGCCGACAAGATCGCCTTCGACACCGCGAGCAAGCCGACCTCGACCAACTCTTCGGAATTCGCCGCCATTGCCAAGATGGCCGCATCCGTCGATACGCTCGACGGCTTCCTGCGCGAGATGAAGACGCGCTTCCCCGAAAGCAGCGCCAAGGCGATCCTGCCGGGTGCCAGTGCCGATCCGATGCCGACCGGCTCGCTGAAGCCGCAGCCGGTGGTCAATGTCCGCAAGATCGAGATGACGCGGTAGGCGAGAGCCTCGCTACTGCCCGTAACTTTGCACCAGACTGCCCGCGACCAGCGACCAGCCATCCACCAGCACGAAGAAGATCAGCTTGAACGGCAGTGACACCACCGCCGGTGGCAGCATCATCATGCCCATCGCCATCAAGACCGAGGCGACAACGAGGTCGATGATCAGGAATGGCAGGAACAGCAGGAAGCCGATTTCGAAGGCACGCTTCAGCTCCGAGATCATGAAGGCCGGCACGAGTATCCGCAGCGACATGTCCTCGGGTGTTGCCGGCACCGGTTCACCCGACAGATCCATGAACAGCTTGAGATCCTTCTCGCGTACGTTCTTCTGCATGAAGCCGCGCAGCGGAATGGATGCACGCACCAGGGCTTGTTCGACGGTGATGTCGTTGGAGATCAGCGGCTTGATACCGTCGTCATAGGAACGTTGCAGCACCGGCCCCATCACGAAAGCCGTAAGGAACATCGCCAGCGCGATGATCACCGAGTTCGGCGGAGCCGTCGCGGTACCCAATGCGGTTCGCAACAGCGACAGCACAACCACGATGCGTGTGAATGACGTCATCATGATCAGGATCGACGGTGCGATCGACAGCACCGTCAACAACGCAATCATCTGCACGGCACGTTCGGTGACGCCGCCGCCACCGCCGCCGAGATTGATGCTGATGTCCTGCGCCATCGCGGGACCTGTGAGGGTCCCGGCGGCGATCAGAACTGAAAGGAAAAATACTCTACGCGGGAGGTTCGCCGAACTCACGAACTGGACTTCGGCCGTCCCAGCAGGGAGGCCATCTCGTCTTCGAGATTTTCAAAACCCGATTTGACCGGCGGGACGACTGGCGGCGCCTCCGCACGGGCAGGGCTGGCGATCGAGACTTCCGGCGACCGCGAAGCGGGACGGATCGATGGTGCCTCAGGCGCCACCGACGGAGCGCCGACCCGGGGCTCAGGCGCATCCTGGCGGGTTTCGCCGGCAGGGCGACGCAAGGCTGCTTCGAGGCGCTGCGCCATATCGGCAAGGTTCTGATCGGCAGACGACACGGCGACTGCCGGAGCGGGAGCAGGGACCGGTGCGGGTGGCGCGACGACCGGGGCGGGCGCCGGGGCAGCAACAACCGGAGCGGGCGGTGTCGGTGCTGCTGCGACGGGACGGTCCGGCGTGCGGGGCTGCGGCGTGGTGCGGATCGGCGGATCGGCACGCATCGGGCGCGGCATCATCGGCTCGCTACGTGGCATCTCGGCACGTGGCATTTCACTTCGCGGAATCGGCCGCTGCGGGAAAAGATCGTTGCGTGGCGCCGGTTCGGGGCGCGGCGCAGGCTCCGGCGCGAGGCTGGCGACCGGATCGGGACGACGCTCCGGCAAAGGCGCGGCCGGGCGGCGTGGCTCTTCGATAAAGGAGGGGCGCGCGGGACGCGGCGCCGGCTCCGGCACATGCGGTTCGGAATCGAAGCCGGACTCGTTGCTCTCTGCCCAGCTCGGGGCTTCAGGCAGCGACGGGCCGCGGCTTGCCACATCGGCGGCGAGGCCGCCGCGCTGCGGGGCCTGCTCGCGGCCGGGCATGGCGCGGACGATATTGGGCTCGACGACGATGTCCGACGGGCCGCCGATCATCAGCAAATGTTCGACATTGTCGCGGCGGACCAGCACCAGGCGGCGGCGGCCATCCACGGCGGCGGCGTCGATCACCGCGAGCCGCGGCAAGCGCCCGCGGCTGGTGTTGTTGCCCAGCCGGTTGCCGGCGAATCGGCGCACCAGCCAGGCGGTAAGCCCGATCAGCGCCAGCACGACAACGAAGGCCAAGATAAATTGCACCGATGATTGCATCATAAAGTCCCCAGCCAGACAGGGTGGCTGCAACGTCCACGTCCAGAGCCGGAGGTGTCATACCCCCGCACGCCCCGCACGCAGCGTGAATCACGCCCCATCTGTTAACGCCCCACGGCAGAACCTGCCGTTGGTTAATAATAAACTATGAATCGCTGCAGCCAAAACGACTTCTGCCGCCCCGTCGTATGGCCGATGGGGATGGTTAATCGGCCAATTCAGGCGAAAAAGCGTTGGCAGTTGCGAAAAACGTCAATTTTGCAGCATTCATTTACGGTTCGGTAACAACTACCACCGGAAATTAACTTCGTATTAACCATGCAGGCGGCAAATTCTGCCTAGCTCAGGACACTCCGTCCGGGCAGGGCGGAGAAGGCCGATGGCGATCAGCGACATGCCGATGTTGTCGGCGCTGCGCACCAAGATGCAGTGGCATCAGGAGCGCCAGCGTGTGCTGGCCGAAAATATCTCCAATTCGGACACTCCGAACTTCCGCCCCCGCGATCTCGTGGAACCGAAATTCGACAAGGCCGGGAACACGTCCGTCGCGGCGGGCGGCATGGGCTCGCTGCCGATGATGCGCGCCGCCGGCACCAATATCCTGCCGACCGGAGGCTCGGCCTCTTTCAACCAGAACAGCCGGGTCGGCTACGAGACCCGCCCCGCCGGCAATGCCGTCAATCTGGAAGACGAGATGCTCAAGGTCTCGGCCAACCAGATGGACTATGCCGCGGCAACCTCGCTCTACACCCGCAGCCTCGGTCTGTTGAAGACCGCTATCGGCAAGCGCTGACGCCGCCGCGCGCATAAAGGGAGCTCATCATGGCAGACGATATCAGCGACTTCTCGCGCTCCATGGGCATCGCGACCTCCGGTCTGCGCGCCCAGGCGGGTCGCATGCGGGTGATTTCGGAAAACATCGCCAATGCGCAGTCTACATCACAGAACGCCGGCGGAGACCCCTATCGCCGCAAGGTGCCGACCTTCAAATCCGAGCTGGACCGCTCGCTGGATGCCCGCATCGTCGGCCTCGGCCGCATCAGGCCCGACCAGTCTGCGTTTCCCACGCGCTACGAGCCCGGCAATCCCGCGGCGGATGCCGCCGGCAACGTCAAATACCCCAACGTGAATTCGCTGGTGGAAATGACGGACATGAAGGAAGCGCAGCGCTCCTACGAAGCCAATCTCAACATCATCAGCGCCACGCGCCGGATGATCCAACGCACGCTCGACATCCTCAAGGCCTGAACAGGACAGCTGAACCATGGCAACTCCCTCTGTCGCCGCCAACGCTTACTCGGCTCTCTCGCGCATCATGGACGCCGGTGGTGGCGTCGGTGGCGGTCTCAACAAGGCGGCGGACGCCGGTGGTGGTCAGTCGTTCGGCGCGGTCCTCAAGGACGCGCTGGGCAGCGTGCTCGATTCCGGCCGTAAGTCGGATGCGCAGACCATCGCAATGGCCAACGGCAAGGCCAATGTGATGGACGTGGTCACGGCAGTTGCGGAAACCGACGTCGCCGTTTCGACGCTGGTCTCGGTGCGCGATCGCGTCATCCAGTCCTACGAAGACATCATGAAGATGCCGATCTGATCCTCCTCACCACAAACACCGCGTAACACAAGGATTACTGCAATGACCGGCCCCGAAACTCTCGACGTTGCCCGTGATGCGATCTGGACGATTGTGATCGTGTCCGGTCCGCTGATGGTCGTGGGCCTCTTGGTCGGCGTCGTGGTGTCGCTGGTGCAGGCGCTGACCCAGATCCAGGAACAGTCGCTGGTCTTCGTACCGAAGATTCTCGCGGTCTTTGCCACCATGATGCTGACGCTCCCGTTCATGGGGGACGCATTGTCGAGCTACATGTTGCGGATATCGTCGCGAATCATCGGGGGGTGATGCACAATCCCGTATGCGCATCGATGTCTCGCTTCTGCCCGCTCTCGCCGCTGCCTTCATGCTGGCCTTCGCCCGCATCGGTACGATGGTGATGTTGATGCCGGGCTTTGGCGAAACCAACATTCCCGCACGGGCCAAGCTATCGATCGCATTGGGACTGACCCTTCTCATGCTGCCGGCGCATCGCGGCGCCTATAACGTCGATATGGGATCAATCGTGCCGATGCTGGTTCTGCTGGTGCATGAGATCATCATCGGCGTCGTGCTCGGCGCCACAGCGCGCGTCACGCTGTCGGCGCTGCAGGTCGCCGGATCGATCATCGCACAGCAACTCGGTCTCGGCTTCGTCACCTCGGTGGATCCGACACAGGGTCAGCAGGGCGTGCTGATCGGCAATTTTCTCACGATGCTCGGCATCACGATGCTGTTCGCCACCGATACGCATCACCTTGTGATCGCCGCCATTAATGACAGCTACAAGATTTTCGCGCCCGGCGAGATCATGTCGACGGGCGATGTGGCGAAGCTCGCGACCAATGCCTTCGCGGCGGCGTTCAAGATCGGCACGCAGCTTGCTGCGCCTTTCCTGGTGTTCGGCCTCGTCTTCAACATGGGGCTTGGCGTGCTGGCACGGCTGATGCCGCAGATGCAGGTCTATTTCGTCGGTGTACCGCTTTCGATCATGATCGGATTCCTGATCTTTGCCGTCGTGCTCGCGACCATGATGGGGACCTACCTCGAATACGTCACCGGCGTCATGCAACAAATGATGCCGCGGATATAGGGGCGCGCGGATGGCCGACGACGATTCCGAGAAGACACATGACCCCACGCAAAAAAAGCTCGACGATGCTCACGAACGCGGTGACGTAGCCAAAAGCCAGGAGGTCAATACCTGGTTCCTGCTGGCGGGCGCGACGCTGGTCTTGTCGACCTTCAACGGCTCGGTCGGCGGCGGGCTGCAAACGCCGCTTAAAAACCTTCTGCAAAATTCCTGGATGATACGGACCGACGGGCCCGGACTATTGCTGCTGGCCAAGAGTCTCTGCATGTCCATCTTGTCCACCATGGGCATGCCGATCCTGTTTCTCGTGATCGCCGCGCTTGCCGGCAATCTGATCCAGCACCGGCTGGTGTTCTCCACCGAAGGTCTGGTGCCCAAGTTCAGCAAGCTGTCGCCGATGGAAGGCGCCAAGCGTGTCTTCGGCAAGCAGGCGCTGGCTAATTTCCTTAAGGGGCTGTTCAAGCTTGTGCTGCTCGGCGCCGTGATGTGCGCGGTGCTGTGGCCCGAGCGTTTTCGTCTGGATGCGCTGATCCATATCGATCCGTCGGCGATCCTCGGCATCACCACATCGCTGACACTGCAGCTCATGGGTTCGGTGGTGGCGATGCTCGCCTTCGTCGCCATTGCCGACTTCTTCTTCCAGTACCGCACCTGGTACGAGAAGCTGAAGATGTCGCTGCAGGAAGTGAAGGAAGAATACAAGCAGTCCGAGGGTGACCCCCACATCAAGGGCAAGATCAAGCAGCTGCGTCAGCAAAACATGAAGAAGCGCATGATGGCAGCGGTGCCGAAGGCGTCGGTGATCATCACCAACCCGACGCACTACGCCGTGGCGCTGTCCTATGAGCGCGGCATGACCGCGCCGATCTGCGTGGCCAAAGGCGTCGACAACATCGCGCTGAAGATCAGGGAAGTTGCCGGCAAGCACGACATTCCGATCGTCGAGAACGTGCCGCTGGCGCGCGCGCTTTACGCCACCGTCGAGATCGACGAGGAAATTCCGGGCGAACACTACCATGCGGTGGCCGAAGTCATTGGCTACGTCATGGGCCTGAAGCGCGGCCTGTCCGGGCGCACGCCATGATTCGGGAAAGCGCCTGGCAAAGGGCCGGGCGAGGGGCCGGGAACGTGTTGCAGAATCGGCGGATTGGAAGCGAATAGGCCGACGCGGCGCTTGCGTAAGGCCAGCCGATTGATGCACTCAGGAGGCGCGCAAACCCGCGCTGCCGCAACTGCCAACAGGCGACGAACCGTCCGATGACCGCCGAGACCGACCACGATCGCCAATCGATGACGGCGCAGAATCCGGTTCTGCACGAGCCGGCCCGGCGCAGCGGCAGCATCGTGCTGGTGCTGCTGATTGCCGCCGCGATCATCGCCTGCGCGGTGGCATTCATGACTCTCGGCCGGGCTCAGGCGCAGCCTTATATTCTGGGCCTGCTGGCGCTGCTGGCGATGGTCGGCCTGTTCGTGTTGTTCGCCTTTGCCGCCGGTATTGTCCGCTTTGCCGATCGCACCTCCGACGATCCGATCATGCGCACCGTGGCCGATCACGCCTTTGACGGTATCGCGGTCACCGATGCGCGGGGCCATGTGGTCTATGCCAATGCTGCCTATCTCACATTGACCGGCGCGGCCTCCGCACAGGATGCGCGACCGGTCGAGCGCGTCTTCATCGGTAATCCGGATGTCTCCGAAGCCGTCTTCCGCCTGCTCAAGGCTGCCCGTGAGGGCAAGCGCCAGCAGGAGGAAGTCCGTGTCGCAGCGCCCGACGGCAGCCACGGCCGCTGGCTGCGCATGCGCGTGCGTCCACTGGGTGAGGGCAAGCGCGAGGCCAAATCCACGGTGTGGTCGGTGGCCGATATTTCCCGCGATCGGCAACGCCAGGAAGACGTATTCCAGGAATTGCAGCACGCCATCGAATATCTCGATCACGCGCCTTGCGGCTTCTTCTCGGTCAATCCAAAGGGCGAGCTGGTTTACGTCAACGCCACGTTGGCGAACTGGCTCGATCACGATCTTGCCGAGATCGGCTCCGGCGGTCTGAAGTTGACCGACATCGTCTCTGGTGACGGCGCCTCGTTGCTGACATCCATTGTGCCGATGCCCGGCGAGGTCAAAACCGAAGTCTTCGACATTGACCTGCGCATGCGTAACGGCAAGACCATGCCGGTGCGGCTCTATCACAAGCTCGCTTTCGGCGCCGACGGCGTGCCGGGTGCGTCGCGCACCCTTGTCATCAGCCGCGCCCGCGACGAGCGCTCGGATCCGCAACGCGCCGCCGAAGTGCGCTTCATGCGCTTCTTCGACCATACGCCGATGGCCATTGCGACGGTGGATCGCGACGGCACCGTGGTGCGCGGCAATGCCCGTTTCGCCAAGCTGGCGCAGAGCCTCAACACATCCGGCGCGGTCAACAAGTCGATCCTCGCCGCCGTCAGCGACCGCGACCGCAACCAGCTCGTCGCGGCCATCGGCCACGCCGCCCAGGGGCAGGGCGATATCCCGCCGGTGGAAGCGCTGCTGGAAGGTGCCAAGGAGCGCTGGGGACAGTTCTTTGTCACCGCTGTGGAGGAGAACGAGCGCGAGACCGAAGCGGCCATCGTCTACATGCTGGAGACCACCGAGCGCCGCACGCTCGAGAACCAGGTCAACCAGGCCCAGAAGATGGACACCATCGGCCAGTTGGCCGGCGGCATCGCGCATGACTTCAACAACGTGCTCTCCGCCATCATGATGGCCAACGACTTCCTGCTGAACGCGCACAAGCCGACCGATCCGTCGTTCCAGGACATCATGCAGATCAAGCAGAACGCGACGCGCGCGGCGACACTGGTGCGCCAGTTGCTCGCATTCTCGCGCCGCCAGACGCTGCGCCCGACGGTGCTCAATCTTGGCGATGCGCTGTCCGATATCGATCTGCTGCTGAAGCGCCTGATCGGCGAGAAGGTCAAACTCGAAGTCGTGCACGGCCGCGATCTGTGGCCGGTGAAGGTCGACATCTCGCAATTCGAGCAGGTGATCGTGAATCTCGCGGTCAATGCGCGCGACGCGATGCCGGACGGCGGCGCGTTGACTGTGCGCACCGTCAACGTCTCGGCCGAGGAAGCCGGGCGACTGTCCTATAAGGGCATGCCGCCATCGGACTATGTGCGTATCGATGTCAGCGATACCGGCACTGGCATTCCCGCCGATATCGTCGAGAAGATCTTCGAGCCGTTCTTCTCCACCAAGGATGTCGGCAAGGGCACCGGCCTCGGCCTCTCCACGGTCTACGGCATCGTCAAGCAGACCGGCGGTTTCGTTTATGTCGACTCCGAGCCGGGCAAAGGCACCACGTTCCGCATCTTCCTGCCGCGCCATCATCAGGAAAAAGAAGTTGCTCCCGACCCGGCGATCGCGGCCGCCGTCGCCGCCAAGGAAGCCGCTGCCGACGCCAAGCCGCGCGCGGACCTGACCGGCCAGGGCACCATCCTGCTGGTCGAAGATGAAGAAGGCCTGCGTGCGCTGAACGCCCGCGGTCTGCGCTCGCGCGGTTATACGGTGGTCGAAGCCGGCAACGGTGTCGAAGCGATGGAGCTGTTCGACGAGCAGAACGGCGCCATCGATCTCGTGGTCTCCGACGTGGTGATGCCGGAGATGGATGGACCGACGCTGCTGAAGGAGATGCGCGCCCGCAATGCGGATATTCGCATTATCTTCGTGTCAGGTTACGCCGAAGAAGCCTTCGAAAAGAGCCTGCCTGAAAACCAGCAATTCGCCTTCCTGGCCAAGCCGTTCGCCCTGAGCGCGCTGATCGCCAAGGTCAAGGAAACCATGGCACCGTCGTGAACCGCATTGGGTGAAAGTGTAGGATGGGTAGAGCGAAGGCGCGCAAGCGCCGAAGCGAAACCCATCGATCTGGCGGTTAAAATGATGGGTTTCGCTCCGCTCTACCCATCCTACGGCCAGTCGCCAAAACGCCTTGGTTCGACCATGCACCAAACTTCGCAATGCAGCATAAGTATTTGAATGCAAGGTGACTTCTACGCCAAAGGTTCAATGGCGAGCCGCGACCGAGGGCCGCAGCGTTTACCCTCGAACGGTGCTTCCCTTTTAGGCTGGGGTAGCCATGTTAGGGGTGTTTTCCCCCTGCCGGGGATTGAGGGAATGACCATGACTTTCACGTTCAGCATGCGCGGCGTCGTCAAGACGATGGCCGTCGTCCTTTCGCTGGCGATGCCGCTCACCATTGCAATCTCCTCTGCCGACGCCCGCGTTGGCGGTGGCAGCAGCTCGGGCTCGCGCGGCAACCGCACGTTCTCGGCCCCGCCGAGCACATCGACGGCGCCTAACGCGGCTCAGCCGTTCAACCGCACCATGCAACAGCCAGGTTCGCCGGGCATGAACAGCGCGACCACGGGCGCAGCCAGCAAGGGCGGTTTCTTCAACCGTCCGGGCATGGGCATGCTCGGCGGCCTTGCTGCCGGCTTCCTCGGCGCAGGCCTGCTCGGCATGCTGTTCGGCGGTGGTCTGTTCAGCGGCCTCGGCGGTATCTCGTCGATCATCGGCCTGCTGCTGCAGGTCGGCCTGATCATCATCGTTGTCCGCCTCGCGATGTCCTGGTGGCAGCGTCGTAACCAGACGGCGTCCGCCTATGCCGGTCCGGCCAGCTCGACCTATACGGGTCCGGGCAATGGTCCCGACCAGAACCAGGCGCACATGAACCAGGCGCAGCAGGGTTATGGCGCACAGCCGACCCAGCGCAGTGGTCTCGGTGGCTTTGGTTTCGGCGGCGGCTCCAATGACAAGCCGATCGAGATCGCGCCGCAGGATTATGAAGCTTTCGAGAAGCTGCTCAGCGACGTGCAGGCCGCCTGGTCGAACGAGGATGTCGAGAAGCTCGGCAAACTGTCGACGCCTGAGATGGTGTCGTACTTCGCCAAGGACCTCGCCGAGAACAAGGCCCGCAACGACATCAACAAGGTGTCGGATGTGAAGCTGCTGCAGGGTGACCTCGCGGAAGCTTGGCGCGAAGGTGACACCGACTATGCGAGCGTCGCGATGCGCTTCTCGCTGGTCGACAAGACGCTGGAGCGTGGCACCAACCGTCTGGTAGCTGGCAGCGAAACGCCGATCGAAGCGACCGAGATCTGGACATTCGTGCGTCCGCGCGGCGCCGATTGGGAACTGTCGGCGATCCAGCAGGCGTAAGCCTTGGCGTCATCGAAATCTACCGAGCGCCGCGGATCATTCCGCGGCGCTTTTTTGTTGGCCCTATGCATGTGCATTGCCAGGTGATGATCTCAATATGAGAGCGGGAATAATCCGCCGGATGACGTGTTGGTCAGTTGCGTCCCATCGCGACTGGCGTTGCGTGGTTACAAAAACAAATTGGAGGAATCGATGCCCACTATTCTCTCGACCATGACCCGTCTCGGCCTATGCGCCGGTGCTGCTGCCGTCTGGCTCGCAGCAGCGTCGCCATCGTTCGCGCAGGGCGCGGATACCAGCTTCTTCGTCACCAGCAATGGCATCGGCAATGGCGGCAATCTCGGTGGCCTCGCCGGCGCCGACAATCATTGCCAGACGCTGGCGCAGGCTGCAGGCGCGGGCGCCAAGACCTGGCGCGCTTATCTCTCGACGCAGGCGGCCGACGGCAAGCCCGCGATCAATGCCAAGGACCGGATCGGCAACGGCCCATGGAAGAATGCCAAGGGCGTCGTCGTTGCCAAGGATGTTGCCGACTTGCATGGCGCCAGCAACAACCTCTCCAAGCAGACCTCGCTCAGCGAGAAGGGCGAGGTCATCAACGGCCGCGGCGATACGCCGAATCGCCATGACGTGCTGACCGGCTCGCAGGCCGACGGCACAGCCTTTGCCGCTGGTGAGGATCGCACCTGCAAGAACTGGACGAGCAGCACCCAGGGGGCCGCCATGGTCGGCCATATCGATCGTACGGGGTTGAACGAAGAGCCGCCGTCCAAGTCATGGAACACCTCGCATCCGTCGCGCGGCCCCGACGGCGGTTGCTCGCAGAACGACCTGAAGAGCACCGGCGGCGACGGGCTGCTGTACTGCTTCGCGTCGAATTGAGTTCTGTTGCGGTAGACGAGCAGCAATACACTCCGCCATGGCCGGGCCTGTCCCGGCCATGGCGCGTTTTGTGGCGATAGTTGGACGACGGTGCGGAGTTCTCGCCGGACCAGCGCGGCGAACGAATTCCGCGGTGAGCAGTTACCCTGGCACTCCTGACGCGACATTTGGCGAGGTTCTGCATGCGATATGAGCTGTACTACTGGCCGACGATTCAGGGCCGCGGCGAATTCGTGCGCCTGGCGCTCGAAGATGCCGGCGCGGATTACCGTGACATGGCGCGCGGCAAGGGCGGCATGGCCGCAATGACCAGGATGCTCGACAGTAAGAAGGGCATTCCGCCATTTGCACCGCCATTCCTCAAGGCGGGCACTATGGTGATCGGCCAGACAGCAAACATCCTGTTCTATCTCGGCCCACGTCACGGTCTGGCGCCGAAGTCGGAAGCGGCGCGCCTGCAACTGCACGAGCTGCAGCTCACGATCACCGATTTCGTGGCCGAGGTGCACGATACCCATCACCCGATCGGCGTGTCGCTCTATTACGAGGATCAGAAAGGCCCGGCCAAAAAGCGCAGTGCTGAATTCCTGAAAGAGCGTGTGCCGAAATATCTCGGCTATTTCGAGCGGATATTGAAGGCCAGCGACGGCGCCTATGTCACCGGCCGCAAGGCGACCTATGTCGATCTGTCCCTGTTCCAGATCGTTGAAGGACTGCGCTACGCATTTCCGAAACGCATGACAAAATTCGAGCGGGAGATTCCACGCCTGATCGATTTGCATGACCGCGTGGCGGCTCGCCCGAACATCAAGGCCTATCTCGACAGCGACCGCCGCATTGCCTTCAACAAGGACGGCATCTTCCGGCACTACAAGGCGCTGGACAAGTAGCGCTGCGCAGCTCGTGTGGCGGGGTTACCAAAGCCCCGGACACAGACGATAGCGGACGCGCGTCGTATAGTTGGTGTAGCCGGGGAGACCGTCCCGCAAGGTACGCTCTTCGGCCGCCGTACGCCATGCGAGCAGCACGGCCAGGATCAGCGTCAGCGCGGCACTCCACCACGAGCCAAGCCAGAGGGATGTGCCGAGAAAAAACAGGATGGCGCCGCTATACATGGGGTGACGCACGAGATGATAGGGGCCGGTATCGACGACGCGCTGGCCGCGGTCGCGTTGAAGCTTGATGACCGGTGCGGCGAAACTGTTTTCGCGCAGTACCCAGAATGAGATTGCCATTCCCGTGAGCGCGAGTGCCGTGCCCGCGACCTGGACGCCAACGGTCATTTGCGATAGGCTGAAGCGTTGATCCAGTCCTGCAACGATCAGCCAGACCAGTGCCACGGTAAAGAACGCCACCATGAAGACGCGGTCCGCAGTGGGCTGCCCCTGCTGTACGATGGGGCGCATGCGTTCTTCAAATAGTGCGGGATCGATCTGGATCAGCCACAGGCCGCCGCCAAGGCCAAGCAGGATCATGAAGAGCAGAAATGACCACGCCGCCGGCCATTGCCAGGTCCCGGCGGCGGTGAACAACACGGCGCCAATCACGCCGAACCAGACCAGCGTACGTATCACGAGGCGAACGATCATCTCGGGCCTCCTTCGGCCCGCATCCGATACCAGATTCGCGGCAGTGATGGGGCAGGCCTCGCGTCAACGCGACCGGCGGCTGGTCTCTGTCCGACGGTGCCGCGTTATGCGAGCTGATCGATCCGGGTGCCCTGGCCGGGCGGCAGCGCTGCGCGCGGTGGGGGCGGCGCGGTGCGGCTGTCGTTGTCGTCGTTCTTCTTCGGCTCCGGCGGTTTTGCCTCGATCGGCTTCACCTCAGCGACCGGTGGTGCGCTGCTGACGCTTGAAACGCTCATTACAAATTCCCTGTTTCCAACTCTTGCAGTCGGACAATGGGGTGTGCGCCAACAAGGAGTTGGTAAATCAGGCGCTGCAATTTGCGGCAATCGGTGTGGATCGGAAACGGTGGTAAACGGCCGCTCTAGGATTTCACAACAATTGAAGCGAAATCCTCACTCGTCCTTGCCGCGCGAGATCGTGATATTCGCGGAGGTCTTGCTGCGGGTGCAGCGCAGATCGAGCCGACGATAGCGGAGCTTCACGTCATCGCCGCGGAAAATCCCCATGCGGCCGAGACATCGCGTGGTGCCCTTCACCGTATCCGGCTTGGGGATCGTGAAGATGACGGCGGCTGCACTCGCGACGAGATCGGTGAAGGCCGGCGCCGGTTTGCGGGCCGCGGACGCCGCATAGAGCTCGTTGCTGAAATTGCGGCTGGCGCAGCCAAGCCGCAATTGCTTCGCCGCCGGATGCGACAGGTAGATCACATTGGCAGCGGTGCGTCCGACGCTGAGCCCGTCGATCTGGCTTTTGAGCTGACGCGCGAGATCGTCGCAGCGGTCGGCGCGGGCAGGTGAGGCGACAAGGGTCACGGTGGCGAGCAGTGCCACAGCCGAAAAAATGCCGCGCAGGCGGTCGATGGACATTCCAGAATTCTCCTCAATCCCCGGCCGCACTGAAACGCGGGACGCCACTTTATGCAAGGCGCGGCGGGCGCAGCCGGTTACTGTTGGATCAAGGGGATTATCCCCGCGATTGCGGGCCTGCCCCCCTGTTTTGAACCCTTCAAAACTGTCTGGAAACCGCCTACAAGGGCCTCAAATTCCCCCCTTTTTGAGGCCCCACCCATGAACGCTCCCACCGCTTTCCCTGATCCGAAGCCCGTCCCGCGCTACAAGCACACCCCGCTGTTTCCGCTGGGCGCGGACACCACGCCCTACAAGAAGGTCACCACCGAGGGTGTGCGGGTCGAGAAGGTGCTGGGCAGGGACATGCTGGTGGTGTCGCGGGATGCGCTGAAGGCGCTCTCGGAGGCGGCGTTCGGCGACATCAACCACTATCTGCGCCCCGGCCATCTGCAGCAGCTGCGCAATATCCTGGACGACAGCGAAGCCAGCCCGAATGACAAGTTCGTGGCCTTCGACTTCCTGAAGAACGCCAATATCGCTGCCGGCGGCGTGCTGCCGATGTGCCAGGACACCGGTACGGCGATCATCATGGGCAAGAAGGGCTGCAACGTCATCACCGATGGCGACGATGAGGCTGCTTTGAGCGAAGGCGCCCGCGATGCCTATCTGCGCCGCAACCTGCGCTATTCGCAGGTCGCGCCGCTGACCATGTATGAAGAGAAGAACACGGCCAACAACATGCCGGCGCAGTGCGAGATCTATGCCGAGGGCGATGACGCCTACAAGTTCATGTTCATGGCCAAGGGCGGTGGCTCCGCCAACAAGAGCTTCCTGTTCCAGGCCACGCCGTCCGTTCTGACCAAGGACCGTCTGCTGGCGTTCCTGAAGGAAAAGATCATGACGTTGGGCACCGCCGCGTGTCCTCCGTATCACCTCGCCATTGTCATCGGCGGTACCTCGGCCGAGCTGTGCATGAAGACGGTGAAGCTCGCTTCCGCGCGTTATCTCGACGCGCTCCCCACGCAAGGCTCGCCGGACGGCAACGCCTTCCGCGATCTCGAGATGGAGCAGGAAATCCTCAAGATGACGCAGTCGTCCGGCGTCGGCGCGCAGTTCGGCGGCAAGTATTTCTGCCACGATGTTCGCGTCATCCGCCTGCCGCGCCACGGCGCGTCGCTGCCGATCGGCCTCGGCGTGTCGTGTTCGGCGGATCGTCAGGTGCTCGGCAAGATCACCAGGGACGGCGTCTATCTCGAAGAGCTCGAGCATAACCCGGCGCAGTATCTGCCGCAGGTGGAGCAGGCGCTCGGCGGCGAGGTCGTGAAGATCGACCTGAATCAGCCGATGAAAGACATTCTGGCGACGCTGTCGAACTACCCAACCAAGACGCGCCTGTCGCTGACCGGCACCATGATCGTCGCGCGCGACTCGGCGCATGCCAAGCTGCGCGATCGCCTCGAGAAGGGCGAGCCGCTGCCGGATTACTTCAAGAACCACCCGGTCTATTACGCGGGCCCCGCCAAGACCCCGGAAGGCTATGCCTCCGGCGCGTTCGGCCCGACCACGGCCGGCCGGATGGATTCCTTCGTCGATCAGTTCCAGGCCGCCGGTGGCTCCATGGTGATGGTTGCCAAGGGCAACCGTGCGGTCGCCGTGCGCGAAGCATGCAAGAAGCATGGCGGCTTCTATCTCGGCTCGATCGGCGGCTCGGCAGCGAACCTCGCCGAACACTGCATCAAGAAAGTCGAGGTGGTCGAATATCCCGAACTCGGCATGGAAGCGATCTGGCGCATCGACGTCGTGGATTTCCCGGCCTTCATCATTATCGATGACAAGGGCAACGACTTCTTCAAGGAATTGAACCTCGGCTAAGACTGAGCGCGCCCGATGATCGCTATCGGGCTCGATGGCTTCAGCAAAGGCTGGGTAGCCGTCACACTCGACGGCGACCACCGCTCCATCGATTTTATCAGCGACATTTCCTGGCTCACGACGCAGCACTTTACCCGCGCTGCGATCGATATTCCCATCGGTCTCGGCGACGATGGCGTGCGTGCCTGCGATCAGCTCGCCCGCAAGAAACTCAGCCCGCATGGCTCACGTGTCTTTTCCGGTGGGCGGCGCTGGCTGTGGCAGGACTTCAGCGATCCCGATCTTGCCAATGCTGAAGCCGACAAACGTGGGCAGAAGAAGGTCTCGCGCCAGCTTTGGCATCTCGGGTCGAAGATCATGGAGGTCGATGGCTTCGTGCGGGAGCACCGTGACCGCGACATTCGCGAAGCGCATCCCGAACTCGTCTTTCTCCGCCTGAACGACAATCAACCGCTGCCGTCCAAACACACTGAGGAGGGGCTCGTGCTGCGTCGTCATCTGCTGATGGCGAATGGTTTCAGCGATCTCGACGACTGGTTGACCGTCAGGCGAGCGCGCACCGGCGCAAAGCGGGATGATGTGCTCGATGCCTGCGCGGTGGCGCTGGCCGCACGCGATTGCGCGGGCTGTCTGCCGGAAGGTAATGCACCGCGCGATGCGCTGGGCGTGCCACAGCAAATCTGGTTCTAACTCAACTGCAATTCGTAACCTGGCTTGAACACAGCCGTCGCCACCAGCCGCGCACGCCGTCGTGGCTCTCCACCAGTGCCCAGAAGCCGCTGCAGGCGAGAACGCGCTTAGGGCCGCCGTCGGCGCTGATCTCGCTGCCACCTTCGCCTTTGGCCGGTGTCCATTGCGCGTCCACATACGGCGCCTGAAACAGCCCGCCCATCCGTGTGTCGCCATTGGCATATTGCGCGCCGACCTTGCTGGCCGCGACCCAGCCGCGGCCGCCATAGGGCTTTGGATGATTGTGCGGATAGCTGCTCTCGTCTTCGTATTCCTTGCCGGGCGGCTTTGCGCCTTCGATCAGGAACCAGCCATCCTTGAAGCCGATGATGGAAAATTCCGTCAGCCAGCCTCCGTCAGGCACGTTCTCGCCTTTGCTCTTGAATTTGTAGGGCGGCGGCAGCGTGCCAAGCACCCTGGCCTTCGCCGATGGCCCGGCGCGTACGTTCAATCCGTTCGGATCCCGGTCTTTCGACCAGCCACGGATATCGCAGGGAATTGCGCCATCCGGCAGCGTGCCGCGCGCCTTCAGCAATTCAACGTGGAGTTCGCGATATTCCGCATCGTCATGCGCGGCGCTCAGTACACGCGGGATGTTGCTGTTCAGTGTGACGTCACGCGGGCGCAGCTCGGCTGACAGGGTGGTCAGCTTGCCGTCGCTGCGCGCGAGTTTTGCGACCAGCATCTCACCGGCATCGAATGCGCTTGCCGCCGTCTTCGGATCGTTGGCACCGGCTGGATAGGTCGCGATATATCCGACCGGCGCCTGCGGATCGGACATGTCGACATGAAACGCCTGACCGGCCACGCGGTCCGGCGGCACGAAGGCACGGGCGCTTGTAAACCATGCCGGTGTCTCCGGCGGCGGCGTCACGGGTTGCGCAAAGGCGGTGCCGGCGGTGAAGAGGCCGGCGATCAGGATGGCGATTCGGGTCATGGTTCTGTGTCGCGGCACCGGCGATTTGGTTCGACAAAACGCGACTCAGGCTTGCAGCAACCACGCTGAATTTCGGTCTGTGAGCGGGACTCGATTCTCCGGGGACTCGCAAGGATGTGGACGAAAAAGAAAAGCGGTGACGACTCAGGCGGCGCTGTTCCAATAGCGATCAGACTGCAGACGAATTCGAGGCCGCGCCATGTTGGATGCTCTGAAGCTGAATGTGACGGTGGTGACGTTGTTGGCCGCGGCCAGTGCCGTCAACGGGATCATGTTTTATCAGTATCTGTGACGAATTGTTCACATCGGCATGCGGCGTCTCCGCGGCCTGCTTTTGTGTTGAACCTTTTCGCCGGCCAGGCGCCTCACCCCAGGGGCGGCTAACCGGAGCGTAACAGGTGAACAAATTTCATCTGGTCGTTGTTACTGCATGTGTGCTTGCAAGTCCGACCGCAGTCCGCGCCCAATCCATCATCCACTCCGAACAGACCCGCACCACGTTGGCATCATCCATCGATGCGACCGGCCGCACGACACTCACGGCCTCCGTGACGAGCGAAGGCGGCGGCGGTGTCCCCGGCGGCATTGTCCGCTTTGTCGATGAGACGACGCTCACTGTGCTTGGCTGGGTCGATGTGGCCCATCCCTCGCTGGTGGTCCAGCGACTGCCGCCGGGTCCGCATCGCTTCCGCGCGGACTATATGGGTACGTCGAATTATCTGCCTGTCGTAGTGCAGCCGAGCCGGTCGGCGGTGGTGGTCGAGATCATACGGGGCACGCCGGCCGTGGCGGTGTCGTCGTCCGAGAATCCTTGTCCGTCTGGAGCGGTGGTCACGTTGACAGCCGCGATTGCCAGCCGTGACGGCGTTCCGAAAGGTGCCGTGACGTTTCGTGATGGTGAGCAGATTCTCGCAGCCCATGTCGGCCTCGACCGCGCCGGCATGGCGTCATTCACCACCTCGGCGCTGGCGGATGGCGCGCGCTGGATCACGGCCGAGTATGAAGGGGACGCCGTGCACGCTCCCGCGGCCTCGGCGCGGCTGACGGTAGATGTCGGTGTGCAGCATCTACGAAGTTCGCTGCTGCGAGCCGGCGACTAGGCGCCCATCTGCGGCGCCGTCGCTGCAGCTGCGCGCAGCTTGCGGCTGACGATCACCCGCAACACGACATACTGGATCGCGAAGGCCAGCACCTTGGCGCCAATGGCTACGACCGACACATAGAACGCCCACAGTTTCATATCGCCGGTCATGGCCACAGCGATGACGCCGGCGCCAAGCGCGAACATCAGCGCGGCCCAGGCATAACCCGCAGCGGTCACATATTCAGGGATCGTCTCGCTGACGATGGGTGGCAGGTAGCGCAGCATCCAGCCCTTGCGCAGCATGATCGCGCCGATGGCGAAATGTCCAATGCTGGGTTTGGCCAGCACGAAGCGTGGATCCTTGGTCAGCAACGTCGCGCCGCCGAGCACGACCACCAGCGCGAGACTGGCGTAGGTCATGATGTCAAGCTTCTGACCCTTGACGCGGGCGTAGACGAACTGTGCGATGGCACCGGCAATCGCCACGCAGGTTGCCAGCAGGACGTCGCCGGTGACGAGGTAGAGTACCAGGAAGACGATGGTGGAGAAGAAATCCTGGCCAAGTTTGGCGAATACGTCCTTCATCGCAGTGCTCCCGGTCGAGATGGTCAGGCGTAGATTTGCAGGCGAAGTGGATCAGGGCTTCAGCGGCTCTGCCGGCTTCGCAGCGCCGTATTTTGCGCGGCGATATTGCGGATACCATTTGGTGAAGGCAACGGCGGAATTGCGCGCGGCAAAGGCGATCGCGAAGCCGATCCACAGCGGCAGCGAGGGCATGTAGATCATCAGCATGTCCGCGATCAGCATCAGCACGAAGGCGCCGGTCCAGGCCCAGGTGATGATGTAATTTGCCTTCATGAAGCCCGGCAGCTTCGAGGTCTCGACATCCACATGCTCACGGGCATATTGCAGCGTGAAGGGAAAACGGAACGTCAGCGACAGCAGCGCGATGGCAAGCACGCCGCCATCGACGGCGAGGCGTACAGCGATCGGGCTCCAGTTGCCATCGACCAGTGTGATGTAGCAGCCCAGCGCGCTGAAGATCAGCACCGAGCCTGCCGCCAGCATCTTCAGCGAGCCGCCGCGGATCACGTCCCAGGCGACGATGCCGAGCGACAGTGCCGCTGCGGCGAACAGGCTGATCGCAATCGACGTCACCATCATCAGCATGGCGAAAGCACCGAACGGGGCAATGATGAGAAAGGACGCCATGGCGTTTCCAGCTCGGGTTTATGTCGTTTGGGCTTCGTTCGTTAGGTCGTCGCGTCGCTGCTCATCATCCTGCGATCATATGTCTTGCTGTGAGAGCGGGCAGACATTGCCGACCGGCATGAAAACGTCATGAGAGGCCGAGGCGGCCGCGCCGGATGGTTCGATGCCGACGAGCGTGGTCCCGGTCACAACTAGCACGAGGGCCAGGCTGCCCCAGCTTGCTGCCCGGGTCATCATGTCCGGCCTGCGATATGCGGTTCGTGCGAGAACGAACTGTGTCGCAGCGCCTGCGATGGCGACGGCAGTTGCGATCAGCACGTCTCCCGCGATCGCGAAGGTCGTGAAGAAGGTGATGGTGGACAGGAAGCCGATGGCCAGCTTGGCGAGGACGTTGATCATGGCGTGGTTCCGCGCACTTGTTGTCGAGTGAGACTTTTATCGTTGTGCTTCAGGAGGCGGTGGCAGCTGCGCCGATCATGAGAAAGGATGCTAGGCTGCTTCCCCGCCGTTCCATCTTTACGATGTCAAGATTTCTTTTAAGTCCTGCCAGCGGGCTCGTCAACAGAAATCTTTACACTGTCAAAATTATGTGAATCGTGATCTTTAATTGTCATTGGATCAATGGTTTAGAAGGAATCAACCCAGTTGCCATGAAAGCCCGCCGGTACCCGGTGACAGAGCTGAACGAGAGCAATCGGCCCCGCGGCGACATCGGTGGCATTGAACACTGCCAGATCGCTGCGGTTCTGCCGGGCTCGCCACACCACCGCGAGCAGCCAGCCATCGCCTTCGGCTGCATCCTTGCCGCGCGCGACGAAGACCGGCTCGGAGATGCTGTCGCCGAGTGGCAGCATATATTGGCCGAGCCTGACGCCGTCACGCCAGACATGTGTGATCCCGGAAAAGGCCTTGCTGGCGCCCGGTGCCGGATTATCGCAGGCGTACCAGCCTTGCGTACTGACGAGGCCGGAGCGGCGCTCGTCGATGCGCGGGAATTCGCCGGTGACGTCGTCGAGATAGGTGCGGGTGAAGCGATCGGTATTGGCCGATAGATCGAAGATCCAGCGACACAGTCGCGCATTGGATTTCGCAGGATCTGTCGGCGAGCCGTCGGGATGCGTGAACAGCGGCGCCTCTTCGGACTGCATCACATCCGCGATGATGCGGTCGCCGTCCTCCCACGCATTCATCACATGGAAGACGTAGCAGGCCTCGGCGCGAAACCACTTGATATCATCCGCGCTGCCGCCGCGCTTCATCACGCCGACGTAAGAACCCTTGTCCGGCTCCCAGGCATAGGGCGGGCGGCCCGACCGCGCACGATCCATGCTGCCGGTGATGGGCAGGATAGGAAACAACAGGTAATTCTCGGTGACGATGAAGTCATGCACCATGCTGGCATAGGGCGCATCGAAACGTTCGAAACGCGTCACGATACCCGATGAATCGATCGCGCCGAACGAGATCGTGGGACTGAAGATTCCCCGTGCATTATAGCCGAAGAAATTCATCTCTCCGGTAACGGGATCGATCTTCGGATGCGCGGTGAACGGCCCGCCGATACGTCCGCTATAGTTCTGATAGCCGAGCGTCTTCAGCGTGCCCGGTTCGATCTCGGTTGGTGCATGGCCTTCCTCCAGCGCGAGCAGGCGGCCGGCATGAAAGACGATGTTGGTATTAGCTGCACCTGAGTCATTGCCAAGTGAAGCCGGGGCATCCGGCATTTTCTGGCCGAAGCCGCGATAGAGCGCGCGGCCGGCATCGTGCTCGGCGAGAAATTTCGGCGTGTGGATCCAGCGATTGCGATAGCTCGCGCGGCCGTTCTCGATGTGAAAGGCATGCAACATGCCGTCGCCGACAAACCAGTGCGAGCCTTTCGTCTCGAATTGAGGATTGGGGCCGTTGCGGTAGAGCGTGCCGTTGAGCTCACGCGGCAATTCGCCGACGACTGTCAGGAACGGCGCGTCGCACTCCATCGGGATCGGCGCAAGATTGTCATGAGCAGCCTCGACCGGGTCCAGCAGCGCCATCGTCGTCTCCCATGCTGTTATCTTTACGTTGTCTAGATTGCTAGATGTGAGCGGCCGGCCCGTCAAGCAAAATCTTTACAGTGTAAAAATGACGACCTATAACATGACCATGACGAAGCAGACCAAGACCGCGAAACCGCGCGCCGTGCCGCAAGACCGCCGCAAGAAGGTCGCAGGAAATTCGCAAGCCAAGGGCGCGGCCAAAAAAACCGCCGGCGCCGAATCTCCCTATCATCACGGGGACTTGCACGGCGCGCTGCTGAAAGCTGCGGAGATCGTGCTGGAGCGCGATGGACTATCTGGCCTGACGCTGCGCGCCGTCGCCCGCGAAGCCGGCGTCTCGCACGCCGCTCCGACGCATCACTTCGGTGATCTCACTGGCCTCGTCAGCGAACTCGCTGCCATCGGCTTTCGCAACTTCAACGCCACAATGACTGCGGCTGGTGCGAGTGGCACGACGCCGCTCGAAAGCGCGCTCGCCCGCGCGAAGGCCTATCTCGCTTATGCCCGTGCGCAGCCCGGCATGTATCAACTGATGTTCCGCACCGAGCGGCTCGACATGACCCGGCCGAATCTGCGTGAAGCAGCCAATGCATCCTTCGCCGGTCTTGCCAGCGTGGTCGGCGCACATCATCCGGGCAATGTCGCCACCGATGCGCTGACCATCGAGCAGGCCGCGCAGATCGCGCGGACGTGGTCGCTGGTGCATGGTTTCACCATGCTGACCCTCGACGGCCGTCTCACTGACATCCTGCGCCGCTTGCCTGATGGCACCGACGCAGAGAAGCTGTTCGTCGAGATGCTGAAGATCACCGTCGCCAGGGTGATGGAGGCGCCGAAGTAGCGAAACTTTTCGCGTGGCTTTGTTTGCGGTCGCTATCGCTGTCCGTCATGCACCGAGATATCGGATGCTGCCAGCCCGCCAATACGTGCATGCGGCCTTCCGCCGGTGGCCATCACCAGGCCGAAGGCGATCTCGTCGCGGCGCGGGCCGTCCCAGATGGTCATTTCAGCAGTACTGAAATGACTGCGGACATAGGCCGCTTCGATATGGCCCAGCGGGATCATCAGTCGTGTGCCGATCCCGCCTATGGTCTTCGCGGCCGGCACGATGGCTTTGGGCTGGCCGAGAATCTCGCGCATCGCCCAGCCGCCGGCTTCATGCCACACCGCCGCGTGCTCAAGCTCGCCGTCGTCGCCCACGATCATGCCCTTGCCGTAAGCTTCGATGCGTTCTTTGCCGCCGAGGGCCTGAACGAGTTCGGCCGCAAGTGTGCGTCCAAGTTCACGTAGTTCAGCCTGGAAGGCCATCAAGTCGGGCTCGTAGCGACCAGCAAAAGGATTGCGGATAATCGCCAGTGCAGTGCCGACGCGAAGCGGTTGTGCCAGGCGCGGCCCGCGTTCGTGCCAGATCGTCTCGACGGAAATCTGGGTCTTGCGAATGTCATAGGATGTCATGGCTGACCAGTCCGTGTTTTGCGAGCGTTGCGAGGGAGCCGTCCGCTGACTATTCGTCGATGACGGGATTGCTGAGGATGCCGAGTTTCTCGATCTCGACTTCGACGATGTCGCCAGCCTTCAGGAAGATCGGAGGCTTGCGCGTAAAGCCGACGCCGGCAGGCGTTCCCGTTGCAATGACGTCACCCGGGACGAGGTCGAAGATTTCCGATGCGTAGTTGATCAGCCGGGGAATCGAGAAGATCAAAAAGGATGTGTCCGAGGATTGGACGACGTCACCATTCACGCGGGTTTCGAGCTTGAGCTTGGTGGGGTCCGGCAATTCATCGGTGGTCACCAGCCACGGGCCGAACGGTCCGGTGCCGACGAAATTCTTGCCGGCCGCGATCTGCTGCGCGTGTCGCTGATAATCGCGGACGCTGACGTCGTTGTAGATCGAATAGCCCGCGACGTGGTTCATCGCCTCGCTTTCGGGAATATGGCGGCCGCCTTTGCCGATCACGACGGCGAGCTCACCTTCCCAGTCCAGATGCGTGGAGACTTTCGGCCGGATCACCGGCTGGTTGTGGCCAACCTGCGAGCGCCAGACCCGCAGAAAGATCGGTGGGAATTCGGTGATCTGGCGGTCCATGCCATGAGCCACCGCTTCCTTGTGGTGGTCGAGATAGTTGCGCACCGCGCAGACGATCTTTTCGGGGCGGGGGATCACGGGCAGGTAGCTGATGTCCGAGAGCTTCAGGTCCGGCTTGTGTCCGTCAACGATCTGGTCGCGTTTGGCGAAGTCGGGGCTGGCGATGAAATCGGCGAGCGTCGGATAGTGCGGGAGCGCCTTGCCGAGATCGACGATCGCGTCGTTGACGACGGCTCCCCAGCTCTCGCGCTGCTGATGGCTGAAAGACAAGAGCTTCATGATGAGGCCTTTCTGTTTAATCCCGGATATCGAAATTTCGTAAGTTTATTATATTTTCGAAAATAAAGCCTGACAAGAGGGTTGACGGCGCCTGCGGAGACTTTCCAGGCGGGATGTTGGGGACGCCGTCTGTTTTTTCGCCGGAAAGGCGGCGATCCCGTCTCAGGATTCGGTCAGCAGATGAGACGCGTATTTCACGACATTGTCGGAGGTGCTGCGGATGTGCTGGTCTATCAAGGACGTCGCGAGATTTGTATCGCGGGCAATCGCGGCCTGCATGATGGCGCGATGTTCACCGACCTTGTCGCGTGGTTGCGGGCGAAACATGGCGGACAGGTTTCGATAGCGTTCGGCGCGCTCGAACAACGAAGCCCGAATGCCGAACAAGGTCGGGGAGCGCCCGCACGACACCAGTGCCTCGTGAAACTGGCGGTGAGCGATCTGCCATTCCGGGTTCTCGACGTGATTACCGGGAAGCCTTTCCTCAATGCGTCCCAGCCTGTGCAGGGTCGACATAACCGCTATTTCCCAGTCATCTCCGCCATTTGTGATGGAGCGGCTGAGTAGTTCGATCTCGATCAGGATCCGGGTCTGGGTGATGTCGATCAGGTCGTCGCTCGTAACGGGCGCCACGCGAAAGCCACGCTGCTCCTCGGCAACGACCAAGCCGTCCGCCGTCAGCGAGGTCAGCGCCTCGCGCAGGGTCGTGAAGCTTGCGCCGAAAGCGAGCTTCAAGGCATCGAATTTTAGCGGTTCGCCAGGTTTGAGCCGGCAGGCGACGATATCCTGACGCAGTCGGTGCGTGATATCGACAGCGAGTGTTTTGCCGAATTCTTTGCGCGATTTGACGGCCGAAGCAGTCATGTAATGGACCTCGGATTCCGCCGGCTGATGGCGCCGGCTGGTTGCAGAATGCCGGCGCATGACCGCTATTGCAATAATTTTCGTAATAGGACATATTTTCGAAAATAACTTCTGCAGGGTGGATTCATGAAGGCTGTGCTGGTTCATCGTCCCGGTGGTCCCGACTCGCTCGATTATGTCGATGTCGCCATTCCGGCTCCGGGCCCGAAAGAGGTGCAGATCAAGGCTGAGGCTTTTGGCGTCGGCCAGCCGGACGCCTTGATCCGGCGCGGCGTTTACAAGTGGATGCCGCCACTGCCGGCCAATCCGGGGAATGATGTCGCCGGGCGCATCTCCGCAGTCGGTCACGGTGTTGTCGGCATCTCGGTCGGGCAGAAGGTTTTGCTGAGCGCCCGGGATCTGTCACAGCGCGGCGGCTGTTACGCCGAATATGTGGTGGCGCCGGCCGATGCCATCCATCTGTTGCCTGATGCCGTCGATCTTCAGGACGCCGTCTGTCTCGCCAACTATCAGGTGGCCTGGGCGCTGCTGCATGAATGCGGTGGGCACAATCCCGCAGGCAGTGTGCTTGTGATCGGTGCTGCTGGCGGCGTCGGCACGTCGATCGTGCAATTGGCGAAGCTGGCAGGCATGACGGTGATCGGTACGGTCAGCACCGCCGAAAAAGCCCGGTTCGCCAAATCCAACGGCGTCGACCACGTGATCTTCTATCGTGACGAGGACGTCGTCGCGCGGACGCGCGAATTGACCGGGGCGAGCGGCGTCGGCCTTGTGCTCGACCATGTTTGCGGTCCCGAATTCGTCTCCTATCTCGGCGTGCTCGGCAAATGGGGGACGCTGGTCTCCTACAACGCCTTCGCCGGCCTTCCCGAAGAAAACCTGATGGGAGAGATGCGGAAGTATCTCGACGTCTGTCCGGCCGTGCGCTGCTTCTCCTTTCACATCTACGACCATGACCGCGATGCGCGCCGCGCCATCATGGGGAAGTTGATCTCGCTGCTTGGGCGCGGGGAGATCAAGCCCGCTATCTCCGCGCGGCTGAAATTATCCGAGGTCCGGCAGGCGCACACGTTGCTGGAGTCCGGGGGCGCGCTCGGCAAGATCATCATGACCCCGTAGGCGAACGGCTATCGGTCTGGAACGAGATACGGAGGACCACATGATCAAGGTAAAACGCATCAGGCATGTGACGTTCGTTACGCCTGATATCGACAGGCAGATCGACTACTATCAAACGGTGGTCGGACTCGGTGTGGTGACGCGTGACGCCGGTCGCGCATTGCTGGCCACCGACTCGGACGAACTCGCCGTCGTCCTGCAGCGTGGCGATCAGGCGACTTGTCGGCGATTGACCTTTGAAGTGGCGCCCGATCTGGATTTCGCTGACCTGGTGGCAACGCTGTCGCGGGCTGGAATTGCGGCCGAGATCCAGTCCGATCCGCTTCCTGGCGTGTCCCGTTCGGTGCTGTTCCGCGACTTCGAGGAAATGGAGATCGAACTGCTTGCGGGGCCGACATTCGCTGTCGCGGAACAGCCTGTCGGCGGCATTGCAGCCGACCGCCTAGGCCATATCGCGCTTTACACGCAAGACCCGCTGAAGGCGTCAAAATTTTATGGCGACGTGCTGAATTTCCGCGTGTCGGACTGGATCGAGGACGCCTTCGTCTTCATGCGGTGTGGTTTCGACCATCACTCCGTCAATTTCGCGTGCGGCCCGGGTCGGCGATTGCATCACGCGGCCTTCGAGCTCCGTGATGCCTCGCACATGCATCGCGCCTGCGACCTGCTCGGGCGCAAGAAGATGCAGATCCTGTGGGGGCCGGTGCGTCATGGCCCGGGCCACAATGTTGCGATCTATCATCGCGATCCGGATGGTCATCTCATCGAACTGTTCTTCGATCTCGATCAGATGATCGATGAAGAGCTTGGCTATTTCGAGCCACGCCCATGGCACCGCGATCGTCCGCAGCGCCCCAAGGTCTGGGTAGGTCTCCCCCGAGATATCTGGGGGCCGGCTCCATCGCCGGAGCTCGTGGAGTTCAAACGCAAGGCGACATGACATCGCTGCCGACAAAGTCGCCGCCATGAAGCGACAGATCGGCACCTCGGCGATCAGTGCTGAAGAAATAAAACGGGAGGAAATAATGAGCCAGCTGTCGAAATCTATTCGGGGCAGAGTTCTCGCATGCGTCGCGGTTTCTATATTTATAGTCTCGTCGATCGACGTGCCTGGCGCCTCGGCGCAAGCCTACCCAAATCGTGTCATTCGGATCGTGCACGGTTTCGCATCGGGTGGGGCGGCGGACACGCTCTCCCGCGTTGTTGCCGACGGGCTGGCGAAACAGCTCAATGAGACCGTCATCGTCGAAGCGAAGCCTGGTGCAGGCGGCAATCTCGCATCGGACGCGGTCGCCAAGGCTGCGCCTGACGGATACACGCTCGGCCTTGTGACCGGGGGCCACGCGATTTCGGCGGGGCTTTACAAATCGCTATCCTATCAACCCATCGATAGTTTCGAGATGATCTCCACGATCGTCTATTACGCGCTCGTCGTCGCTACCCGCAGCGACTATGAAGCAAAAACGCTGGGAGAGCTCATCGCGCTCGCAAAGGCCAAGCCGGGATCACTGAGTTTCGGATCGGTCGGCTTCGGCAGTACGCATCACCTTGCTGGCGAATTGTTGAAAGCGGCAGCCGGCATCGACGTGCTGCACGTGCCCTATCGCGGCGACTCTCAGGCGATCACCGCGTTACTCGCGGGCGATGTGCCGATGATCGTTGGCACCAGCGTGCTTGTTGCGCCGCAGATCGAGAGTGGTGCGGTGCGTGGCCTCGCCGTTACATCATCGACCCGGAGTGCTTTGCTGCCGAATGTTCCATCGGCCAACGAGGTAGGTCTGAAGGGGTTCGATGTCAGGACGTGGGCTGGGCTGCTGGCGCCGAAGGGCACTCCGCCGGGGATCATCGCCCAACTCAACGCAGCCGTTCTGAAGTCTCTGGCCGACCCGGGGATCAGGGCGCGGCTGGAAGCGGCGATCGGTGGCGAGGTGCGGGGAAGCACGCCGCCGGAAATGCGTGAATTGGTCACGTCGGAAATCGCGCGATGGACGGCGGTGATCGACGCGGCGAAAATACCGAAGCTTTGACCACGCGATCGATTTGAACCCTACCGAGCCAGGCCCGGGATATTGCGCGATGCCATCGCCAGTGCCGTGGCGCGGCCGCCGATGCCGATCACGCTAATCTTGTTCTTGCTGCAATCGAAGCCGCGGGCGAGTTCGTCGGCGGCCTTGCGGGCTATCTCATTGGCATCCGGATTGGCTGTCACGTCGATATAGGCGACGTGACACACCGCGCCCGGCGGCAGGCGCGTAACCACCAGCATCTGCTTGGATTTTGGCCGGCCATTTTTCTCCGGATCGTCGTTATCGGCGATGTGCCAGCGCTGGATCATTGCGAATGGCTTGCCGCCAATGACGCGCCATTCGATCGTGTTGGTAGTGGAGTTGAACGGTCCGAAGCCCTGCGACGCTGCGGGCTCCTTGTCAGCCGCGCTGGCGCTGCGTCCGACCGTGATGGTCTCGCGCAGGTCGTCCTCATTCTTCACCACGACGAGACCGGCCAGGCCGCGGCAGGTCCGTTCCGCGGCGTAATCATCGCCATCCAGTTTGAGGTTGGACACCTTGCGGCAGTCCTTGTCGGCCACCGACGTGTAGACGCTGCCGATAGTGTCGGCCGCGGCAACTGAAACGGCGCCGAACAGGATCGTCAGGGCGACAGCGAGAGCGGGTACGCGGGGCATTCAAGGGCATCCTGCACGGGAAAGGTGCAGGTTTGACGTTCACAAGCTGGGGAAGGTTCAACGGAAGCGGCTGACAGGGCTGGCTGAATCGCGCTAGACAGCTTGGTCAGCCTTCATTTTGTCTCCAGCAGCGTCAGTTCCTCATCCCATGCCCGCCTCGACTTCCGCCAAGCCATATCGCATCGGCCGTTCCAAAACAGGTCTCGGTCTTTTCGCCACCCAGCCGATCAAGAAGGGCGTCAAGATCGTCCAATACTTCGGGCCCCTGCTGGATTCGAAGAACGAGAAGCACGACGCGATCGAGAACAAGTATCTGTTCCAGATCAGCAAGCGCTGGACCGTCGATGGTTCGATCCGCAAGAACATCGCGCGCTATATCAACCACGCCTGCAAGCCGAACGCCGAGTCCGACGTCAATGCGGCGAAGAAGAAGATCATCATCCGCTCGATCAAGAAGATCGAGCTGGGCGAAGAGATCAACTACGATTACGGCACGGAGTATTTCAAGGAATACCTGAAGCCGATCGGCTGCAAATGCGATTCCTGCGAGAAGAAGCGCAAGAAGAAGCGCGCCGAGGCACGTGCCGAGAAGCTCAAGGCCAAGGAGAAGGCCGAGCGTAAGGCGCTGAAGAAGGAAGAAAAGGCGAAGGCCAAGAGGGCCAAAGATAAGGCCAAGAAGGCCAAGTCTTCGGGCAAAGCGGCTTCGGGCAAAGCCAAAACGACCAAGGCCGCCGCGAAGAAGACCTCCGCAGCTACCAAGGCCAAGTCAACTAAATCCAGGTCGGCCAAGGCCGGCACCGCCAAGAGCAAGGCGGCTTAAGCCGCCTGTGCCGCTGCGCTTCGGCGCAGCCCGATATATTGCAGCTCCGCGAACACGCCGACTGCGATCGCTTGCGCGGCCACGAAGATCTGGCCGAGCAGGTTCGGCGTCACCGCGCCGGAGAACAGCAGGCCGATGCTGCCCAGCGTCCACAGCGCATTGCCGATGATGATCACCAGCACCAGCAGCTTCGGCATGGTCGCGCGGGTGCCGAGCCAGCCGACCAGCGCCGCATAGGCGATCAGAAACAGACCGGATTCCAGCAGCAGCGCTTCAGGCAGATGCAGCAGCGGCGCCAGCAGGCCCGCGGCAAAGGTCAGCAGCAGCGCCATGGCGCCGCTGACGACAGCGTCGATCTGGATGGCGCGGCGGAGCAGGAGAGAGGGATTGATCATGGTCGTTGTCCTTCGGTTGGTCGTTGTGGATGTCCCGAAGATGCCGGCGCCGCGGAGCCAAATCGATTACCTGTGAGGTCATGGAAGCTGCGAAATTCGCATGCTAGCTTTTTGCCATGAGCACACAGCTAGCAGGGTCCTCCGCAACATCCCGGCCCGCCGGGATCGGTCATCATCTGCGCGAATGGCGGCAGCGCCGCCGCCTGAGCCAGCTCGATCTGGCCGGCGATGCCGAGATTTCCACGCGTCATTTGAGTTTCCTCGAGACCGGCCGCGCCTCGCCCTCGCGCGAGATGGTGTTGCGGCTGGCCGAGCGGCTCGACGTGCCACTGCGCGAGCGCAATGTCTTGCTGGTGGCTGCTGGCTTCGCGCCGGCCTTTCCGCAGCGTGCGCTGGACGATCCCGCGCTGAATTCAGCGCGACAGGCCATCGACCTCGTGCTGAAGGCCCATGAGCCCAATCCGGCGCTGGCGGTCGATCGGCACTGGAATCTGGTCGCGGCCAACCGAATGGTGATGCCGCTGCTGTCAGGCATCGCGCCTGAATTGCTGGCGCCGCCTTTGAATGTCTTGCGACTGAGCTTTCATCCGCAGGGACTGGCATCGCGCACGGTCAATCTCGGCGAATGGTGTGCGCATCTGCTGGAGCGCCTGCATCGGCAATGCGAGGCGACCGCCGATCCTGACTTGCTCAAACTGTATCAGGAATTGAAGACCTATCCGGTGCCGGCGCGGTCGGCGCCGATCGCGGCTGACAGCGTCGTGGTGCCGTTCCGCATGAAGCTGGGCGACGATGTGCTGAGCTTTATGTCGACCACCATGACCTTCGGTACGCCGCTGGATATCACGTTGTCGGAAATCGCCATCGAGACGTTCTTTCCGGCAGATGAGGTCACGGCGAACAGGCTTCGCGAGATCGCTTCAAACGGGACCTGACGGCCTTGTCCGCGATGTCCATGACGCCTATTTGTGGGCGGAACAAATACAGGGAGCCCGCCTATGAGCACCGTCAAGCCGCTTCAGATCGATATCGTCTCCGACGTCGTGTGCCCGTGGTGCTATATCGGCAAGCGCCGGATCGAGAATGCGTTGGCGCTGGTCCCCGACGTGCCAGTGCATGTCAATTGGCGGCCGTTCTTCCTCAATCCATGGATCCCGCGCGAGGGCATCGATCGCTCGACCTATCTGGAGACCAAGTTCGGTTCGGTCGAAGCCTATAAAGGCATTGCCGGCCGTGTTGTGGACGCGGCCGAGCAGGAAGGGCTGACCTATCGCCCGGACAGCGTGAAGCGCCAGCCCAACACCATCGATTGCCACCGGCTGATCCATTGGGCCGAAGCCTCCGGCAAGTCGGCGGAGGTCAAGCAGCGGCTGATGGAATTGTATTTCCGCGATGGCGGCGATCTCACGCAGAGCGAGACGCTGGTGCAGGCGGCGGCCGATGTCGGTCTCGATGCGGACGACATCCGCAAGCGCCTCGCCACTGATGAGGACGTCGAGCTGATTTCCGGCAACGCCAAGGAAGCCGCCGACAAGGGAATTTCCGGCGTACCGACTTTCGTCTTTGCCGGCAAATATGCCGTGTCCGGTGCGCAGGATGCGGAGAAGCTTGCGCGCGCGATCCGTCAGGTCTCGGCGGAAGTGAACGCGGAGGCGGCCGAGTAAGGGCGCGCGCTTACGCGCCCTTCAGATAGTAGTTCGCCTTCTTGCCGAGCGCGATGCGCCGCAGCACTTTACGCATTGCCAGCGAACTACGCATCGGTTTGATCGCCGTAGTGACCGTCCGGTAGAAAGCCAGCTTCAGCGTATCGAGTACCGGTTGCTGTCCCGGCGGCTTCTGCGGGAAGCCGATGCCGCGCAGCATCGAGTTGAAGAAGTGCAGGTCGTTGACGCGGCGCACCTCACGCGTCTTCCAGGTGATTGCCATCGAGATCGAGAACGATCCGGCCGTGCGCACCCAATGCGGCCACTGATAGGGCACATAGCAGCCGTCGCCATCGAACATGTGAAACTCGACCGCGCGCGGCGCGAAACTCTCGTCGAATTTGAGATTGCGGTGCTTGGTCATCGAGCGCTCGATCTCGTCGTCGGAGACGATGGCGCGGTCCTTGTTGTCGTAGATCGTGAAGAACTTCTCGCCGTGGATCTGGACGAAGAAATTGTCCTCGCTGTCGAGATGGAACGGCGTGGTCGAATTCGGCGACGAGACGAACAGAAAACCTTCGAGCTGTTCGAAACCGGCATCGAGCAAGCTGTTGAAGCCGCGGGCGCGCGCCACCGATAGCAGCGTGTCTTCGAGCAGCTGGCGATAGTCCGGCGAGTTCTCGATCCGCTTCAGCACCATCCAGGCGCCGGCGGTCTCGATCCGATTGACCACCTCGACCGGGTCCAGATCCACCGACGGGATCGCGTCGGGGTCCTGGCTGATCGCGACCTTTCCCGAATTGTATTCGATGAGATCGCGTGGCAGTTCGGATGCGAGCTGCGCGATACGCTGCAGTGTCAGCAGCGGATGTCCGGCGAGCTTGTGCCTGATGGCAAACGGCTTCAACGGAAAGTCATTCTTGAGCGATTGATTGGCGGCCGAGATCACCGGCGCGACGTCAGTTGCAGCGTTCATGGTTGAACCCCTGGATATCTATCGGAGGCGGTTGCGGAGGGAGCGGGCGACGCGCCGCAGCGGCTCGCGGATCGAGCGACGCAGAGTCAGCGCGCCGTGGATGAGCGCGACGAGCGGGTCGTGTTTGCGCAGCGGAATCAGCACGTCGCCGATGGCGAGGCGGCCGCGCCAGATCGGATCGATCATGGGATGACCTGCATTGGCCGTGGAGTCGGCGCTTGCAATCACGGGATCGGCGCAGAGATGCCGCGTCACGTCGAGTGTGAGCTGCACACCAGGGGACAGTTTGGCGAAGCGCTCGTCGACGCCGAGCTTGAAGTAGAACGCGCGATCGAGATGCCTGAGCAGCACACCGGAGGCGACGGGCGTGTCGCCCGCGCGCAGCGTGACGATCTCGCATTGGCCGCGTTCGGCGAGTGCCGTCGTGGCTTGGCGGATGAAAGCGTTGTCGCCGGCATCCTGCATCAGGGCGGTGCCGCGCTTGCCCTTCCATCCGCTCGCTTCCAGCATCAGGAATGTGTCGATGGTCGCAGCGATCTCGGCCGGTGTGCGTGCGATTTCGAATGTTACATCGCCGTTTTCGGCGAGACGATTGCGCTGGCGGCGCAGTTCTTTCAGCTTCTTCGCGCCGAGCGCATCGCGCAGCAGGTCATCGGCATCGCGCGTGGCATCGAGACAGGCGCGGGCGTGCGATTGCAGGATACGCGGCGCCATGTCCTGCATGGCGAGCGATTTGCGGATCGCCTGCATCGCCGCGCCATCGAGCGAGACGTTCTCGAGGATCAGCGCATGCGCGCCGGCCTTGCGGGCCTGTTCCAGCAGGCGGGTGACAGCATCAGGCGCTATGTCGCGATCGAGCAGCGGCGTCGAGAGCGTGCCATAGGGATCGGCGCTGACCAGTGCCGGGAGAGGAATGCGATAGGCGCGCCGCGCGGTGATCACCGGCAGCAGTCCGATCAAGCGGGGCGTTCCGGCGTCGTTCATCCAGGCGCTGAGCGCGGCGACATCGGTGCGGCCGCGCGCGGATGCATTTACGGCCAGTTCCCAGTCGGCGAGGTAATAGCCGTTCGGCTCGACGGCCTGCTCGGCAAGCGCACGCCATGGCTCGGGCGCGATTGCCGCGAGCGGCGCAAGCGTATTGGGCGCAGGTGCTGGGCGGTTCGCCGCGGTCATCCCGGCGCCCGTCGCTCTGCTGCCATGCATGCCGGCTGGGTTTGCAATGTCGACCACGTCCCCGATCCCCGTCGCAAGGAAGGCGGCGCAGGCCGCTTCTCCATTGCTGTCTGCGGAGACTAGGAGAAACATTCCAAGATCCGGTTTTTCCGGACGCGAAATTTGACGGGAATGTGCAACCGGTCGTTCACCAAACGGTCGCTGAAAAGCCTGTGTTTTCAGCGGATATGGGCCGGCCGGGGTGGCGGGTGCCGGACTATTCGCGCGTTTCCGGGGACGGGCGGACCTGCGGTCGATGGTCGCGGCCTTGCCATGTTGGGGCTGGAAAATGGCCTGCACGTCGGGCTATCAAGGCGCCGGAGGGACCCATGATGAGAGCATTGGTATTGGCGATCGCGGCAGTGGCGCTTCTGGCTGCGCCGGCGAACGCACAGATGGGCGGCGGCAAGCGCGGCGGCAGCGATCATGCGCCCGCGCCCGAAAAGCCGAAGATCGACGAGAAGGCCTACAAGGCCGCCTTGGAACGCGTTCCGACTCCCAAGGAAAAATATGATCCATGGGGCGGCGTCGCGCCAGCTCCCGCGCCTACAACGGCTGCGAAGAAAAAGTAATCGTCGGGCAGCACATGTCGCACGCGGTTCCCGTGAACCGCGCTTACGTTGACAGCGACCAAATTGGGCAGCGGCAGGCCGTCGCATTGTTGGCGTGCGGCCATCCTGATTTCAGTTGAATCAGGCGGGGAATTATCCGTCGCGCGAGCTGGCTTGGCCGGGGAGACTGTTCGATGGTTCGTCCTGTCATTCGCAGCGCGATCGTTGCAGCCACGGTGATGCTCGGCTCAACAGCCGCTTTGGCCGAGAGCCGCCTGGCGCTGGTGATTGGGCAGTCCTCCTATCGGTCCATCGCGCCGCTCCCCAATCCGGTCAATGACGCCAAGGCCATGGCGCAGATGCTCGGCGATGCCGGCTTCGAGGTGCAGTCGGCCACGGACCTGTCGCAGAGCGATCTGCGCGCCAGGATCGCCGGCTTCGCCGCCAATGTGTCCGCCAAGGGGCCCGACACGGTGGCTCTGGTGTTCTATGCCGGTCACGGTCTGCAGATCGACGGCGAGAACTATCTGGTGCCGGTCGATATCGATCCGAAGCGCGAAGCCGATATTCCGCTGCAGGCGGTGCGCCTTAACGACATCCTGAACACGCTGACATCCGTGCCGAGCAAGAGCCGCATCATTCTGCTCGATGCCTGCCGCAACAATCCGTTTCCGGCCATCAGCAAGACCACCGGCCGCGGGCTCGCCCAGGTCGATGTGAAATTCGGCACGCCCGGCACCTTGCTGTCATTCTCCACATCGCCCGGCGCCGAGGCCGAAGACGGCAAGGACGGCAACAGCCCCTATACGACGGCACTGCTGAAGGCCGGCCGCGAGCCGGGCCTGCCGATCGAGGATGCGTTCAAGCGCGTGCGGCTATCGGTCAATCAGGCCACCGAAGGCCGGCAAACGCCGTGGGAGAGTTCGTCGCTGGTCAATGACTTCCGTTTCTTTGGCACTGATGCCGGCGCCAAGCCGGCCGTGACAAAGAAGACCGTCGATCAATGGCGCAAGGAGCTGCAGGGCAAGCCGGTGCAGGACGCCAACAACCTGATCGTCTCGGATGGGTCGGTGGAAGCCTATGAGGCCTTTGTCGGCCTCTATGCCGAGCCGCCGCTCGGCCCGCAGGCGAAAGAATGGCTCGACCGTCACTACAAGATGGTGGCGTGGAATAACGCCGTCATCACCAACACCGCGCCGTCCTATCGCGACTTTCTGGCGAAATATCCCGATAGCGATCTGACGTCGACCGCGCAGAAGCTCGAGGAGCGCACGCGCAACAAGCCGGTACCGGATGCGACGGCGACCGCACCGACCAATGTCGCGTTGGCCGGACCCGGCCCGACATGTCCGTGCGGCGCGCCGCCCGCGGCAGCGCCTGCGTCGAAGAAGGCCGAGAAAGCCACCGAGCCTGCGAAGAAGCGCGCCGACAAGCCATCGCCACCACCGCGGCGCGGCCGCGAGATCGTCGAGGAAGAGGTCATCGTCCGCCGTGCGCCGCCGGTCTATTACGAGCCGGTGCCGCGCATCTATTACGGCGGCGGAGGCTATGGCGGTTACGGTGGCGGCAACTATGGCGGCCGCGGGCGCTACTGACGGACGCCTACTCGAACGCTACGCCGAGCTGGCGGTCGTTATTCCAGACCGGCCGGCAGCGGCGGATGAAGTGATCCGCCTCGATCACCAGCACGAAATTCTGCGGCAGGCCGAGCGGGCTTGCGATATCAACCCGCGCGCCGGAGGCCGATAGGTTGCGGACGGTGCAATCGATACCGCCGCCGCCGAAGGCCAGCGTGCCGCGCTTCAGAACCCGGTGTCGAGGAGCCGCTCGTTTCTCGATCATGGTCGTCGTCCGCATCGTCTGCATGCGCCACGTCTAGCACCGCGATCTTGCCGGCCGATAAAGCCGATTCTGGAAATCCGGACCCGTCTGTTCATCCTTCGTGAAGTTCTGAAGGATCAGAAGATTTCATAAAAATATCAAATCAAGGAAATGGGCTCCATGATACCGTCGGGCCGTTGGACGCTCAGCCAGCCATCGGCCGGCGTCATTTTTCGGGGAAGGGGACCATGATGAAATTCGCCTGCGCCTTATTGACTGCCGCTGCCATGTTCTCTGCCGCGCCGGCCCAGGCTGTCGTGCTCGATCTGTCCACCATGTCCTGCAAGCAATTCGTCGAGTCCGGCCCCGACGAGATCAAGATGGTGCTGACCTGGATGGACGGCTGGTACAAGGGCGACTCGGACGATGCGATCATCGATACCGAGGTGTTCGTCGAGAACGCCAAGAAGTTCGGCACCTATTGCGCGGCGCACCCGACCATCAGCATCGTGACGGCCGCGGAGAAAGTGCTGGGCGACTAGGCCCAGTCCGGGCCAGCGCCCGGGTTTCCCGGTTTCCGAAGGTTTCAACCTGCGTGAGGCACGACGGGGTGCCTTGCGTCAGGCGCTTGGCGTGCCCGAATGGCCGGTGGTATAACGCCTCCGAAATTCACGGAGCTTTGGTGCCATGAAACGATCCAGCAAACTATTCAGCGTCGTCGCAGCGCTCGCGCTTCTGACCGGACCGGCCGCCGCGCAGATGATGAACCTGATGCCGGAGGTGAAGACCAAATCGGCGGAAGAGAAAGAGCAGGACGCGATCACCGAGAAGGCGTATCGCGAGTCGCTGCGCAAGATTCCCGACACCAAGGCTGCGGCCGATCCATGGGGCAATGTGCGCAGCGATGCGCCGAAGGCGGCTGCGCCCGCGAAGCAGCCACGCACCAAGACCGGCAGCGCTGCGAATTGATCAGGCGATGACGTGGCATCGGCGGCTCGTGCCGCCGGGCGCGCAAATTGACGGAAGCCTGCGCGCAGCCATTGAAATATGCGCTTGTGTCAGTTGCTCCAGGACAGCGGCACTTCGAACAATCCGCCGCTGTCTTCGTTCTCGACGACGATCGCGCCCTTTATCGTGCCGAGGCTGCGCACCATCTCCAGTGCGAGCTGTCGTGCGTGCAGCATCGCTTCCTGATCGTCCTTGAAGCTCGTCCCTTCATCGTCGAGGAACGTGTTTTCGGCGATAATATGAAAGAAAAATCGAGGCACGGGAAACGACCACAGCTGGCGCGCGCGTAAATCGTCTGCAGCACCTGAGGTTGCTGTAAGACGATGATACCGCTAAACCAACTTGTTCCGCGCGTCGATAGAAATGTGCAAAATTTGCGGCAAATAAACGGTTTTTTTGCGCGGCTCGTCGCGTGCAGGGATCCGTTTTCGGAGCCGTGATGCATCTCTGGGTTGTCATCGAAGGCCGCCATGGTATGGGGCGCCATGATCGTTGCGGTATGATGGGATGAGATGCGGGCGTCATCCGGCCGCGATTTCACATAGGGGCAATCATGTCGTCGGCCGATATCGTATTTGCATGTGCTCTGGTCGTGATGATCGGGTGCAACCTCTATGGCGAGCCGCGAATTGCAGGTGAGCGCATCGCGATGCAATGGGGCTTCGACGGCAAACCGACTTGGGATGCGCCGAAGCGGATTGCACTGTGGGGCATGGTCATCTTCATGCTGACGGTGCGCCTGATCATCTGGACGGCGACGACCTTCGCACCGGAGAAGGTTCACGGCGCCAATCTCGGACTCATGCTGGCGTCGGTGATCATCGCTGCGTCGCACATTTTCATTGTGCTGAAAGCAATCAAGCGGACCTGAGTTGCGGCATGAGGTCTCCCTGCGGCGGCTGGCTTCGCTGCGCAAGAGAGGCTAGGGAGCATCAGGGCGGAGATCGAAGCCGCCATCATAGGCGAGGGGCATATGTCGCGCGACCGGTTCTGGTTCTTCCACCCGTTTCGGGTGCGCTATTCCGAGATCGATGGCCAGGGCGTCGTGTTCAACGCGCACTATCTCACTTACTTCGATACGACCATTACCGAATATTTTCGTGCGCTCGGCTATGACCAGTTTGCCGATGCGAAAGTGAGCGGCGTCGACTTTCACGTCGTCAAATCGGTGATCGAATACAAGGCGCCGATCCTGTTCGATCAGGAGCTGGATGTCGCCGCGCGCGTGGCGCGGATCGGCAATTCCAGTCTGGTGTTCGAACTCGGCATCTTCGCGCGCGCAGCCGAGCGATCTGTTTGCGACGGGCGAGATCGTCTGGGTCAATACCGATCAAAAGACCCATCGTCCGGTGCCGATCGCGCAACCGATCCGCGACCTGATCGCCACACGCGAGATGCATCTCGCCGGATAAGGCACAGGTGCCATGGGCCCGGTGCGCGGCACCGGGCGACTCTAGGCCGGCTCGTCCAGATCGTAGAAATGGGCGAGGCCCCGGCAGATCTCCATCAACCGGTCGCGAAAGGGGGTCTGGGCCGGATCCGAGTAGCTGACGATGACGCGCCAGCTGTCATCGAGCGAATAGATGATCACGCTCATGTTCTTGGGCCATGGCCCGGCGATTGCGGCGGCTTCTCGAATGATCTTCTGAAGTTCGGCGGCGGTTTTCTTTGGCTTGGGCATCCACGCTCCCTGGCTAGAAGCGTTCTAAAGTGGTGACAGGGAACTGTCCAGAGTGTGCGGGCCCGCCGCCTGCGGTGACCGGACTTGCCTGCCTTGGGGTGACCCCGGCGTCCGGCCCGTTCAAGCCGCCGCAATGACCAAAAGAGGCCGTGTCCCGAGGCGGTCTTACCTTGGTAACGTCCCCAGATCGCCCGATGAAGGCCTGCCCAGGGCAACGAATGCAGCGACCGCCAGAAGGCAGATGGGCGCAATCAGACCGAGCAGATATCCGGCAAGACCGTGCCGAATATAGATGCCCCAATAGTTGACGAGGCCGGGGAAATGGGGATCGGTGTTCGTATAGAAGACGACAAATTTTGCGGCGTTGGAAATGTGCCCGTGTGACCAGACGAGAAATGTAAATGCCAGCACGGTTGCGATCACGCAGAGTGCTGTTACCACGACCATGCGCTGATTTCTGTTCATCGGATTTCACTCGCTGGCTTCACCCCCTGTTGTGCGGGAAAGCTGCACAAAGGTTCAAAGAAGGGGACTTGCCTCATGCACCGCTATGGGGTGCTTCGCTGGGCTTCAGGACCCAGCCTGGGATCTGCAGCGTGATCCATGATCCGAGCACCGTGAGGATCGCCATGCCCGCGAGCGAGATATAGAGCAGAGGATGTTGCGAGGACGCGAGCGACCCGTTGAGGTGCAGGTGCGGGCCTATCATGTCCATGACCACGCCGACCAGGCTCGCCGCCACGAAGCCGCCGATGACCGAAGCGACAATGCTCGCGATCCATCCAAGCGGGCCGCGCTTCTTTGTCCAGGCCTCGTGAATTCCCACCGCCAGCATGGCGATAAACATGATCAGCATGATGGTCAGCGGGCCACCCACGCTCGACCTGGGCATCGCGCCGCTGAGTTCGACGAGCAATAGGGCAGCGGCGGAGAGCAGTGCGATCGTCTTCACGGCGTGTGACCTTCCCATGTCGGATTGAACGCATGAGCGATGCGGACATCCTGTTGTGCGGGAAGCGCGCAGAAGGTTCAAAGGTGGCTCGATAGTTCCAATCGGGCGGCTGCCGTTTTCGAACCGGGCCACTGAGGCTAGCGAAGGATTTGCATGACCATTTGAGGGGAAGCCGCAGCAAGCGTGCCGAAACAGAATCCAACGAAGCCAAGGGCGATGGCACCAATCCACCCATGATGCTCCCACCCGTACAGAGCGCCTATTGTCGTACCCAACGTAACTGCAGAGATTGCCCAGATGAAGTGAATGATGGTCGTGAGTTTCTTCATCAATCCGGCACTCGATGCAAAAGGGGCCACTTCAGGTGATGACTACCTGACCAGATTCCGCCCGCTCGGGATGCAGCGATAGTCCGGCCCGTGCTGTTGTTGGCAAGAGGTGCGCGCATCGACGACGAAAAAGGCGGCCGTCAGGACGACAATAACCAAACATGCCATGGCTATTCTAGGGTTTGTCATCGCCACTCGCAGGTTCAAAGGAGGCCGGTACCCAAATTCTGGTACTGGCCGAAATTAGGCCACTCTGAAAATCAAAATGGGCGACTAAGTCGGATCCCACGTAGCGGCATATGTGACGATCATTTGCCCTCTGCATCCTGCGCAAAGGTAGATGCTATCGCGACCAACTTTTCTTCCGTCCGGCTGGAAAAAAGCCTTTTGACCTTTCGCGAAGCAGTTAGGACAGAGCCAATGCGGTGTTTCGGTGCCCCGTGCATCTGGCTTCAACATGTAAGCCACCGCCCCATGCCCGACAGTCTTAAGTTCATAGCGCTGCTTCTCAGCGTCCCATGTTTTAAGATTCGCCACTTCTGCTTCAAGCGATCGTATGCGATCAGCCTGCGTGGAATAAGTCTCGCGGGCTTCTATGGCCTTCTCGAAAGCGTCCAAGACAACAGCTTGAAGCTCAATGGACTTGGCGCGAAAAGCCTCAGCGTCGCGCAAACCTACCATTGCCTTAGTGATATCAAGCGCCGCGCGGATGCCAGTAACGGCAGCGGCGATTTCTCCTGCGGCCATGGCAAAGCCTCCCCCTAGTTGCAGGGAGAGGCTACGGCAATTGCATTGGGGACGCTATTGTTTGCCGCCTTGAATTACCAAGAACTTTCGGCGCCAGTCCGGCGGCGTCTCTTTTTGCATCGAGGGCGCTACAGCGAGTGTGATATCCGCTAACTGCGCAATGCTCCAAGCCTGATCTGCGACACTGAGGGCCTATGCCGCCGGAAAGCAAAAAATGAAAGAGGCCGCCCACTAAGGCGACCTTACCACCAATAACGAGACGTTGTTTTGCGGGAATAGCCCCGACTCTTAAAGCTCATATAAGCTTGGCTGCGCCACAGAGCATTTAGCGTGACCTCTGCGCTGATACCGTCCAAAATCCAATGCTCTATAAACGGGCCCCAGTCGGGATCGGCTTCGGCTTCCTCGCGCAACTGCCTCGCAGCTTTATTTTCGCGCGTGTCCCGGTTTACTTGGTTGGGAGATCGATCGGCGCGGATGCCGCCTAGGCCAGATTTTCGAGCCTGATGGTAGCCGAACCCCATACGAAGACTTGTCGGGTTGTCGTTGGTCATGATCAATCACCGATCGCGCCAGCCGCCTATCAACAGGTTGTTCGGGCACCAATGAACGATGCCATCGCAATCATAACCTCGCGCAGCAATTGCAGCGCGAGTGCCTATACCCATCCAGATACCGTGTTTGAATGCGTGGAAAACTGGAGTGTCGTTGTTCAATGCAACCTCCTCTGGTTGCGTTAACGGAACTTTATAATTGCGGCGAAATCAAATCAGGCCACTGCTCAAATCAAACCTGGCCACTGCGGTCGAAAACAGGCCGGTACCCAAAATTCCAAAAGAACATATTGCGAACATAGAACAGATGGGGTACATTGTTTTTAACCCGAACAGCGCCGCCATCCTTTGGCGCTTGCCGTTTGTCCTGTCGCGAATCCCTTCATAAGGAGCTAGATCAATGGCTACCACTCCGACTGCCCTGCGTATCGTTGAAGGATCCTCCATGGACAAGACCAAGGCCCTGTCGGCCGCGCTCTCCCAGATCGAGCGCCAGTTCGGCAAGGGCTCGGTGATGAAGCTCGGCAAGAACGACCGGTCGATGGACATCGAGGTGATTTCGTCGGGCTCGCTCGGCCTCGATATCGCGCTCGGCGTCGGCGGGCTGCCGAAGGGCCGCGTGATCGAGATCTACGGACCGGAATCCTCGGGCAAGACCACTTTGGCGCTGCATTGCGCCGCGGAAGCCCAGAAGAAGGGCGGCATCTGCGCCTTCATCGACGCCGAACACGCGCTCGACCCGGTCTATGCCCGCAAGCTGGGCGTCAATGTCGATGAACTCCTGATCTCGCAGCCGGATCACGGCGAACAGGCGCTGGAAATCGCCGACACGCTGGTGCGCTCCGGCGCGGTGGACGTGCTGATCATCGACTCCGTGGCAGCGCTGGTGCCGCGCGCCGAACTCGAAGGCGAAATGGGCGACGCGCTGCCCGGACTTCAAGCGCGGTTGATGAGCCAGGCGCTGCGCAAGCTGACCGCTTCGATCAACAAATCCAATACGATGGTGATCTTCATCAACCAGATCCGCATGAAGATCGGTGTGATGTATGGTTCGCCGGAAACCACCACCGGCGGCAATGCGCTGAAATTCTACGCTTCGGTCCGTCTCGACATCCGCCGCATCGGCGCGATCAAGGAGCGCGACGAAGTGGTCGGCAATTCGACCCGCGTCAAGGTCGTGAAGAACAAGCTGGCGCCGCCTTTCAAGCAGGTCGAATTCGACATCATGTATGGCGAAGGCGTCTCCAAGATGGGCGAAATCCTCGATCTCGGCGTGAAAGCTGGCATCGTCGAGAAGTCCGGCGCCTGGTTCTCCTATGACAGCCAGCGTCTCGGCCAGGGCCGCGAGAACTCCAAGGCGTTTCTCAAGGCCAATCCGGACATGACCGCCAAGATCGAAGCCTCGATCCGGCAGAATTCCGGCCTGATCGCCGAGCAGATTCTCGCCGGTCCCATTGAGCGCGACGAAGACGGCGGTGACGGCGAGGAGCCGGCAGAAGATTGATCGGATAGGGTCCGGAGACGCACTGACGTTCATGCGCAGTGATCTTGCCGGACCGGTCTTGCAGCCGACAGTGTCGGCTGAATGATTTCGCGGTGGGTGCTGTGGGGGTCTGTTGCCGATACCCTGCGGTGCCTGCCGCGTTGTCGTTTCAGGGCGCCCTGATCTGAGTGCACGCTGATCGCAATTATCGCCGCCCGGCGGGGACAGCCTCGCTTGGTGGCGCGATGAGTTTGTTGACCGCATGACAGGCGACGCCGTCGATCAGATCCGGCACGACTTTACGACAGAGATCGAACACTTCCGGGCAGCGCGGATGAAACGTGCAGCCGGAGGGCGGATCGATCGGATTCGGAATCTCGCCGGAGACCGCGATGCGTGCGCGGCCTGACATGGCCAGATCCGGCACGGCGCCGAGCAGCATGCGCGTATAGGGCATGCGCGGCGCGCGGAAAAGTTCGCGCCCTTCCGCAATCTCCACGATTCGGCCGAGATACATCACGCCGATCCGGTCGGCCATGTGCCTGACCACGGCAAGGTTGTGGCTGATGAACAGATAGGTCAGGCCGAATTTATCTTGCAGCTCGCGCATCAGGTTGAGAATCTGCGCCTGCACCGACACATCCAGCGCCGAGGTCGGCTCGTCGCAGACGATGAATTCGGCCTCGGAGGCGAGCGCGCGGGCAATGGCGATACGCTGGCGCTGGCCGCCGGAGAACTGATGCGGATATTTCTGCCCGTCGTCGGGATGCAGGCCCACCAAAGTCAGCAATTCGCCGACCCGCGCGCGGATGTCGCGCTCGCCCTGAATGAGATCGAAGGCGCGGATCGGCTCGGCGATGATGGCATCGACGCGCAGCCGCGGATTGAGGCTGGCATAGGGATCCTGAAAGATCATCTGGATGCGCTTGCGCAGCAGCTTGCGCGCGCCGGCCTGTGCGGGATCGCTCATCGAGACGCCGTCGATGATCACGTCGCCGGATGTCGGCGGCAGCAGCCCGACCACCATCCGCGCCACCGTGCTCTTGCCCGAGCCGGATTCGCCGACCAGCGCAAAGGTCTCGCCGCGCTTGATCTCGAAGGAGACCCCGTCGACGGCTTTCAGAAACTCCATCGGGCTGCGCTCGATCACCCGGTTGAGCCATGGCTTCGAGACATCGAAGGCGCGTTTGAGATTGCGTGCCTGCACCAGCGCCGTCATGCCGCGCTCTCCGCAGGAGCATGATCATGGAGATGATCGGGATCATAGAGATGACAGGCGACCTGCTGGGCGCCGACAGCGATTGGCTCCGGCCGCTCGATACGACAGCGGTCGAACGCAAAACTGCAGCGCGGATTGAACGCACAGCCCTGCGGAATGGCCGACAGCCGCGGCATGCTTCCCGGAATCTGCACCAGCCGCTGCGACGCGTCGCCGGTCAGCGTCGGGATCGCGCCCATCAGCCCCTTGGCATAGGGATGCAGCGGGTTCTGCACCACGTCGCGCACCGGGCCGATCTCGGCGATACGCCCGGAATACATCACGGCCACGCGGTCGGAGGTTTCTGCAATCACGCCCATATCGTGGGTGACCAGCATCACCGCCGTGCCGTGGTCGCGGCCGAGCCGCTTGATCAGCGCAATGATCTGCGCCTGCACGGAGACATCGAGCGCGGTGGTCGGCTCGTCGGCGATGATCAGTTCGGGCTCGGCCGCGATCGCCAGCGCGATCACCACGCGCTGCCGCATGCCGCCGGAAAATTCATGCGGATAGGCATCGACGCGCTTGTCCGGCGCGGGAATGCCGACCTCGGCGAGCAGATCCACCGCGCGCTTGCGTGCCTGCGTCTCGTTCATGTTGAGATGCGTGCGGATGGTCTCCACCAGCTGGTCGCCAATTTTATAAAGCGGATTAAGGCTGGTCAGCGGATCCTGAAAGATCATGGCGATGCGCTTGCCGCGAATCCGGCGCATCGCCTCCGGCGGCAGGTTGTCGATGCGCAGGCCCGACAGCAGGATCTCGCCGCCTGCGATCCGTCCGGGTGGATCGATCAGGCCGATGGCCGCAAGTCCCGTCACCGATTTCCCGGCGCCGGATTCGCCGACCACGCCCAGCACCTCGCCCTTGGCGATGTCGAAGGACACGCCGTCGATGGCACGCAGTGCGCCGCGGCGGCTGGCGAATTCGACGCGCAGGTTGCGCACGGAGAGGACGGGCACGCTCATATCGGGCACTGCTTGAGGTGAGGCATCATTGCAGCTTCGGATTCAGCGCATCGCGCAGCCAGTCGCCGAGCAGGTTGATCGACAGGATCAGCGAGGCCAGCGCGAGGCCGGGAAAGGCGATGACCCACCATTCGCCGGAGAACAGATAGTTGTTGCCGATGCGGATCAGCGTGCCCAGCGACGGCATCGTGTCCGGCATGCCGGAGCCGAGAAACGACAGCGTCGCCTCGGTGATGATCGCGAGCGCCAGATTGATGGTGGCGATCACCAGGATCGGCCCCATGGTGTTGGGCAACACGTGGCGGATCATGATCACCCGCGCAGGCAGGCCGATCAGCTGCGCAGCCGCGACATAGTCCTTGTTCTTCTCCACCATCACCGAGCCGCGCACGGTCCGGGCATATTGCACCCAGAAACTCAGCCCGATGGCCACCACCAGCACGATCAGCGTGGTCGAGGCATCGAGATGATTGCCGAGCGCGGACTTCACGACGCCGTCGATGAGCAGCGCGATCAGGATGGCCGGAAAGGTGAGCTGCACATCGGCGATGCGCATGATCAGGCTGTCGACGGCGCCGCCGACATAGCCGGCGATCAGACCGAGCCCGATACCGAGGACGGCCGCGAAACTCACGCCGAGCACGCCGACCACCAGCGAGATGCGCATGCCGTAGAGGATCGCCGAATAGATATCGCGGCCCTGTTCGTCGGTGCCGAGCAGGAACGGCCTCTGGCCCTCCGCCGTCCACAGCGGCGAGATGCGGGAGTTGATCAGTTCAAGCTGCGCCGGATCGAACGGGTTCTGCACCACCAGCACAGGCGCGAACAGCGCCATCATCAGCAGCACGAACACGACCCCAGCTGCGACCATGGTGAGCCTGGAGCGGCGGAACGAATAGAAGATATCGCTGTCCATCGCGCGGGCGAGGAGGGACGGTGTGCGGGGGACGGGCGCGTCGGTCATGTCACACCCTCATGCCGGCCGGTTGATCGTCGCGCGCAGGCGCGGATCGACGATGGTGTAGAGGATGTCCACGATCAGGTTGATGGTGACGAAGATCAGCGACACCACCAGGAGATAGGCCGCCATGATCGGGATATCGACATTCTGCACGGCCTGCACGAACAGCAGTCCCATGCCCGGCCACTGAAACACCGTCTCGGTGATGATCGCAAATGCGATGACTGAGCCGAATTGCAGCCCGGCCACGGTGATGACCGGCACCAGCGTGTTCTTGAGCGCATGACCGAAATGGATCGCCCGAGTGGTGAGTCCCCGTGCGCGCGCGAAGCGGATATAGTCGGTGCGCAGCACTTCCAGCATCTCGGCCCGGACGAGGCGCATGATCAGCGTCATCTGGAACAGGCCGAGCGTGACTGACGGCATGATCAGCGCCTTCAGGCCTGAGATCGTCAGCAGACCGGTGGTCCACCAGCCGAACTTGACGACATCGCCGCGCCCGAAAGAGGGCAGCCAGCCGAGCGTGACAGCGAACAGATAGATCAGGAGAATGCCGATCAGGAAGGTCGGCAGCGAGATGCCGATCAGCGACACCGCCTGCAGCACCTTGGCGAAGAACGAATCCTTCCGCAGCGCCGAATAGATGCCCATCAGGATGCCGAACACCATGGCGATCACCGTGGCGCAGGTGGCGAGCTCCAGGGTTGCCGGCATGCGCTCCTTCAGCAGCGCCGAGACCGGCTGGCGAAACTGGTAGGAGACGCCGAACTTGAACTGTACGGCATTGATGAAGTAGCGCGCGAATTGCACCGGCACGGGGTCGTCGAGGCCGAGCGATGCGCGCACCTCGGCGCGCTGCGCCGGCGTGGTGTCGATGGCCACCATCTGGTTCACGGGATCGCCGGCGAAGCGGAACATGGTGAAGGCGATGATGCCGACGGCAATCATCACACCAATGGACTGCAGGGCGCGACGCAGGATGAAAGCGAGCATGCGTGACCTTCGCTTTCCGCTTGGGTGCCGCCTAGTCCTGCTTCACCGCCCAGTATGGCAGCACCTGGTTGTCCGGGCGCTGCACGATCTTCACCTTCTTGGAGACGCCCCAGGCCAGCGCCTGCTGGTGCAGCGGGATATAGGCCCAGTCCTTGGCGGCGATCTCATAGGCCTGTTTGATGAGCTGGTCGCGCTTGGTGGTGTCGGTCTCCTGCAGCACCTGATCCGTCAACGCGTCGAACTGCTTGTTGCAATAGCCGCCGAGATTGGTGGCGCCGCGCGGGCTGTTCGGATCATCCCGGCAGCCCATGATGTCATGCATCACATTGTGCGAATCCTGCGTGCCCGGTGTCCAGCCGAGCAGATAGAATGAGGTGTTGAAGCCGCCGGTCTTGAAGACCTTGGCAAAATACAGCGCCTTCGGCTGCGCGTTCAGGATTACCTTCACCCCGATGCGTGCGAGCATGCCGACCACGGCCTGACAGATCGCAGCGTCATTGACATAGCGATCATTCGGGCAATCCATGCCGACTTCGAATCCGTCGGGATAACCGGCATCGGCCAGCAGTTTCTTGGCACCGTCGGCGTCGTATTTCGGCCGCGTGAAGTCGCCGGAGAGCTTGAACAGCGGCGGCGCGATCATCAAAGCGGATGGTGTCGACAAGCCGCGCATGACGCGGCTCTTGATCAGCTCGATATCGATGGCCTTGTAGAAGGCCTCGCGGACGCGGATATCCTTGAACGGATTCTTGCCCTTGATGTTCGAGAACAGCAGCTCGTCGCGGATCTGGTCCATGCCGAGGAAGATGGTGCGCAGCTCCGGCCCGGCCATCACGGCGGCATTGGCTGATCCATTGACGCGGGCGATGTCCTGCACCGGCACCGGCTCGATGATATCGACTTCGCCGGACAGCAGCGCCGCCACGCGGGTAGCGTCGGAGGCGATCGGCGTGAAGATGATCTCCTTGAGATTATGCTCGGGCTTGCCCCACCAGTTCGGATTGACCTTGAAGACGGTCTTCACGCCCGGCTGATGGCTTTCGATGGTGAAAGGGCCGGTGCCATTCGCATTCAACGACGCGAAGCTTGGCGAGGTCGCCGCGGCCGGCGTTGGCGCGTTGGCATTATTCGCCTCCGCCCATTTCTTGTCCATGATGTACCAGACGTCCCATTGCGACGTCAGGATGGGATTGGGCTTGGTCAGCACGAAATCGACGGTGTAGTCGTCGATCTTGAGCACCTTGGCATCGGCCGGAATGACGGTCGTGAAGTCGGAGCCCTTGGCGCGCACGCGGTCGGCGGAGAACACGACATCATCGGCGGTGAAGGGATCGCCATTATGGAATTTGACACCCTTGCGCAGATGGAAGCGCCAGCGCGTCGGCTCCGGTGTTTCCCAGCTTTCGGCGAGCGCCGGGATGATCTGCAGATCCTTGCCGCGCCCGACGAGGCCTTCATAGACCTGGCCGTGATGGGCGATCGTCGTGGTCTCGCGCAGCGTATAGGGATCGAGCGATTTCAGGTCGCCCTGATTGGCATAGCGCAGCGTTTGTGCGGAGGCGGGCAGTATGGAGGCAGAAACTGTGGCGAAGGCAATCAGCGATGCAGCGGCGGCAATGAACGTCTGGCGGATCGACATACTGAGCTTCTCCATTGCATAACCGCGATTGCATCACGACGCGGCCGCCCGACAGTTGAGCGAGTGTCACATTGTTGGCGGAGATTGCACGCTGCGCAAGCGGCATTTGTCAGCTATGCGCTGCACAATGAAGTGGCTGGCGTAATCCTTGCTAGGATTGGGTATAAGCAATTCTACGCATTGCGCGCGTGCATCATTCGGTCACGACACAGCGCTAACAGGACCGCCAGAACGGCAAGATTTCGGAGCAGGAATGGCGGAACTCAAGGCTGATGTGCTTGTGCTTGGCGCAGGTATGGTCGGTGTCTCGGCAGCGCTACATCTGCAGGCACGCGGCCGCAATGTGGTGCTGGTCGACCGGCATGAGAAGGCCGGCGAGGAAACCAGCTATGGCAATGCCGGGCTGATCCAGTGCTGTTCGGTTTTCCCTTATATGCTGCCGCGCGACCTCACCAAGCTGTTCAAATATGCGCTGAACCGCGCGCCGGAGGTGCACTATCATCTCAACGCGCTGCCCGGCATGCTGCCGTGGATCGTCAGATATTTCCTGAACTCGTCGCCCGAGGGAGCGCTCCGCAGTGCGATGGCGGCGCTGCCGCTGATCCAGCGCAGCCTGATCGAGCACGAGGCCCTGATCGCGGAGGCCGGCGTGCCGGAGTTGCTGCGCCGGATGGGATGGATCAACGCGTTTCGCTCCGAGGCTACACTGGCGAAAGGCATCGCGGATCTCGAACGCCATCGCGCCTATGGCGTACCGGGCGACGTTCTGGACGCCGCCGCCATTGCGGAGCAGGAGCCGAACCTGTCCAACGATTTTGCCGGTGCCATCCATTGGACGTCGCCGGGCTTCGTGCCCGATCCCGGCGGCCTTGCGAAAGCCTATGCCGCACTGTTCATCCGCAAGGGCGGTCGCTTCATTGCCGCCGACGCCCGGACGCTGGAGCAGAGCGACGGCAAATGGCGCGTGGCCGGGCCGAACGGGGCGCTGGTCGCGCGCGATGTCGTGGTTGCGCTCGGGCCATGGTCGGATCAGGTGTTTCGGCCGCTCGGCTACAATATCCCGCTCAAGAGCAAGCGCGGCTATCACATCCATCTGGCGCCATCCGGCAATGCGGTGCTGCGCCATCCGGTTCTCGATGCCGATCGCGGCTATCTGCTGGCGCCGATGAATCGCGGCATCCGGCTGACCACCGGCGCCGAATTCGCGCTCCGCGATGCGCCGCCGACGCCGGCGCAGATCGAACGGGCGCTGCCGATCGCACGGCAGACCTTTCCGCTCGGCAATCCCGTCGAGGCGAAGCCCTGGATGGGCGCGCGACCATGCCTGCCGGACATGCTACCAGTGATCGGCAAGGCGCCGCGCCACAAGGGCCTGTGGTTCGATTTCGGCCATCAGCACCATGGCTTCACGCTGGGGCCGGTGACCGGCCGCCTAATTGCGGACATGGTGACGGGCGTCACGCCGTTCACCGATCCCAAAGCCTTCGCGGCTGAGCGTTTCGGCTAACATCTCGCAACTGCAATGTAGATGTCACATCGCTTGCATCGGGCGGGCGTCAGCGGCGATACTGCCGCTGCGTCGCCATGTTCGCGTGAGCGGCCGGTTTGCCTCAGGAGCTGATAATGAAAGTGATCGTCACCGTGGACTGTACGCCGCTTGAGGCGCGCGAATTCCTGGGGCTGCCTGATGTGCAGCCGATGCAGTCGGCGATGATGGATCAGATGCAGAAGAAGATGATGGACAACATCGACAAGTTCTCGCCGGAGTCCATCATGCAGAGCTGGTTCTCGTTCGATCCGAAGATGGGCGAGCGCTTCCAGGAGATGTTCGCCAACATGGCGGGCCTTGGTGTGAAGCCGAAGGACAAGAAGTAGACGCGCGCTCAGCCCGCGCGGCGCGTGTTGGCCTGCAGCGGCTGCTGCAGCTTCGCGCCATGCGCATGCCGCGAGATGGCGTCGATCACCAGGGACCACATCGAGATGGGCAGGGCGTGGCCCATCCGGTCGACCATCATCAGTTTTGCGCCGGGAATCGACGCCGCCGTATCGCGGCCGGCGGCCGGATGCACCAGAGGATCGATCTTGCCGTGGATCACCAGCGTCGGCGCGGTGACCGTGGCGAGACGCTCTTTACGGCTGCCCGACGCGAGGATGGCGCGGAGTTGGCGGCCGACGCCCGCGGGGCTCAGGCCGCGCGCATAGGTCCGTTCGGCGCGGTCGAGATCCCTGGCTTCGTCATCCGGGAAGCTGCCGACGCGCAGGAACAGCCAGGTCTGCTTGAAGCGTTCGAGGAATGCCTCGTAACCGGTCGGCTGCGGCTTCAGCAGCAATAGCGACACCGCGCGGCTCGGCTGCGGCAGGCGCGGATTGCCGGTGGTCGACATGATCGAGGTCAGCGAGCGCAGGCGCTCCGGATAGGTGATCGCCATTTCTTGCGCGATCATGCCGCCCATGGAGGCGCCAACCACATGCGTGGAGCGGATGCGCAGCACGTCGAGCAGGGCCACCACATCGGTCGCCATGTCGCTCAGCTTGTAGGGAGCGGAGACGGGCGTACCGAGGAAGCGCAGCTTCGCCAGCTCGAACAGAGTGAACGGCTTGCCGCCGGCCATCTTGGAGGACAGGCCGATGTCGCGGTTGTCGAAACGGATCACGCGAAAGCCATTGCTGGCCAGTTCGCGGCAGAAGTCGTCGTCCCAGTGAATCATCTGAGCGCCGAGGCCCATGATCATCACCATCGGTTCCGCGTCCGAATAGCCGAAGATATCGTAACAGATATCGATCCCGTTCGCGCGCGCCAGCTGTGGCGGCTCGTACGGGACATCAATCGGTTCGGGGGATCGGGCGGAACGTGGGCTCATGTCAAACATATGACACGGAAAGCCCCTGCGAAAAAGTGACAACCGCGTCATGCGCCAAACAAATCGTCGCAGCGATTAATGAGAGATTGCGCGTATGGCAATTATGACAGTGCGCGCGGGCTTTTGTGACAGCGATTGTGACAATGGAACTGGTATCAGCCTCTCGCTAACTCCCGGCCCAGACGTCGAGCACGTAGCGATTGCGTGTGCCGAGGTCGTCGATCCAGGTCAGCGCCGCAGTCTCATCGCCGCCGTTGCGCTCGCGCTGGATCGCCATCAGCGCCGCTTTCACGTCCGGCTCCATCTTGCCGCCGTCCCCGCAGACATAAGTAATGGCGCCCTGCTGGATCAGATCCCAGACGCGGTCCTTCTGCTGGGTGATGAGGTGCTGCACATAGGTTTTCGGCGCATCGCCGCGCGAGAAGGCGGTGTGTAGTTCACAGATACCATCGGCAGCGAAACCCTTCAGCTCCTCGGCATAGAGAAAGTCCTGATCGGGATGGCGGCAGCCGAAGAACAGCAGCGCGGGGCCAAGCGTCGCACCTTGCGCCTTGAGTGCGGCGCGTTCCTGCAGGAAGCCGCGGAACGGCGCGAGACCTGTTCCGGGTCCGATCATAATCAGCGGCACCAGGGGATCGGCGGGCAGGCGGAAGCCGGCCTTGGTTTCGCGCACGATCGCATGCACGGTATCGCCGGCGCGGCGGCCGCTGAGATAGTTGGAGCAGACGCCTCGATAGATCCCGCGGCCCGAATGCGCCGGGCCTTGAACGACGGCTGTGGTGACGCTGCAGCGTGACGTCTCACCATGCGGCGACGACGAGATCGAATAATAGCGCGGCGCCAGCTGCGACAGCATTTCCAGATAGGTGTGGAACGGCAATTCGCAGGCTGGATGTTCTTCGAGGAGGTCGAACACCGATTTGCGTTTGGCGAGGATGTCACTGCGATAGCGCTCGCTTGCCGCGGGATCGTCGCCGACATAACCGAGCAATTTCGGTCTGGTCATCGGGCAGCGCGTGTTCTCCGCCATGATCTGGATCTGCTTGCGGGTGGCGACCTGCTGCAGCTCGACGAACTCCGTCAGCAATCGGCCGACAGAGACGACATCACCGACCGGCAGTTGCGCGCGGCGGCCCGTCGCGACCTGCAGCCGGATCTGATCGTCCGGCAGGAAGCCGAAGCGGCGCGCGACCGCATCAACAAGCGCGGGATCGTTGCGCGGCACCACGCTGAGGTGGTCGCCGACGCGGTAGCTGGTCCCGGCAGGCAGCTCGATCTCGATATGACGTGTCGAGCGATCCGACGCACCGTTCTGCAACTCGCGATTGGTCAGCACCTTCATCGGGACCACGCCGCCGAGCGCAACGACGGTGTTCACCGCGCTCGGTGCTACAGGTTCGATCTGATAGAGCGGCGCATCGTCGGCGCTGCGCTCGAAGCCGGTGTCGAGGCCGAATTCCTTCACCGCGAGCGGACGCAGTTTCGCGAACCAGGCTTCGAACTGACCGTCGAGATCGTCGCGCGCATCGCCTTCGCCGCGGACATAGGCGTTGGTCGCGCCATGTTCGCGGAGCTTGTCGTCGATATATCTAGGGATCGACTGATAGGTCGCGAGCCAGTCGCTGTTGCCGCAGCCGAACACGGCATAGCGCACCTTGGCAAAGGCGTCCTTGGGCAGGTCGGTGCCCAGCCAGTTGACGAATTGCGTGGCGTTGTCGGGCGCCGCGCCATTGTAGGACGCGCAAAAAATGAGGACGCCGCCCTCGGTCGGCAGCTTGCCGACAAAGTCATCCAGCGGCGCGAGTTTCGTCGCAAAGCCGTTGACCTCTGCGAGATCGGCGACGCGCGTCGCCAGTTCCTCGGCGGTGCCGAGATTGGAGCCGTACAGCACCAGCAGCGGTGTGTTATGGCTCGGCCGCGCACGGCCGGTGGCGACGGGTGCGATCGGCGCGGCCGCAGTCGCTGCGCCAGTGCGGCCCGCATAGGCGCCGCGCTCGTGATCGTGGCGCGGTCGCACCTTGATCTTGAAACCATCGGGCTTGATGGTCAGCGTTTCCTTCAGCACCATCTGGTAGCGCTTGTGGTCGGTCATCTTGAACCGCTGCAGGATCATGCCGAGCGCCAGGGCCGCTTCATGCATGGCGAAGCCGCGGCCGATACAGGCGCGCTGGCCGTTTCCGAACGGCTTCCAGGCGTTGATCGGTCGTGCGGCTTCGGCTTCCTTCGAGAAGTTTTCCGGATCGAACGCATCGGGATTAGGTCCCCAGACCGAGGGATCGCGATGTAGCGCCAGCACCAGGATGGTGACGAAGGTGCCCTTGCGCAGCTTGTACTTGCCGCCGCCGATGGTCTCGTCCTGCACCGGCGCGATGCCATAGGCCGGTGCCGGCGGCCACAGCCGCAGCGACTCCTTGAGGATCTGCGTGATGTAATGAAGCTGCGTGACCTGCTGATAGGTCGGCTTGGCATTCACATCGGGGCCGAAGACGCGGTCGACTTCCTCATAGGCCTTCTTCAGCACCTCCGGGTGTTTCAGCATCGCGTAGATCGCACATGACAGCAGACCCGATGTGGTCTCGTGGCCGGCGATCAGGAAGGTGTTGATCTGGTAGCGGATGTTGACGTCGTCGAGTTGTTCGCCGGTGGCGCGGTCGACGCCGGTCATCATCGCCGCCAGCATGTCCTTCTTGCCGTCCGCCGCCTCAGCGGCCTTGCGGCGTTCGGCAATGATCTCGTCCACCATGGAATTCATGAAGGCGACGTCGCCGGCGAGATCGCGGCGGCGCTTCTGCATCCACAGACTTTCCAGCGGCAGGCCGCGGGTCATCATGATGGTCTCGAGCGAGCGCACCAGCGATTCCACGAAGGGGTGGTAATCGCTCCGGTAGAACGAGTTGAAGCGATAGTCGAAACCGCACAGGCCGATGGTGTCCAGCGTCAGCGCGGTCATGTCATGGACGACGTCGATCTCCTCATCGGTGTTGAGGCGTTCCCATTTCTTCACCAGCTGCTCGGCGATATCCACCATACTGGGGTGATAGGACTGCATCGCGCGGTTGCCGAAGGGCTGCAGCAGGATGTTGTGGGCCTTGGTCCAGTTCGGCTCTTTGGTATCCGCCGTGAACAGGCCGTCGCCGCCGACGGCACGCACCCGGCGCAGCGCCCCGCGCACCGCCTTGTCGAAGCGCTTCTCGTCGCTGAGCTCGTCCACCAGATCGTGGCCACCAACGATCACGATGGGCGAGCCCATCATGTCCAGCCAGAAGATCGGTCCAAGCTCCTTGGCCAGCCGCGCCAGATCCTGCACCGGCGCATTGGCGTCCAGCGACAGCATGTTGCCCACCACCGGCTTCTTCGGCGGATGCGGGATCGGAGCGAGTTTGTTGGTGGACGTCATTTCAAAAGTCTTTCCTGCCCGTATGCGCTTAACCGAACCGCCGGCGCCGCCAGTCGATCAGCACCTGGCTGACCTCGTCGGGCTTCTCCTGCTGGGTCCAGTGACCGCTGTCCTTCACCAGATATTTCTCCAGATCGGGAATGATGTTTTCCATGCCGTCAGCGGAGGAGGGCGGTAGCACCGCGTCGTTCTCCGCCATGATCATCAGCGATGGCACGCGCACGGTGTGATCGAGCCCTTTGGCGCGCTCCCAGTTGGCGCTCATGTTGCGATACCAGTTGATGCCGCCGGTGAAGCCGGATTCCTTGAAGGCATCGACAAAGACCTTCTTCTCCTCGTCGGAAAGAATCTTCTGGCGCGGATCCTTCGCGGGATCGTAACCAGCCACCATTTGCGGAAACGCCAGATTGGTCTTCGACGACGCGCCGATTCCGCCGACCGGCGCCTCGCCAACATTGGGTTGTTTGCGCGGCATCGGCTTGCGCATGAAGAAGTCGAACGCCTTGTCGACATTCTCGCCGAAGATGCGATCCGGCTCGCGTGCGGGATCCTGGAACTGGACGATATACATCGTCTCGCCGAAGCGCTTCTTGTAGATCTGCAACGGATCGACCGGCGCGCGATCGGTGTGCGGCGTATTCACGCCGACCACACCGGCGACACGGTCGCGATGCCGCAGCGGCATCTGCCAGACAATGAAGCCGCCCCAGTCATGGCCGACGAAAATCGCCTTGTCGATCTTGAGATGATCGAGCAGGGCGACGAGATCGCCGGTGAGATGTTCGATGCTGTAGTCCTCGACGGCGTCGGGCCGCGACGTCGCGCCATAGCCGCGCTGGTCCGGCGCGATGACACGGATGCCGGCTGCAGCGAGCGCCTTGATCTGATGCCGCCAGGAGAACGCCATTTCGGGCCAGCCATGGCACAACACTATCGGCGGTGTGTCGCTCATGGGGCCGGCATCGTAATATCCCATGCGAATGCCATTCAGCTTGGCGAACTGCAACGGGGGCATTTCAATCATGGTTGTTCCCTAGCTGGCGGTCTTGAGAACGTCGGGCGGCGCAAACGCCGCCTGCAGCAGCGCGAATTCGTCCGGCATCATGTCGGCGAGCACCTGTACATGCGGGATGATGTTGGCGCCGGCGATGAAGCCGAAATCGAGCTGGTCGCGATAGCTCTGGACGGTGATGTTCAGCGCCAGCCCATGGGTGGCGATGGACACCGGGAAGATGTGCAGCAGTTCGGCCCCGGCCGCGTAGAGCGTTTGCCGCGGGCCGGGCACGTTGGACACGGTAATGTTCGCCGCTGGCGGCAGCACGTCGGAGAGGTTGGTGCGGCTGTAGAGCAGTGCCAGGATCTGCACCATGATCGGTGCGCCCAGCATGGAGATGTTGGAGACCTGCGGCATCAATGCGCGCAGCGGATGCGACATCTCCTTGGACTTGGTCGATTGCGCGATGATCGCTTCCAGTCGCTCCTTCGGGTCCTCGATATTGCTGGCGATCGAGCAGATCATGCCAAACACCTGATTGTTGGAATCCGTGTTGCCTTCCTCGCGCAGCGAGATCGGCACTGCGGCAGTCAGGGACTTGGCGGGCAGGGCGCCTTTTTCCTTGAGGTAGCGCCGGACAACGCCTGACGAGAGCGCTAGCACAACGTCGTTGAGCTTGCCGCCTGCCTGCTTGGCAACGGCCTTCGCGGCCGAGAGCGGCACTGAGACGCCGGCAAAGCTGCGCTCGGACGAGATCGTCTTGTTGAGCAGCGTCGGCGGCGACAGCATGCTGTTGAGACTGTCGCGCGATTTGGGATCGGCGATTTTGGCCATCACGTCGGAGGCACTCTTCACCATGGTCGGGATCGAGCCGGCGAATTTCACCGCACTCTCGATCTGGAACATGGCGTTGTCGAACAGGATTGAGCCGATATCGCTCTTGCCGGAGCGCGGCAGTTCGATGCCTTTTCCGGAATTCTCCAGCGGCTGACGCCAGAGCTGCTGGTAGGAGTCGATGAAGCTCGCTGCGATATCGCGCGGCTCCTGACGCTGCTTCGCGCGCACTTCCGGCTTCTCGATCTCGCGCGGGATCGGCGTCACGTCATAGATCATGCTGGTGAGGGCTGCGCCGGCGCCGCCATCGATGCAGGCATGGTGCATCTTCGAATACAGGCCGATCTCGTTGTCCTTCATGCCCTCGAAAACGTAGAACTCCCACAGCGGCCGGGCGCGGTTCAGCAGCTTGGCATGCATCCAGCCGACGATGCGCTCCAGCGTGGGACGGTCGTGGGGCGCGGGCAGGCTGCCGCGGAAGATGTGACGGTCGATGTCGAACTGGTCGTCCTCGACCCAGGAGGGGTGGTCGATATCCAGCGGGGCCTTTTCCAGCCGGGCCTTGAGGATCGGCGCCACATGCAGGCGCGAGGCGATCATCGCCTTGAAGTCCTCGAAGAAGTCGCCCTTGTAGTCCTCGGGCAGGCGAAAGATCGCCATGCTGCCAACATGCATCGGCATCTCCGGCGTTTCCAGATACAGAAACGACGCGTCCATTGAGGACAGCTTCCTGCTGGCTTCCGCCATGATACGTCCCTCCCTCGCATGGTCACCGACGCCTTTGCGGCGCTCTACCGATGAGTGTGCCTGCGCGCGGGGCGAATATGCAATGGCAAAGGCGAGGCTGGAGACCGGCCAGGCCCACGACTTAAGGCTGGGGTCGCCGAGGCGTTGTGGGGCGGTTTGCCGACTTAAAGGGCAGGCGCCGTTTGCCTTGCCCAGTTGGATATCCGGAGAATCTGCGGCTCGAAATACTAAATTATAAAGCTAAATCAACACGTCAGTTGGTCTTCCGCTTCTGAGCTTTGGCGGTAGCCCGTTAATGCATCAGGCGCCGCCTGATTACCGGGCATATCACGGGTTTGTGATGTTGCGATGCACCATCGATGTTGCAGTGCATTATTTACTATGTCATAGAAGTTGCACCCCGGGCCCACAACGGCGGGACGGGGTGAGCCGAGCCTTATTTCAAGGATGGCTGAAACCCGAGGATGGAGACGAACATGACGATCGAAACCGAAACCAATTCCGTGCTGAACAACGTCAAGCAGGCTTTCGCGCCCGTCACCGAGGCGTTCACCAAGCTGCAGAACCTTGAAGTGCCCGAAGCGACCCGTGACTTCGTCAAGCGCGCTGCCGGCACTGCCCAGGAAAAGGCCGCTGACTTCCAGGCCAATTCCGAGAAGGTGACCTCCGCCATCGAGACCGCCGTGTCGAACTCGGTGAGCGAAGCCACCAAGATCAGCCGCAACGTTCAGGACGCGTTCTATGCCGACGTCCAGTCGTTCTTCGCTGGCATCGACAAGCTCGCTTCGGCGAAATCGCTGACCGAAGCCTTCCAGGTGCAAACCGATCTCGTGCGTGCCCATGGCGAAGTTTTGAGCTCGCGCGCCAAGGCCTCGACCGAATATCTCGGCAAGCTCGTGTCGGAAGGCGCCAAGAGCGCGCAGGACAACTTCTCGAAGGCGACGTCGTTCGCCAAGAGCGCCTGATATAGCGAGCGCCTGATCCACACGCGATCAAGCGACATGAATTCGAAAGGCCCGCGCAAGCGGGCCTTTTTTTCGTCGTTCCGGCAGAGCACGCCGCGCGTCCCGGCGTCGGAAGCATGCTCACTTGATTGTCACGGTGATCTTGTTCGAGACGATGGGCGGGTTGAAGGGATAATGAGCGCCGTCTCCCAGCACGAGCTGGAGCGTATGTTTGCCGGGGGGCAATTCGATGCGTGCTTCGGTTTGGCCGGCTCCGAAATGGAGATGCGATTTGTCCTGCGGGATCGGTTCCTTGGGATCGAGCGGGTCATTCACATCGATTAGCAAATGATGATGGCCGCTGTTCTGGAAATTATCGCCTGCATGAGTCACACCCATGTTGCGCAAACCGAAGCGACACCAGAACCCGCCCTTGATCACCGCTTTGTCCTGCGGCCACACGAAATAGAGAACCGCGTCTTTCGGAGCGGACTTTCCTTGCGCATGGACTGCAAGGGGCGCCGTTGACAGCATGGCGGACAACATGATGAGCCCGGTGATCCTCATGACGCAGCCTTTCCTTCGGGGGCGGTCTCAGGACGAAATGGCAATCCGGAAGCCGTGGGTCGGATATCGCACATTGGTGTCGTAGCCATCGCGGCTTGCGGGTCGGACGTAACGCGCATCGTTTTTCCAGGAGCCTGATCGAATGACGTGCGAGACGCAGTCGTTCTCGACCCATGGCGAACCATTCTGCGGGGCACCCTGATAGTTCTTGTGCCAGCAATCCTCTGTCCATTGATTGACGCCGCCACCCATATCGTAGAGTCCGAATGGATTTGGCTTCAGGGTGCCCAGCTTGAGCGGCTGTTCGGCGGTGGCATCCGTGCAGTTCTTGCAATTGGCCATGCCGGGCTGCAGCTGATCGCCCCACCAGTATTTCGTTTGCGTGCCGCCACGGGCGGCATATTCCCATTCAGCTTCACTCGGGAGCCGGAAGGCTTTTTGCGTTTCCTTCGCAAGCCACGCGACAAACTGCTTGGCATCGGTCCAACTCACATCGGTGACCGGAATGTCGTCCCGCCCTGTCACCAGAAACGCGCATGCATTCGCGGCAGCGCATGCGTTCCACTCCCGAACCGAGACTGGATACTTGCTGATGGCGAAGGGCTTGATCGTGACCTGGTGGACCGGTTTTTCCGATATGTCGTCATTGCTGCCCATCGCGAAGGTCCCGCCAGGGAGTGGGACCATGACGGGCTCTATGACCGGCTTTGGTGGTGCTGGCGGCGGGGGCGGGGCAGGCGTTACCGCCGGAGCAGGTTCAGGCCGGGCTTGCTTGGCGGCGGGCGCGGGCGCTGATCGGGTGCTTGTATTCCCTGTCTCTTGCGGAGGCGCCGCGGGCGCTGACGCCTGATTGCCGATTTCACCGCGCGGGTAAGCCCTCATGTACCAGGCGCCGGCGCCTGCGAGAGCCAGCAGGATGGCGCAAAACGAAACGATCAGAACATGTTCACGCCGCTTCCGCGCCTTGTTGAAGGCCGCCGGATCAGGAAGCACCCGGTAAACGCGCACCGGGTCGGTAATGTTCTTGATCTTGCGATCTCCAAGCGACTCGTAGCCGCAGACGAGCTTGTGCTTGATCTGCTCGTAGATGCCACCCGAGATGTACACTTGGCCGGGGTCGGCGATCCCCTCGAGGCGCGCAGCGATATTGACGCCATCTCCGAAGACGTCATTGGGCTCGATGATCACGTCTCCCAGATTGACGCCAATGCGATATTCGATCCAGGAGCTCTTCGGCAGCGCAGCGTTGCGCCCGATCATGCTTTGCTGGATGACGATTCCGCACCGAACGGCTTCGACCGGACTGTCGAATATCGCAATGAACCCATCGCCGGTCCTTTTGACGAGTTTGCCGTCGTGCTCGGTAATGCTCGGCTCGATGAGGTCACGCTCGATGCGCTTGACGCGCGCATGCGTTTCTTCCTCGTCGAGTTCCATGAGGCGGCTATATCCGCAGATGTCCCCCACAACGATCGCCGCAAGGCGACGCGGCGTTCCGACGCGCGGGGTGGCGGGGTCCTTGCCCCTGCCTGAACTGATGTCACGAATCTCGCCGCGCATGACTTCGCGCCTCTACAACGGACACACGAGGTTCACTAGCCGTTCGGTCGACCGTCATGACGCTACGCCCAACGTCTCGGTCAGACAATTGGCTGAAAACGCTACTTGGCGAATCCCCGAGGAGCCGCGCGGTAGCGAGATGACGAAGTTCCTCGCATTCGCTGTATCGATATACCCGGCGCCGATAGAATACGGCGGCAGCGAAACAGGTTCTCAGTTCACCTGCCGCTCTTTCCCGACCCAATACGGATCGCGCAACTGTCGTCGCAGGATCTTACCCGACGCATTGCGTGGCAATGCTGCGATGAAGTCGATCGTCTTCGGCGCCTTGAATCCCGCGATGCGCTCGCGCGTGAACTTCATCAGGTCGGTTGGGCTGAGCTCCTTGCCGGACTTCAGCACCACCACGGCCTTCACAGCTTCGCCCCATGTATCGTCGGGAATACCGATGACGGCGACCTCCGCCACATCGGGGTGATCGCAGATCGCGCTTTCGACTTCGGCTGGATAGATGTTCTCGCCGCCGGAGATGATCATGTCCTTGATGCGGTCGTGGATGTAGAGGAAGCCGTCCTTGTCGAGATAGCCAGCGTCGCCGGTGCGCAGCCAATTGTCGCGACCCAGCGTGCGCGCGGTGGCGTCCGGCAGATTCCAGTAGCCGACCATATTGGACGCCGAGCGCGTCGCGATCTCGCCGACTTCACCTGTTGGTAGCGGCTTGCCGTCGACATCGAGAATGGCGATCTCGATCCCCGGTAGCGCCTTGCCGGCGGAACGCATGCAGTCGCGGCCCTCGACGTGGTCTTCGGGCGCTAGCACCACGATGGTACCGGTGGTCTCGGTCATCCCGTACATCTGCACGAAGCCGCAGCCGAACACGCTGATGCATTCCTTTAGCAGCGCCGCCGGGATCGGCGATGCGCCGTAGAGAATGTAGCGCAGCTTGCTGAAATCCATCTCACGCGCCCGCGGTTGCCGCACGATGAACTGCATGGCCGCCGGTACCAGGAACAGTTTGCTGATACCGTAGTCGTGGAAGAAATCGAGCACCTTGTTCGGGTCGAACTCTCGCGCGATTACGCCCTTGGCGCCGTGATAGAGCCCGAACACTGCCCAGCCGACGCCCCCGATATGGAACACCGGCATTGCCACCAGCGATACGTCGGTGTCGGTCCAGACGTTCCAGTCCGGGTTCTCATCGGTGCTGCCGATGCGCAGCAGTGACAGGAAATTGTTGTGCGACAGCATCGCGCCTTTCGGCTTGCCCGTGGTGCCCGACGTGTAGAGCTGGATCGCGACATCGTCCTTGGTCATTGTGAGGTTCGGGTCGCGCTCGCTCTGCGCGTCGCGCCAGGCCGTAAAGTCCTGCCACTCGGTTGCGCCGCCTTCCATGGTCATGACGATACGCACGCCCGGCATTTGTGGCTTGAGGCTGCGGACGAGATCGACGAATTCCGGTCCGACGAACAGCACCTGTGCCTTCGCGTCATCGACGATAAAGGCGATCTCCGGTCCGGCGAGCCGCCAGTTCACCGGCGCCGTCACCACCTTGGCCTTCACGGCGCCAATCAGCAGTTCGATGAAGAGGTCGCTGTTCTTGCCGAGATAGGCGATGCGCTCATTGGGCTTGACGCCGAGCGCCATCAGCCCGTTGGCGACGCGATTGGCATTGCGACCGAGTGATCTGTAGCTGGTCTCGCGGCCCTCGAACACCAGCGCAATTGAATCGCCGCGCGTCTGTGCTTGCACGCGAATGACATCGGCCAGCGTGGCCGCTTGCGCAACGGACATGTGTCTCCCTCCCGCAGTTTATTAGTTGCGGCGAGTGTGAGGGCGTCCGGTTGTGCTGACAAGACGGGAAAAGTGCTGCGGTGCGGTGAGACAGATGCCGGGAGGTCGTTCAGCCGACGTTGTGCGTCGTCCTACGCTGTTTTGCAAAATAACGCGCCGGCGGCTCGCCGAAGGCGCGACGAAACATTGCGATGAAGTTGCTGGACGTGGCATAGCCGAGCGCTTCGGCCACATCTGCGACGGGTTCATTAGCGGCCAGCCGTTCCAGCGCTAGCGTGAGACGCGCCTGCTGCCGCCACTGCGTGAAGCCCATGCCGGTCTCCGTCATGAAGATGCGACGTGCCGTTCGTTCCGACAGGCCAGCCCATTCGCCAAGCTCATGCAGCGTGCGCGCGTCATGCGGCCGCCGGATCAGCGCATTGGCGATACGCAAGGCGCGGGTATCCGTCGGCATCGGCAGATGCAGCGGCTCCTGCGGCGCACCGCGGATTTCGTCGAGCAGCACGGCCACGACGCGCGTCTGCGCCGGCGTGAGCCGATCCGCATTCGTCCAACCCGCAGCGCGCCTGACGAGCGCGCACAGCAGATCGCTGACGCCCATGACGCAGGGCTGCGACGGCAATGTCCGGCTCGCGGCCGGCGTCAGGAGCACGCCCCATCCGCTCAGTACACCGCTCAGGGTCACCTTGTGATGGAGCCCGGGCGGCAGCCAGCCGATGCGCTGCGGCGGCAGTAGCCACGAGCCCTGTTTCGTGTGCAGGCGGATCAATCCGCTTTCGATACAGAACAACTGGCCGCGGCGGTGATGATGCCAGTCGAGTTCGCGGGTGCCGAGCCGAAATGCATCACCGGGCTCATCGCTGCCCCAGATAGCGATTGCGGATGGTCCGTCGAGGCGCTCGGTGAGCGAGGTCATGACACCATGCCTTTTCAGAACCGCTCCAGCCTGGCCGGTTCTCATTATTTTGCGTCCGAATGTCGTTAACGGGTTTGAGCGACCGGGTCTATCTCCGCATGCAGATCAACGAACAGTCAGGAGACGACGATGAGCCTCGATAACGGTGCCTTTCTCATTCACGATGTTGCGGCGTTCCCGATCGTGTGGGTCCGGCATGATGAGATCCAGCCGGGAAGTGCGGCGCAGTGGGAGGTCGAGATGGACGATCTCATCGGCCGCAAGCAGCCTTTCGTCGTGATCATGGGCAGTCATCATCACCATGAGGAGGCGCATGAAGATCGCAAAGCGAGGGGGCTTTGGCTCAAGCGCAACAAAGCGACGCTCGCGCTGCTTTGCCGTGCCATTATTGCCGTTGAGCCGAATGCCGTCACACGCGTCCTCGTGGAAGCCCAGTCCGCACTTGTGACGAAGGCGTTCGGCATCAACTCCGCGGTTGTTGCGTCCGAGGACGAGGCCATGAGGGTTGCGCGCGAGCGGTTACAGGCAGCGCGTTGATCAAAAAACAAAGCGAGGCCTCCCGCATGGGAAAGCCTCGCTGCCAGTCGAATTATTTTGCGGCTCTTACCCCCGCTGCGCCTTGTCCTTTTCGTTCTGCGCCTTGATGCTGTCGCGTGCCTGGATCCATTCGGCATCGGACCAGTCGCGCAGCTGATAGAAGTTGCCGCCCATGGCGAGCGCCTGTGCGCCGTCCATGGCGATGGTTTCGCCTGATATCCAGTCGCAGCCGCCGGAGATCAGGAACACCGCGAGGTTCTGCAACTCTTCCATCTTGCCGACGCGGCCCATCGGGTTCTGCGCGCGGGTGCGTGCGCCGGCCTCGTCGCCGGGCTTGATACGCTTGCTCATGCCTTCGGTGGGGATTTCACCGGGCGCGATGGTGTTGAGGCGGATGCCGTAGCGGCCCCATTCGGTGGCCAGCGACATGGTCATGGCATGGATCGCCGATTTGCTCATGGCGGAGGGCACCACATAGGGGCTGCCGTTGCGCACCCAGGTCACCGTGATCGAGACCACATTGCCCGGCACCTTGTCGGCGATCCAGCGCCGGCCGACCGCGTGAGTCATGTAGAACGTGCCGTGCATCACCGTGTTGGCGACCGCGTCGAAGCCGCGCGCCGACAGGTCCTGTGTCCGCGAGATGAAATTTCCGGCGGCATTGTTGATCAGGTCGGTGAGGGGCCCGTCGGCCCAGATGCCTTCGATCATCGCATCGACCGCCGCGGCATCGCGGATGTCGACGCCGTGGCTGGTGACCTTGCCGCCAAATTCCGCCATCAGCTCGGTTGCAGTCTCGTCGCATACAGCCTTGCGGCGACCGCAAATATGCACTTCGGCGCCGAGCTCGAGAAATTTCGCCGCCATCGACTTGCCAAGGCCAGTGCCGCCGCCTGTGACGAGGATTTTCCGGCCTGCGAGAAGCTGCTGATTGAACATGGGAGCCACCTGATTTAAGAGGATGCGGACGGATTAATTAGTTGATTGACTAAATCCCGACAACGCTTTCCTGTAAAGCGACGATAAGAACAAGTCTAGGAAGGAAACCTCCCATGGAAGACCGCATCTCTGTGTCCATGACGGACGGCGTTGCCGATGTTCGGCTGGTCCGCGCGGACAAGATGAATGCGCTGGATGCGGCGATGTTCGCGGCATTGGTCGATACCGCCGAGCGCCTGAGCCGTGAGAAGGGCCTACGCGCGGTGGTGCTGTCGGGCGAGGGTCGGGCGTTTTGCGCCGGTCTCGACATGGGACGATTCGCCGCGATGAACGATAATGGCGGCGACGGTATCGGCGGCGGTCAGAAGCGCGACCTCGCGCTGCGCACGCACGGTCTTTGCAATCACTCCCAGCAGGCGGTGTGGGGCTGGCGTCAATTGCCGGTCCCGGTCATCGCCGCGGTTCATGGCGTCGCCTTCGGCGGCGGCTTCCAGGTCGCACTCGGTGCCGACATGCGGTTTCTCGCGCCCGACACGCGGATGTCGGTCATGGAAATCAAATGGGGCCTCGTGCCCGACATGGCCGGCACGCCGATCCTCGCCAGCCTCGTGCGTGACGACATCCTGCGCGACCTCACTTACACCGGCCGCATCTTCTCGGCACAGGAAGCACTGAGCTACGGCCTCGCCACGCGCGTCTGCGATGACCCGCGTGCCGCGGCACTCGAGACGGCGCGCGAGATCGCCGGCAAGAGCCCCGACGCGATCCGTGCCGCCAAGCGCATGCTCAACAATCTGACGGTCGATCCCGGCCCGGCGCTGCTCGCCGAATCCGTCGAGCAGATGAGGCTGATGGGCGGGCCGAACCAGACCGAAGCCGTGCGCGCGAATATCGAGAAGCGCGCGCCGAGATTTGTGGATTGAAAAACTCCGTCCCCATCCCGAGAGTCTGACCGAAAATGCGGTTCGCAGAGTCAGCCACACAGTACATCGTCATGCCCGGCGAATGCCGGGTATCCACGTCTTGGCCAAGTTCTAAGACGTGGATGGCCGGGACAAGCCCGGCCATGACGGAGCTTTGAATTGCTTCGTCGCAAGAGCTCCTCGCAATGACGGCGTTGAAGTCTCGCTAAAACAAAAAACAACAAAAATCCGGAAACGTATCCATGTCGACAAATTCCCTGTTTCAAGGTGTCATCTCAGGCGATCGCCGTCGCGACTTTGCCGAACTGACCGAACGCGCGAGCCGCATCGCCGGCGGGTTGTCGCGGCTCGGCGTCAAGCAGGGCGACAGCGTCAGCATCCTGATGCGCAACGACATCGCGTTTCTCGAAGCGGCCTATGCGGTGGCGCAGCTCGGCGCCTACGGCGTGCCGGTGAACTGGCACTTCAAGCCGGAGGAGATCACCTATGTGATCAAGGATTCCGGCAGCAACATCCTGATCGCCCATGCCGATATGCTGCATCAGTTGCGCGAGGCGATCCCGAAAGGCATTGTGTCGCTGAGCGTGCCGACGCCGCCGGAGATCTTCGCCAATTACAAGGTCGATCCCGCGCGTCTCGGTACGCCGGGCGGCGCCATCGATCTGGAGAGCTGGCTGACCGAACAGGCGCCCTATGACGGCCCCGCGCTGCCGCAGCCGCACAACATGATCTACACATCGGGCACGACAGGCCATCCGAAGGGCGTGCGCCGTTTCGCGCCGACACCGGAGCAGGCGGCCTCCGCCGATCAGATGCGTGCACGCGTCTATGGTCTCAAGCCTGGCGCACGCGCCTTGCTGCCCGGACCGCTCTATCACTCGGCCCCCAATGCCTTCGCGCTACGCGCCGGTCGCCTCGGCGGCGCGCTGGTGCTGATGCCGCGCTTCGATCCCGAAGAATTCCTGCGCGTGGTACAGGACGAGAAGATCGACACCATCTTCATGGTGCCGACCATGTTCATCCGCCTGATGAAGCTGCCGGAGGATATCCGTAAGAAATACGACATGTCGTCGCTACGCCACATCATCCACGCCGCCGCGCCGTGCCCGGCCGACGTCAAGACAGCGATGATCGATTGGTGGGGCCCGGTGATCTACGAATTCTACGGCTCCACCGAATCCGGCGCGGTGACCTTCGCCAATTCCGAAGATGCGCTGAAGAAGCCCGGCACCGTCGGCAAGATCGCGCCCGGCGCGGAATTGCGTTTCCTCGGCGATGATGGCGAGATCCTGCCGCAAGGCGAGATCGGCGAAATCTATTCGCGCATCGCAGGCAATCCGGATTTCACCTATCACAACAAGCCGGAAAAGCGCGCCGAGATTGACCGCGACGGCTTCATCACCTCAGGCGATGTCGGCTATCTCGATGCCGACGGCTATGTCTTCATCTGCGATCGCAAGCGCGACATGGTGATCTCCGGCGGCGTCAATATCTATCCCGCAGAAATCGAATCCGCGCTACATGCGCTTCCCGGCGTGCATGACTGCGCCGTGTTCGGCATTCCCGACGAGGAATTCGGCGAGTCCCTCATGGCGGTGATCGAGCCGCAGCCGGGCGTCGTGCTCGATCTTGCGACGGTGCGCGCGGACCTCAAGAAGGCGCTGGCAGACTACAAGGTGCCGAAGCAGATGGAGATCCAGAGCAATCTACCGCGCGAAGACTCCGGCAAGATCTTCAAGCGCCGGCTGCGCGATCCCTATTGGGCCAAGGCTGGGCGGACGATCTAGGAGGTCGATGATGCGCGTGGCAATGATTGGAAACAAACTTGCCGCGCAGATCGCGGCGGTCGCTCTCTTGATGATGGCGTTTGCTAGCCCTGCAGTTGCCGTCGATCTTGAGCCTAAGCAGATCCTCGCCCCAAGCGGGAAGCTGCGTGTCGGACTCTATCCGGGAACACCGACGTCTATTCTCGTATCGCAAACCGAAGGCCCGCGTGGTGTCGGCTACGATCTTGGCAAGGAGCTCGCGCGGCAATTGGGCGTGCCTTATGAACCGGTGGTGTTCTCCAGGAATGCCGAGGTTCTCGAAGCGGTGAAGACAGGCGCCGTCGATGCCGCCTTCACCAATGCGTCGGCCGTGCGTGCGAACGACATGGATTTCGGCCCGTCTTATCTGGAAAGCGACCTCGGCTATCTCGTCGCGAAGGATTCCAAGGTTGCGGGGGCTGATGATGTCGATGTCAAAGGCGTCCATGTCGGCGTCACCGCCGGAAGTTCATCCGATGCGGTGCTGTCGCGCGATTTGAAGAATGCCGAGGTTGTTCGCGTGCCGGCCATCAGGCTTGCGCCCGGCCTGCTAATGGCCGGCAGCATCGATGTGTTTGCCACCAACAAGGCGACGCTGTTCGAACTCGCAGAACAGGCCCCGGGGGCGAAGGTGCTGGACGGTCGCTGGGGCGTCGAGCGGCATGCCATCGCGATCCCCAGGGGGCGCGATGAGGGGATGGCATTTGTCCGCAAATTCACCGAGGATGTGAAGGCGCAGGGACTGGTCGATGCGGCCATCGCACGGTCCGGGCTGCGCGCTGCGACCACGGCCAAGTAGCACATCAAGTAGCAACGACACGAGATTGTTGCGCAATATTACAAGAGGGACGACGATCCATGCCTGCGCCTATGAAATTGGCCATCGCCACGGCGGCTGCGCTGCTGTCCTTCACCAGCCCGTCGCTGCACGCCCAGACGTTTCCGAGCAAGCAGGTGACGATCCTTGTGCCCTACGCGGCTGGCGGTGCGGTCGATGTGCTGGCGCGGACCTTCGCCCAGTCGCTGTCAAAGACCTGGGGCCAGCAGCCGGTGGTGGACAACCGTCCGGGTGCCGGCGGCATCATCGCCTCGCAGGCGCTCGCGAAGTCGCCGCCCGATGGCTACACGCTGATCCTTGTCGCATCGGGCCATCCGCTCAATCAGTTTTTCTATCCGAAGCTGCCCTACGACACGTTCAAGGATTTCACCGCGATCAGCGAAGTCGCCTATTCGCCGCTGGCCATCGTGGTGTCGAAGGACAATCCGGCAAAGAACCTGCAGGAATTGCTGGCGCAGGCGAAAGCCAAGCCGGACTCGCTGTCCTACGGCATGTCGGGCAATGGCACCTCGGCGCATCTCGCCGGCGAATTGCTGAACCATATGGCCGGCACCAAGATCGTCTCGATCCCCTACAAGGGCGGTGCGCCGGCGCTCACCGCGGTGATTGCCGGCGACATTCCCATGAGCATCAATCCGCTGCCCGAGATCGTCGGCCAGCTCGAAGGCGGCGCGGTGCGTGCCGTGGCGGTGACGACGGCGACGCGCTCTGCGGCACTGCCCAATGTACCGACGGTCGCCGAATCCGGCGTCGCCGGCTATGATACGGCAGTGTGGTGGGGCTTTCTCGGACCTGCCGGCATGCCGGCCGATGTCGTGGCGAAGATCCATGCGGATCTGGTGACGGCGCTGAAGGATCCGGTGGTGCTGGCGGCGCTGAAGAAGATCGATGCCACGCCGGTCGGTTCCTCGCCCGCAGACTTCGACAAGTTCATGCATGCCGAAGCGGACAAATGGGGGCCGGTGCTGAAGGCGGCAAACATCAAGGTCCAGTAAGAAGCATGACTGAACGTTCGAACCAGTGGCACGTCGGCCTGATCGGCTATGGCGAAGTTGGGCGCATTCTCGCCGAAGACCTGCGCAAGCAGGATATGTCAGTCAGCGCCTATGATCTCAAACTCGACGGCGCAGATGCCGGGCCGTTGCGCGATCATGCCGAGACCCATGGCGTCACGCTCGCATCCTCGCATGCCGATCTCGCCTCACGCGCCGACTTCATCGTCTGTGCGGTGACCGCGAGCCAGACCGTGCCGGCGGCGCAGGCTTGCGTGCCGGGTCTGAAGCCGCAGGCGTGGTTTCTCGATTTCAACTCGGCATCGCCCGGCGCCAAGCAGCGTGCGGCTGCACTGATCGACGGTGGCGGTGGCCGCTATGTCGAGGGCGCGGTCATGACCTCGATCCCGCCATACCGCATCAAGGTGCCGCTGCTGCTCGGCGGCGCCGGCGCGCGTGATCTCGCGCCGCTGCTCAATGCCATCGGCTTCGATGCGCAAGTCGCCAGCGACAAGCTCGGCGTCGCCTCGGCCACCAAGATGTGCCGCAGCATCATGATCAAGGGCCTCGAGGCCATGGTGATCGAGAGCTTCACCACCGCACGCGCCTATGGCGTCGAGGACGCCGTGATCGCGTCGCTGGTCGAGACGTTTCCATCCATCGACTGGGAGAAGCAGGGCGCCTATTTCTTCCAGCGTGTCATCGAGCACGGCCGCCGCCGCAGCGAGGAAGTCCGCGAGGTCGCCGAGACCGTACGTGAGATCGGGCTCACGCCATGGTCGGCGGAGGGGACGGCCGAGCGGCAGGGCTGGGTCGCCGATCTTGCCGATGACGGGCTATTCGGCACCCAGGGCGAGGCGGGTTTTGCGCGCAGCGCGGACTGGCGCACCGAGGCGGATCGCATTCTGGCGAAGGTGAAGCCGAAGGGGTGAGTTCCGTAAACGCGGTTGTCGTCCCCGCGAAGGCGGGGACCCATACACACCGAGGCTATAGTTGCAGCGGGATCGCCGCGGCTCCGCCGTCTATGTTTCTTTGTCGGAGGTTATGGGTCCCCGCCTTCGCGGGGACGACAACTGAGGGGCCGGTCGATCGTCACGCCCACACAACTTCGTCTTGCGTCGCAGCATGACTTGCGACCAAATGGGGCGCCGGCAACTTCCTGGAGCGTCCTTGTGTCCCTGACCCTGTCCACCGAAGAACCCGCATCCCAGCGCGGTGACGATCCTGCTCACCAGGAGGCCGACGCCCGGCTGCGCGAGGACATCCGGCTGCTTGGCCGCATCCTTGGCGATACCGTTCGGGATCAGGAAGGCGAGGCGGTATTCGCCCTCGTCGAAAACATCCGGCAGACCTCGGTCCGTTTTCACCGCGACGAGGACAAGCTGGCGCGCCGTGAGCTCGAAGCCATTCTCGACGGCATGTCGATCGCCGAGACCGTGCGCATCGTTCGCGCCTACAGCTACTTTTCGCATCTCGCCAATATCGCCGAGGACCAGAACAACATCCGCCGGATGCGGGCGCAGCGCGCGAATGCGGCTAACGCATCGGGCACGCTGGCCCATGCGGTGAAGCGCGCGCGCGAGGCCGGCATCGACGCGGCGCTGCTCAGCAAGTTTTTCGGACAGGCGCTGATCTCGCCGGTGCTGACCGCACATCCCACGGAAGTGCGCCGTAAGAGCACCATCGACCGCGAAATGGAAATCGCGGCATTGCTGGATCGGCGCGAGCGCATGCAGCTCACTGCCGAGGAGATTGAGGCGTCCGAGGAACAATTGCGCCGCGCCGTTGTGACGCTGTGGCAGACCAATCTGCTGCGCCGGAGCAAGCTGACGGTGCTCGACGAGGTCGCCAACGGATTGTCGTTCTACGATTATACGTTTTTGCGTGAAGTGCCGCGGCTGCATTGCGCGCTGGAGGACAGCCTGCGCGCGCAGGGCGGCGCTGCCGAACTCGGCTCATTCCTGCGCATGGGCAGCTGGATCGGCGGCGACCGCGACGGCAATCCGTTCGTCACGGCAGATGTGATGCGCGGCACCATGATGCTGCAGAGCAGGCGCGCCTTCAGCTTCTATCTCGACGAACTCCACACGCTGGGCGCGGAACTGTCGATGGCGGCGCATCTCGCCGATGTCTCCGATGAACTGCGCGCATTGGCCGAACGCTCTCCCGATCCATCGCCGCATCGCGCTGGTGAGCCCTATCGTCTGGCGATCTCCGGCGTCTATGCCCGCATGGCGGCGACGGCCCATGCGCTCGAATTGCCGAACCGCCGTGCGGCGGTGGGCGATGCGCCGGCTTACGCATCGGCGGCGGAGTTCAAGGCCGATCTCGACGTGCTCGATCGTTCGCTGATCGCTGATAATTCCGCTGTCATCGCCCGCGGCCGGCTGCGTCAACTCCGCCGCGCGGTGGATTGTTTCGGCTTCTATCTCGCCAGCCTCGACATCCGGCAGAATTCCGCGGTGCATGAGCGCACCGTCGCCGAACTGATCGACGCGGCGATGCCCGGCACGTCCTATCTCGCGCTCGGCGAGGAAGCGCGCATCGCGCTGCTGACGAATGAATTGAAGAACGCGCGGCCGCTCGGTTCGCTGTTCGTCAAATACAGCGATGAGACGCTAGGCGAACTCGCACTGTTCCGTATGGCGGCGCAGGTTCATGTTAAATTCGGCGCAGCCGCGATTCCCCAATGCATCATCTCCATGTGCAAGGGCGTCTCCGACATGCTCGAAGTCGCGGTGCTGCTGAAGGAAGTCGGGCTGGTGGATTGCTCCGGCCGCAGCGCCATCAATATCGTGCCGCTGTTTGAAACCATCGAGGATTTGCAGGCCTCTGCAGCCATCATGGACCGCATGTTCTCGCTGCACGACTATCGCAAGCTGGTCGACAGCCGCGGCGCGGTGCAGGAAGTCATGCTCGGCTATTCCGACAGCAACAAGGATGGCGGCTTCGTCACGTCCGGCTGGGAGCTGTACAAGGCCGAGATCGAGCTTATCGAAGTGTTCGAGCGGCATCACATCCGGCTCAGGTTGTTCCATGGCCGCGGCGGCTCTGTGGGCCGCGGCGGTGGCCCGAGCCACGATGCGATTCTGGCGCAGCCCGGCGGCGCGGTGGACGGCCAGATCCGCATCACCGAGCAGGGCGAGATCATCTCCAGCAAATATTCCAACGCCGAGGTCGGTCGCAACAATCTGGAGATCCTCGCGGCTGCAACGCTGGAAGCCAGCCTGCTGGCGCCGAAGCACAGCGCCCCGCGCCGCGAATATCTCGAAGCCATGGAGGAGATTTCCGAACTGGCCTTCAAGGCCTATCGCGGCCTCGTCTATGAGACCGAAGGCTTCGTCGATTACTTCTGGGAATCCACCGTCATCAACGAGATCTCGACGCTGAATATCGGCAGCCGCCCGGCCTCGCGCAAGAAGACCCGTGCCATCGAGGATTTGCGCGCGATCCCGTGGGTGTTCTCCTGGGCGCAGTGCCGCCTGATGCTGCCCGGCTGGTATGGTTTCGGTAGCGCCATCGAGGCATGGCTCGCCAATCATCCCGACAAGGGCATGGCCTTCCTGCAGGAGATGCACCGCGAATGGCCGTTCTTCCGCACGCTGTTGTCCAACATGGACATGGTGCTGGCCAAGAGCTCCATCGCCATCGCCTCGCGCTATGCCGAGCTTGTCGCCGACCAGAAGCTGCGCGAGACCATCTTCGGCCGCATCCGCGGCGAGTGGCATCTGTGCATCGAGACGCTGCTGGATATCATGGAGCAGGAGCGCCTGCTGCAAAACAACCCGCTGCTCGACCGCTCGATCCGCAATCGCTTTCCGTATCTCGATCCGCTCAACCATGTGCAGGTCGAGTTGCTCAAGGAGCATCGCGCGAACAATCCGGACGAGCAGGTGCTGCGCGGGATTCAGCTGACGATCAATGGCATCTCGGCGGGACTGCGGAATAGCGGGTAGTTCTTTCCCTCCCTCCAGCACAGCGAAGCTGTGCGCAGTGGGGAGGGTGGCCGGCCGTAAGGCCGGACGGGTGGGGCGACACAAGCGCTGTCGCCCGTGGTACCCCCACCCGTCTCGAACGCTGCGCGTTCGATCCACCCTCCCCGCAAGGGGGAGGGATAAGGAAGCGCCCCTCAACAAAAATGCGCGCCCTGCGTTTCCACATAGACCGCATAGAGTGACTGGCTCGCCGTCATGAACAGCCGGTTGCGCTTCTTGCCGCCGAAACACACGTTCGCGCAGGTTTCCGGCAGCTTGATCTGGCCGATCCGCTGGCCGTCCGGCGCGAAGATCTGCACTCCGTCATAGCCGTCACCGACCCAGCCAGCGCCGACCCAGATATTGCCTTCGGTATCGACGCGCAGTCCGTCAGGGAAGCCGGACTTGCCATCCAGCGTCATGTCGATCAGCGGCTTCGCATTGCTGAGCTTGCCGCCGTCCACGTCGTATTGCCACACCACGTTCTTGGCATTGGGATAATGCGTGATGCCGGTGTCGCAGACATAGAGCTTCTTGTAGTCCGGGCTGAACGCCAAACCGTTCGGCTTGAACGGATCGTCCGCGACCTTGGCGATCTGGCCGTTCGTGGGGTCGATGCGATACACCGCTTCCTTCTGGTGCGGCTGCGTGACGCCCGGCGCCGCGCGTTGCCCTTCATAGAGATTGATGGCGCCGTAGCCGGGATCGGTGAACCAGATCGCCTTGTCGATCGGATTGACCACCATGTCGTTCGGCCCGTTCAGCGGCTTGCCGTTTGCCTGTTCAGCAAGCGTCGTCACGCTGCCATTGTGCTCGAAGCGGACGAGGCGCGTGCGCTGCGCGGAGAGCTGGCGGCCCTCGGTGTCGAACGAATTGCCGTTGCTCTCCTCGGATGGATAGCGGAAGCGCTCGGAGATGTGGCCGTCATCGTCGAGATAGCGTAACTGGCGATTGGCGGGGATGTCGCTCCAGATCAGATACTGCCCCTGCGCATTCCACGCCGGTCCCTCCGCCCACAGGCAACCCGTATAGAGCCGCTTGATGACGGTGTTGCCGACTTTCGCCTTGAAGCGATTGGCGTCGATGACGACGATATCGGGATCGGGATAGCGCTGTGGTTCCGCGCCGCGACCAAAGTTGCGCGCGAGTGCATCAGGTGCGATCAGCGTCGTCGCTGCCAGTGCAGCGCCGCCGCTCAGGATTTTTCTGCGACTGAGTGAGTTGGATATTGCGGCGGGTTGAGCTGCGTCGTTCGCGTCGAGCTGAGTTGGCATCATCGTCCTCCCGGCTTTTCTGGTTTGCTCCAGTTATTGCCAGCAGTCTAAATACCGTTGCGACGTCGATGCTACACAATTCGATGCTGCCGCGCGATCATGGCGGTGCACAAGCGCGCATCGCAGCGCAGTGAACGTTTTGATAGTTCCACGAGACTAATGGCCAAATCCCTCATGCTGATGTGTGGTTCCCATGCCGTCGTTTCGCTGTCACATGCGCTTTGCAGCCGCTTCCGTGGCGTTGCTGTTCGTGACGTCATTCTCAGCGCAGGCGGATAATGGATGTCGCCCGCCGATGGATCAGCGGATGATCGCAGGCTGCAGCGATATCATCGATCGTCCTGGCGCAACGGATTCCGAGCGCGACGAAGCGCTTCGCCTTCGTGCCGTCGGGAACTTCGAACTCGGCCATATGGAGGCGTCGCTCGCCGACTTCACGGCTTTCATCTCATTGAAGCCGGACTACGCTTATGCCTATGGGGCACGCGCTTTGGTCTATGACCGTCTGAATGATTTCGATTCGACCATCGCCGATGCCAGCAAGGCGATTGCGCTTGATCCACGCTATGCCTTCGCCTATGCCACGCGCGCGAGCGCCTATGAATCCAAGGGTGACGTTACCCATGCGCGCGCGGATTACGACGAAGCCATTCGTCTCAAACCGGACATGCCGCACTACTATCGCGGGCGCGGATTGCTGCGCAAAGGCTTGTCCGATGTCGACGGTGCCATCGCGGATTTCTCGGCAGCGATTCGCCTCGATCCCGGAGACTTCCTGGCGCTGGGATTTCGCGGCGGCGCCTATTTCATGAAGAAGGAATTCGACAAGGCCATGGCCGACTTCAACGCGGCGGTACAGCTCAAGCCCGGAGATAGATTTCTTCATCTCAGCCGCGCCGAACTCCGGCTGGATCGCGGCGATAATGACGGCGCGATTGCGGATCTCGGCCAGGCCATTGCGGCCAATCCGAACGACCCGCATTCCTACGTCGATCGCGGCATCGCTTTCTCGCGCAAGGGCGATTTTGCCAGCGCGATCCCGGACTATGACGCTGCGCTGAAGCTGAGGCCGAATGATCCGACCATCCGCAACCGGCGCGCCCACGCTCATTTCATCACCGGGCATTTCGCAGAAGCCGGAGCGGACTTCGGCGATGTGGTGGCAAAGACGCCGGAATACGATCTGGCCAAGCTGCTGCGCTATATCGCGCGGGCACGCAGCGGCGACTACGACATGGGCGAGTTGAAGCGCAATACCGATACGCTCGATCGCGAGGGCTGGCCATGGCCGATGGTGGCGGTCTATCTCGGCCAGATGACCCGCGACGAGATGCTCGCCAAAATGAAGGACATGCGGCTCGCCGACGACTTCGGGGCTTGCGGCGTGTCGTTCTATCTTGGCCAGTATCTGATGGTGAAGCGCAAGCCGCAGGAGGCGCTGCCCTATCTGAAACAGGCCGCCGAGATGTGCCGGGGCGATGGCGAATTCGAGCGCGACGCGGCGCGGAATGAACTCAAACGGCAGCAGGCGTCGAACTGACAAACAAAAAGGGGCAGCGCCAGCGCTGCCCCTTTTTGATCGTTATGCGAGCGCGCTCAAACCTCGTGCTTGTCTGACACGAAGATAGCGATGAGCGTGATCACCGCGGCGGCCAGCACGTAATAGCCGATGTAAGCGAGACCGTAATTTGCCTGCAGCCAGGTGGCGATATAAGGCGCCAGCGAGGCGCCGAAGATGCTCGCGAGGTTGAACGTCATCGACGCGCCGGTGTAACGCACCGTGGTCGGGAACGGTGCCGCGAGTGCGGCGCCGATCAGGCCGTAATTGATGCCGAAGATCGCCAGACCGATCAGCGCGAAGGCATAGATGCCCGCCACGCCGCCTGACAGCAGCGGTGCCAGGAAGAACGAGAACACGATCACCATCAGGCAATTGGCGATCAGCAGCGTGCGGCGACCGATCCTGTCGGCAAGCAGGCCGGCCAGGATGTTAGTGGTGCCGAAGGCGACGGCGCCGGCGATCTGCACCTTGAGCGCGTCGAGCAGCGACATCTTCGCGATACCGACATTGTAGGACAGCAGATAGGCCGTGCAGACATAGAAGAACACGAAGGTCATCAGACCGACCAGCGTGCCGAGCACGAGGCTGCGCTTGTGCTTGCGCAGCAGCTCCATGCTGGGAACAGCAACGCGCTCGGCCTTCTCGATGGCCTTCTGGAATTCCGGCGTCTCGGTGATCGACAGGCGCACCCACAATCCGATGGCGATCAACACGATGGAGGCGAGGAACGGCACGCGCCACGCCCAGCTCAGGAACGTTTCCGGCGAGACGAAGTGCAACAGGATGAAGAACGTGCCGGACGACAGGAACAGGCCGAGCGGCGCGCCGAGTTGCGGGAACATGGCGTACCAGTTGCGCTTGCCTTCCGGCGCGTTCTCGGTGGCGAGCAGCACCGCGCCGCCCCATTCACCACCGAGGCCGAAGCCCTGGCCGAAACGGCACAGCACCAGCAGAAGCGGCGCTGCAAGGCCGATCTGCGCATGCGTCGGCAGCAAACCGATCAGGACGGTGGAGATGCCCATGGTCAGCAATGCTGCGACCAGCGTGGTCTTGCGGCCGACGCGATCGCCGAAATGGCCGAACACGACGGCGCCGAACGGACGCGCAAAGAACGCGATCGAGAACACCGCGAAGGACGCGAGCAGCGCCGCGGTGTCATTGCCGGCCGGGAAGAACAGTTTTGGAAACACCAGCACCGCGGCGGTGGCATAAACGTAGAAGTCGAAGAATTCGATGGTGGTGCCGATCAGGCTCGCCAGCAGAACGCGGGCGGGGGAATTCAGCGGCTTGGAATGCGGCATGGCCGCGGAGGGCATCGCGCCCGCGTGATCTGTCATGATGTTCGTCCAGCAAATGCGGTTTCGTCCGCAGATGCGTGACGTCAAACCCGTTGTTTACGGGTGCATAGCCGGTCTTGGGCGGCGTTTGAATTCTTTATGACGAAATTAGCGCGATATCAGGTCAGATAAGACCGATATGCATGGCTATTTGAGCAATATTGTTTCGTTTTAAATTCAGGGGCGTGAAGATGGTCGCTGTGTCGGCGGCAAGAGGGCGCCAACCTCTCCACGTCATGCCCGGGCTTGTCCCGGGCATCCACGCCTTTTGTCTGGTCGCCAAGACGTGGATGGCCGGGACAAGCCCGGCCATGACGGAGAGTGTGGTTAGACCGGATCCCAGCTGAAAATGTCAGCCGAACGGTCGAGCTTGTAGAACGACGACTTCAGCGCCGGCATGCCGTGTTCGGCGAGGCTCTGCGGGGTCCAGCCTTCGGCGCGGTGGATGGAGCGCAGCGGGCGCGACTGGCCCATCAGGAAGATCTCGTTCATGCGGGCGGCAAAGATCTGTCCGGAGATTTCCTTGGCGTCGTCGGAGAGGAGATGCGCCACCAGCGGCGCGATCTTTTCCGGACCCATGCGCTGCATGCGCTCGACGCGGGCCTTCTCGGCTTCGGTCTCGGTCGGGATGCTGCCGATCATGCGGCTCCAGGCGAAAGGCGAGACGCAGTTCGAATTGACGCCGAAACGGCCCATGTCGAGCGCGATCGACTTCGACAGGCCGACGATGCCGAGCTTGGCGGCCGAATAGTTGGCCTGGCCGAAATTGCCGATCAGGCCCGAGGTCGAGGTGAAGTGCACGAACGAGCCGGAGTTCTGCTCGCGGAAGTAACGCGCGGCAGCATGCGAGGTGTAGAATGAGCCCATCAGATGGACCTTGATCACCATCTCGAAAGCGTCGATCGACATCTTGTGGAAGATCGCGTCGCGCAGGATGCCGGCATTGTTCACCACGCCGTCGATCTTGCCGTAGGTGTCCACGGCCTGCTTGATGATCTTGCTGGCCGGGATCGCTTCGGCGACCGACTCGAAGTTGGCAACGGCGGTGCCGCCGGCCTTGATGATTTCCTCGACGACCTGTTCGGCCGGAGCCGCGCCATCGCCGCCCGAACCGTCGGTGCCGACGCCGGGATCGTTGACGACGACCTTGGCGCCTTCAGCCGCGCAGAGCAGCGCAATGCCGCGGCCAATGCCGCGACCCGCGCCGGTGACGACAATGACCTTGCCGTCGAGTGATTTGGTAGATGCCATGTGGTGGTTCCTCTTGGTGGTGTGATTGATGTTTTCTAACCTCTCCCCGCTTGCGGGGAGAGGTCGTCCCGGCGAAGCCGGGGCGGGTGAGGGGGACTATCCGCTTGCTCCGCGCTTGCGGATAGTCCCCCTCATCCGTCTCGAACGCGCTTCGCGCATTCGAGCCACCTTCTCCCCGCAAGCGGGGAGAAGGCACCGCGTTTACTTCTCGTTCGTAAAAATGACCGTGCCCGACGCAGCGAACATGCCGCCGACGCCGTGACAGACGGAGATCTTCGCGCCCGGCACCTGCGCCGGCGCGATGCCGCGCATTTGTCGCACGCTTTCCTGCAGCGCATACATGCCGTACATGCCGGAATGCATATAGCTGAGGCCGCCGCCATTGGTGTTCATCGGCAGCTTGCCGCCGGGGCGGGTGTTGCCGTCGGCGATGAATTGGCCGGTTTCCTCATGCGGCATGAAGCCGAGATCGCCGAGACCATACAGCGGCAGATGCGCGAAGGCATCGTAGATCATCAGGTGATCGACGTCCTTATGCGCAATCCCTGCCTCGCGGAATGCGGTCGGTCCGGCCACGGTGAAGGCGCGCGATGAATCGAAGGTCTTCATCTGGCTGACCATCGGCGTTTCCACGCTCTCGCCGGTGCCGAGAATATAGACCGGCTTGTTCGGGAAATCCTTGGCGCGATCGGCCGAGGTCAGGATCAGCGCGCCGCCGCCATCGGTGACGAGGCAGCATTGCAGGATGCGGAACGGATAGGCGATCATCTTCGAGTTCAGCACGTCCTCGACGGTGATCGGCGCCTTCATCATCGCGCGCGGATTCTTCGCCGCCCATTCGCGCTGGAACACGGCGACGGACGCGATCTGCTCATGGGTGATGCCATGGGTCTTCATGTAGCGCAGCACCGGGATCGGGAACATGCTCGGCGGACCGTAGACGCCGTAAGGCGCCTCGAACTGGCCTTGCAAACTGTCCGCCGGAATCGAGCGCGGCAATTTGCCGATCATCGACTTGCCGGACTCGGCATGTGTGATCAGCACGGTCTTGCACAGACCGGCCTCGATCGCGGCGGCCGCGTGGCGAACATGCAGCATGAAGGAGCAACCGCCGACGGATGTACCGTCGACCCAGGTCGGGGTGATGCCGAGATAATGCGCGATCTGCTGCGGTGTCTCGACCGCGGTGGCGATGCCGTCGATGTCGGACAGCTTCAGTCCGGCATCCTTGATAGCGTTGAGCGCCGCATCCGCGTGAAGCTGGATCTGCGACATGTTGGGGATGACGCCGAGCTCGGTGGTCTCGGCTGCGCCGACAACGGCGACTGCGTTTCTGCGCATGGTCTCAACCCCCAGCCGGACGGAACACAGGGAGGGTGATGGCTTCGTCGAGCTTCTCGAAGGCGACCTCTAACTTCATGTCGAGTTCGAGCGCTTCGGGCGTCTGCGGACAATCGATGATGTTGCTCATCAGCCGCGGACCTTCCTCAAGCTCGACCACGGCAATCGCGTAAGGCGGCGTGAAGCCCGGTGCAGCAGGGCGATGATTGATGACGTAACTGTAGAGGAACCCCTTGCCCGAGGCCTTGAACACCGACACCTTGCGCGAGGCGCAGCCGGGGCAGAACGGGCGCGGCGGAAAATACACATTGCTGCAGTCGTCGCAGCGCTGCAGGCGCAATTCGCCGGCTTTGGCGCCGTCCCAATAATGCTGGGTTTCCGGTGTCGGTTTCGGCCGCGCGCGGGCTGGTTCAGCCATGTCTCGTGTTCTCTCCCTTGGACGGGGATTTGGCCCCGTTCGTTGTCCTCTGGATGGACATTCCACATTCCACCGGGGGCGGTCCAGCGCGCGGGCTGCATGGCCGTATCTGCTCACTGCGGGACGACGTGGAATTCCGGTTGAAATACGTGCGAGGCTTGTCCCGCTGCAACCAGGCAGGGTAGGTTGGTACGGATGGTTGAGGGAGCATGACGTGAAGCTGCGCGAGATCGCCCATTCCCGCACAGGTGACAAAGGCAACATTTCCAACATCTCGGTAATTGCCTTTGACGCAAAGCTATATCCGTTGATAGTATCCCAAGTGACCGCCGCGCGCGTGAAGGCCCTGTTTGCGGGCATCGTCGCGGGCGAGGTGGTCCGCTATGAACTGCCCAATCTGGCGGCGTTGAACTTCGTGATGGATCAGGCGCTTGGCGGCGGGGTGACGCGATCGCTGGCGCTCGACGCGCATGGCAAATCGCTCAGCTCCGCGCTGCTCGATCTGGAAATCGAGGACACTTTCGGCGATACCGACCGGGCGCCGTGACCACCTGCGGGTCCGGCAAGACACACAGGATGCCGCGACCATGAGCAACGACTTCCACCAGACCGCACCGACCCTCGCCAGCCTGGCCGCCGATCTCGCCGCCGGCCGCACCACCTCCCGCAAACTGGTCGAAGCCTGTCTGGCCAAAATCGCCGATCGGAACGGCGAGGGCGCGCGCACCTTCATCCATGTCGACAAGGATGCGGCACTGGCCGCGGCCGATGCCATGGATGCGCTGCGCAAGGTCAATGCCGCGCCATCGCGCTATGCCGGCATTCCGATTTCCATCAAGGACCTGTTCGACATCAAGGGCCAGGTGACCCGCGCCGGTTCGCGCGCGCTGGACGATTCCGCGCCCGCCGATGCCGATGCTCCGACCGTCGCACGTCTGCGCCGCGCCGGCTTTGTGGTGATAGGGCGCACCAACATGGTCGAATTCGCCTATTCGGGTATCGGCACCAATCCGCATTACGGTACGCCCAAAGGCGCGTGGAAGCGCGAGGTTGGCCATGTGCCGGGCGGCTCGTCCTCCGGTGCCGCCGTCTCTGTGCTCGATGGCATGGCGCATGCGGCACTCGGCACCGACACCGGCGGTTCCTGCCGCATTCCGGCGGCCTTCAACGGCATCGTCGGCTACAAGCCGACGCAGCGCCGTGTGCCGCTCGATGGCGCGGTGCCGCTGTCCTTCACGCTCGACAGCATCGGTCCTCTCGCGCGCTCGGTCGCCTGCTGCGCGGCGATGGACGCGGTACTTGCCGGCGAGCCGGAATTCGAGCTCACCCCGCGCCCGATCAAGGGCATGCGCCTTGCAGTGCCGACCACGCTGGCGATGGACGATCTCGATCCTGTCGTCGCAGCCGCCTTCGAGCGCGCGCTGAAGAAGCTCGCCGACAAGGGCGCGATCATTGAGCGCATCGAAGTGCCTGAGTTCAACGACATCGGACCGATGAGCACCAAGGGCGGTTTCACCGCGGCGGAAAGCTATGCCTGGCATCGCTACCTCCTCGCCAGCAAGGGCGACGTCTATGATCCGCGCGTCGCGCTGCGCATCCAGCGCGGCGAGACCCAGAACGCCGCCGACTATCTCGACCTGCTGCCGATGCGCCGTTCGCTGATCGCGCGCACCGAAAAGCGCATCGCGCCCTTTGACGCGCTGGTGCTGCCGACCTGCGCGATCACGCCGCCGTCGATTGCCGACATGGAAGACGACAAGGTGTTCTCGAAGCAGAACCTGATGGCGCTGCGCAACTGCACGCTGATCAATATGATCGACGGTTGCGCCATCTCGCTGCCGATCCACGCAAAGGACGAAGCGCCTGTCGGCCTGATGCTGGCCGCTGCTGGCGGCTCCGACCGCCGCATCTTCGAACTCGCCGCGGGCATTGAAACCACCGTTCGCGGTTAATCTCTAAAACCTGAGGATACACGCATGACCACCGAGATCGCGTTCACGCTGGACGCAAAAGGCACCAAGACGCCGCTGACGCTCAAGATCACCCAGGGCGTCATCGCCGGCTGGACCGGCCGCGATCCCGTCGCGCGCGATCATCACATCAAGGAACTCGAAGCGCTCGGCATCGCGCCGCCGGCATCGACGCCGATCTACTACCGCTGCTCGGCGCGCCGCTTCACCACCGATGGCATGATCGAATGCACCGACGAGAATTCATCGGGCGAAGTCGAATTCTGCCTGTTTGCGTCAGGCGGCAAGACCTATGTCGGTGTCGGCTCCGACCATACCGACCGCAAGGTCGAGACCTACAACATCACCGTGTCGAAGCAGATGTGCGACAAGCCGATTGCGCCGGTGGTGTGGGAACTGTCCGAAGCGCTTCCGCATTGGGACCAGATCATCCTGCGCTCCTGGGCCACCATCAAGGGCGAAAAGGTGCTGTATCAGGAGGGCCTGCTGAGCGGCATGCTGCCGGTGGCCGAACTGGTCAAGAAAGGTTTCGACAGCGACAAGCTGCCAGACGGCACCGCCATGTTCGGCGGCACCTTCGCCGCCAAGGGCGGCATCCGTCCTGCCGAGCGTTTCGATTACGAGATCGAAGACCCGGTGCTGAAGCGCAAGATCAGCCATGGCTATGATGTGAAGACATTGCCGGTGGTGGGCTGAGGTTCTTAACCTCTCCCCGCTTTTGCGGGGAGAGGTCGATCCGGCGAAGCGCAGCGCAGCCGGAGCGGGTGAGGGGCGGTTACCGCCGTCACCGCACGCGCGCGCTCTCGGGTACCCGTTCTTCGATCCGGTGGGGTTCCGCGCGTGCCTTTTCTCTCCTGCCATGCCCCTCACCCGCCGCGAAGACGCGGCGACCTCTCCCCGCAAGGCGGGGAGAGGTTAGAGGGCCAGAAATCGGGTGGCTTCACCCGCCCATCTCCCCAAAATGGCCAACAGGCCATGACACCCTGATCGCGGCCGGATGACGGAGGCGATGACATGGTTTCACTCGCGAAGAAGCGCCCAGAAAACAATGACGCGCCGCAGGCCCGCGTCGAGGCCATCGACTGGCAGCGCATCGGCGCCGATCTCGACGCCCAGGGCTGTGCGGTATTCGAAAAACTGCTCACCGCCGATGAGTGCCGTTACCTCGCATCGCTCTATCCCGACGACGCCCAGTTCCGCAGCCGCATCGTCATGGGCCGCCACGGCTTTGGCCGCGGCGAATACAAGTATTTCAATTATCCGCTGCCCGATCCGATCGCCGGCCTGCGTCCGGCGCTCTACGGACCATTGAGTACGATCGCCAATCGCTGGAACGAGGCGATGGGAATCGACGTCCGCTTTCCCGCCGATCACGCCGCATTCCTCAAGCGCTGCCATGATGCCGGACAGACCCGACCAACGCCGCTGCTGCTGCAATATGAAGCCGGTGACTACAATTGCCTGCATCAGGATCTCTATGGCGAGCATGTGTTTCCGCTGCAGGTCGCGATCCTGCTGTCGGAACCCAGTGAGGATTTCACCGGCGGAGAATTCGTGTTGACGGAGCAGCGGCCGCGGATGCAGTCGCGCGCCGAAGTGGTAGGCTTGCGGCAGGGCGATGCCGTGGTGTTCGCCGTGCATCACCGGCCGGTTGCCGGCACGCGCGGCAGTTATCGCGTCAATCTGCGCCACGGCGTCAGCCGGGTGAAATCCGGGCGGCGCCATACGCTCGGGGTGATCTTTCACGATGCGAAGTGACGGGACGACTGAACAACCGCGATGACCGACCTGTTCGCCGATATCAGGGATGACCAGCCTGCGCGCGAGGAACTCGCCGAGGGAGCCGTTCTGCTGCGTAACTTCTTTGCTGCCGAACAGCTGGATGTGATCGCAGCGCTGCGCGTCATCGTGAAGGCGGCGCCGTTCCGCCATCTGGTCACGCCGGGCGGTCACACCATGTCGGTCGCCATGACCAATTGCGGCCGGGTCGGATGGGTGTCTGACGCACGCGGCTATCGCTACGACCCCTTCGATCCCGACAGTGGAAAGCCATGGCCCGAGATGCCGGCGCCGTTTCGCGATCTCGCCGCACGTGCGGCGGTTCAGGCCGGCTTCGAGGCCTTCGTGCCGGATGCCTGCCTGATCAATCGCTACAAGCCCGGCGCCAAACTCTCGCTGCACCAGGACAAGGACGAGCTGGATCTGCACGCGCCCATCGTTTCGGTCTCGCTTGGCCTGCCGGCGACATTTCTGTTTGGTGGTCTCACCCGCAGCGCGCCGCAGAAGCGCTATCGTCTGACCCATGGTGATGTCGTGGTCTGGGGCGGTCCGTCGCGGCTGGCCTATCACGGCGTTGCGCCGCTGCCGGACGGCGAACATCCGGTCATGGGCGGTCAGCGCATCAATCTGACCTTCCGCAAGACCTGTTGAACGAGACCTGTTGAACGCCGCGCGTTGAACGCTTTCCTTGGCTGCCGCGACCATTCTATGGTCGGGCGGGGTGAGGGGAAAATGAGCGAGCAGGAACGAACCGGCACACAAGCCGCCGCCAGCAATGCTGCGGGCATCTATCTCGCCGTGTTGCAACTGGTCTTCACGCTGGGCTGGGTCACCTATGTGATCTATCTGCCAAAGCTCGCTGCCGATGTCGGCATTGCGCCGACCGTCGTCATCTTCATCCTCATGCTCGATCAGGCGATCTTCACTGTCGCCGATACGGCGATGGGTCTGGTCGCCGACAGGATTGCGCGCGTAGTCGGGCGGCTCGGCCTCATTGTCGGCATCCTGACCGCGGTGTCCTGTGCGGCCTTTGTCGCGCTGCCTTTCGTTGCCGGGCAGGGACCGAGGGCGCAAGTCGCGCTGATCGCATTGATCGTGATCTGGTCGGCGACATCCTCGGCCTTGCGCGCGCCGCCGCTGACATTGCTCGGCAAATATGCCGCGCGCCCGTCGCGGCCGTTTCTCGCCGCGCTGGCCATGCTCGGCTATGGCGTCGCCGGTGCGCTGGCGCCCTATCTCGGCGTGACATTGCGCGGCGTCGATCCGCGGCTGCCTTTCGTTCTTGCCGGCGTGGTTTTGCTGGTTGTGACGCTGGCGTTGTCGCGCGTCGAGCGTGGCCTCGTGCAGGTCAGCGCCCGTGAGGCAAAGGCTTCGCCGGCGCAGGGCAAGGCGCTCGGCCGTGTGCCCATGCTGTTCATCGCTGCGATGGTCATCCTTGCGCTGGGCTTCCAGCTTCACTTCAGCATCAACAGCGCGCCGATGTTCCTGCGCTTCGCCAGGCCGGCCGATCTGGAATGGTTGATGCCGATATTCTGGATTGGCTTCAACATCGCGATGTTTCCGGCCAGCGCGGTGGTGAAGCGCCAGGGCGGAATTTTCGTCATTGGCGTAGCCGGATTGCTCGGCGCGTGTGCGGTGATCGGCGCGGAGTTCGCTGCCAATCTCAACATGCTGATCGCGGCGCAATTCATCGCTGGCGCGGCATGGGGCTGCATGATGATGAGCGCCGTGTCGGCGGCGATGGCGATCGGCGAGACCGGCGCGGAGGGCAAGGTCATCGGTCTCGTCTTCTCGGCGCTCGCGCTCGCAACTTTCGCACGCATGGCTGCGGTCGCCGGCGGATTGCAGAAGCTGCCGGACTATGCGCCGCTGCTGCACTGGGCGCCCATCGCGTGCTGGGCTGTGGCCGGTGCTGGACTACTGGCACTTGCTGCGGTTCGGTGGCAGCGGCGGAGCGCAGCGACGCCAGTCGTCTGATGCTTTCCGCGCGTCGGAATTCGATTTAATCGATCGATTAAATTTTGCTGGCCAAGGCATTCGGCCGCCATTACGCTTTCCTCAATAAAAACCAGAACGAGGAAACGACAATGACCCGAATGGGCATATTGGCTGCCATTGCTGTTGCTTGCCTGAACGGTTCGGCGCTTGCCGAACCCATCACCAAACCTCTCACCATCGCGGTGCTGAACGACAAGAGTTCGGTGTTCTCCGATGCCGGCGGCACCGGCAGTGTGGTCGCGGCGCAGCTCGCGATCGACGATGTCGGCGGCAAGGTACGCGGCCTGCCGGTGAAAATGCTCGGCCCGGATCATCAGAACAAGACCGATATCGGCGTATCGCTGGCGCGCGATCTCTACGATCAGCAGGGCGTCGACGCGATCTTCGACATCGGCAATTCGGCGATCTCGCTGGCGGTGCAGAACATGGCGCGCGAGCGCGGCAAGGTGCTGGTGCATGTCGGCTCGGCCACCGCCGACGTGTTCGGCAAGCAATGCGCGCCGACCGCCGCGATGTGGCTCTACGACACCTATTCGCTGGCGCAGGGCATCGCCAAGGCCGTGGTCAAGCAGGGCGGCGACACCTGGTATTTCATCACGGCGGATTACGCCTTCGGCATCGCCATGCAGGCGGAAGTCTCGAAAGTGGTGGAAGCTGCCGGCGGCAAGGTCCTCGGCGCGGTGAAGCATCCGGTCGGCACGATGGATTTCTCGTCCTTCCTGCTGCAGGCGCAATCCTCCGGCGCCAAGGTGATCGCGCTCGCCAATGCTTCGGGCGACACCGTCACCAATATCAAGCAGGCACGCGAATTCCAGATCGGCGAGGGCAAGCAGAAATTGGCCGTGCTGATCTTCTATCTCACCTCGGTGAAGGCGCTCGGCTCCGAAGCCACGCAGGGCGTGCAGTATCTCGAGGGCTATTACTGGGACAATGACGATGCGAGCCGTGCATTCGGCAAGCGCTTCCTCGCCAAGCACGGCAAGATGCCAACCCATGCGCAGGCCGGCGTCTATAGCGCCGTGAAGCACTATCTGCGCGCCGCGGAAGCCGCCAACGAGAATGACGGCTTGAAGGTGATGCGTCAGATGAAGGCGATGCCGGTGGATGATTTCTTCGCGCCGGGCGCCCGCGTGCGCGAGGACGGCCGGCTGATGAACGACATGCTGCTGGCGGAAGTGAAGAAGCCCTCGGAAGTCAAGGGCGAGTGGGACCTGCTCACCATCAAGGGCAAGGTGAAGGCGGAAGACATCATGCGGCCGATCGCAGATGGCGGTTGCACGCTGCTGGATCCGCCGGTGAAGCAGTAGCAACACATTCTCACCCCGCACCGTCATGCCCGGGCTCGTCCCGGGCATCCACGCCTTCTTCGCTCAGACCAAGACGTGGATGGCCGGAACAAGTCCGGCCATGACGATCGAGAGAGTGGAGGTCCTTACGGCTTCTTCGGATGAATGAACGCCCACGGACTGACTTCCGAGTCCCTGACCACGTCGATCGCGATCAGATACGGCCCGCCGTCGGCCAGCGCCTTCTCCAGCGCCGGCTTGAACTCCTCCGGTGACGTCACCCGTGCAGCACCAACACCGAACGACTCCGCGAGCTTGACGAAATCCGGATTGACCAGATCGGCAGCCACCACGCGGCCGTCGAACACCTGCAACTGGTCGCGCCGCACATTGCCATAGGCATTGTTGTTGAACACCAGCGTCACCACGCCGATCTTGAACTGCACGGCCGTCGCCAGTTCCTGCACCGCGAACATGAAGCCGCCATCGCCGGTGATGGCGACAACGGGCCGGTCCGGCTGCGCGACCTTGGCGCCGAGTGCAGTGGGAAAGCCGGAGCCGAGCGTGCCCTGATAGCCCGAGGTGATGAAGGTGCGCGGCTGATAGACCGGAAAGCCGAACCATGAGGTGAAGCCGACCTGCGACAGCTCATCGGTGACGATGGCGTTGTCGGGCAGCACGTCGCGCAAGATGTCGAGATAGGCCATCTGCGGCTGGATCGCCTGGATGTCTTTCTGCGCTTTCGCCGAGGCTGTGCGGATCGTCTCACGACGCCCGGCCGTCTTCGTGTATCCGACCTTGCTCACGGCGGCGACCAGCGCGCGCGTTCCTTCTGTCGCATCGGCAACGATCGGCGCATCAACCGTGAGACGCCTGAATTCGACGGGATCGATATCGATGCGGATGGACTTCAAGCCGTCTGGCCGGAACGGCCAGCGGAACGTGGTCGGCAATTCCATCCGCGAGCCGATGCCGATCATGAGATCGGTCTGCGGCCACAGATTATAGGCGGCGGCCATGGTGAGGCCGAGCTCATGGGCATTGCTGACGATGCCGCGCCCCGAGCGGAACGCGACCACGGGTGCGTCGATCATCTCGGCGAGTGCGAGGATGTCGTCGCCTGCGTCCATCGCGCCTGCACCGACGAAGATCATCGGTGCCTTGGCGGTCTTGATCAGCGCGGCTGCGACCTTGATCTGGTCAGGATCGGGCGAGGGCGCGGCGAATGGTTCAAGCGTCGTCGCTGCGGCGGTTTCCGCGCGCTGCGTGAACACGTCCCATGGCATTTCCAGCGCCACGGGGCCGCGGCGGCCGGACATCATCTCCTGGAAGCCGCGCGCTACTTTTGTCGGCGCGTCCCCGGGATAGTCGATGCGCTCCGCCCATTTTACAAAGCTGCGCAGTGTCGCGAGCTGGTCGGGCATCTCATGCAGATGGCCGCGGCCCTTGCCAAGGTAATCACTCGGCACCTGACCGGTGAGGCACATCACCGGCTCGTTGCAGCCGAAGGCGGTCAGCATCGCTGCGCTGGCATTGAGAATGCCGGGGCCGGGCACGACGCTGAACACGCCAGGCTTGCCGGAGGCGCGGGCATAGCCGAAGGCCATATAGCCGCAGGCCTGTTCGTGACGCGCGCCGATGACATTGAGATTCGCCTGATGAAAGGCATCGAACAGACCATAGACCTGCGCGCCGGGCAGGCCGAAGACTGTGTCGACGCCATGCGCCTTGAGCCCGCTGACGATGGCTTCGCCACCGGTGAGAACAGTCATGCGTATTCCAATCCGTTAGTGTTCGTCGACGACGCCGTTGCGCAGCGTGCCGATGCCGTCCGCCTTGATCTCGATCACATCGCCCGGGACGAGATAGCGCGGCGGATCGAAGCGCGCACCAGCACCGGTCGGCGTGCCGGTGACGATCACGTCGCCGGGCACGAGAGTCGTGAAGGTCGAGATATAGCTCAGGAGATAGCGGAAGCCGAACATCAGCCGCGAGGTGCGATCGTCCTGCCGCAGCTCGCCATTGACATGGGTGGTGAGGCGGATATCGGCGATCTGGCTTTCGTCGGTATAGGGCACGATCCATGGCCCGAGGCTGCCGGTGGATTCGAAATTCTTGCCTTGCGTGACGTTGAACTTGGCGTGCCGCACCCAGTCGCGGATGGTGCCTTCGTTACAGAGCGTGATTGCGGCGATGTGATCCAGCGCATCGCCCTCGGCGATGTGTCGCCCGGCCTTGCCGATCACCAGCACCACTTCGCCTTCATAGTCGAGCTGCCTGGATACGCGCGGCCGCACCAGCGGTGCCTCATGTCCGACGAAGGAGCGCGGCGTGCGCATGAACATCGAAGGATATTTCGGCGCGTCCTGACCGTCCTTGTATTCGGCATTGCGGTCCGGATAGTTGACGCCGATGCAGATGATCTTTTCCGGGGCCGGGATCGGTGGCTGCCAGGTGATTCTGTCAATCGCAAAATCCGCAGGCTGATTGGCCGCGGCATCCGCGAGCCGGTGCAGGGCGCCATGCGCGATGGCCTCACGCAAAGTCGGATAATCCCCGCCGTAGCGCGCGGACAGATCGACGATCCCGTCGTCAGTGACGGCGCCGTATTTCAGGGCTCCGTTGACGGTGAAGGTGGCGAGGCGGGGATGGGTCATCAGTTAAACTCCATCGCTGCAGAAGCGCTCCGTCCATCCCTCCCCCTTGCGGGGAGGGTGGCCGGCCGAAGGCCGGTCGGGTGGGGGTGCCCCACGTGACGTCGGAGCGTGGGGCACCCCACCCCGGCCTCCACGTCAGCGATGCTTCGCATCGCTTCGTTCGGCCGACCCTCCCCGCAAGGGGGAGGGATTCCACGTCGCCGGCGTGCATCATCTTGCTGACCATCTCACACTCAATCCGCAATCGTCACATCCGCCACGAAGGCCGGCTCACGCACGGCCTGCCCATTGAACAGCGAGCCTTGTTCAAACCAAGAGCGCGGCGCAGGGGCGCCCCACAGGGTCTGCCGGCGCGGGTCCTTCAGCGACCAGCGCAGCGGTTCGTGGTCGGTGTCCATGGTCTGGTAGTCTGACGTGTAGAGTTCGAGGCGATGGCCGTCGGGATCGCGCACATAGAGGAAGAACGCATTGGAGATGCCGTGGCGGCCGGGGCCACGCTCCAGGTTCTTCAGATAGCCGGATGACGCCATCACGTCGCAGAGATGCAGGATGTTCATCGCGGTCGGCACCCAATAGGCGAAGTGATGCAGCCGCGGTCCCTTGCCATTGGTGATGGCGAAGTCGTGGACATTGCCCTTGCGATGCATCCAGGCAGCGGCGATGCGGCCATTGTCGCCGTCCTCCTCGCCATATTCGGTCAGCCGGAAGCCGAGCCGTGCATAGAAGTCGACGGTGTCCTGCACCTCGGCGGCGAAGACGTTGAAATGATCGAGCCGCTGGGGGTGGCAGCCCTTGTAGAGATCGAAGCGGCGCAGCAGATGCGGGCGCTTCTCCATCGTCGCATAGAGTTCGATCTGGAAGCCGAACGGATCGGTGACATGCATCGTACGACCCTGGAACGGGCGCTCGACAAAGGAATAGACGATGCCGTTGGCGGCGAACCAGGCGGCGGCCTTGTCGAGATCGTTCTCGCTGGCGACGCGGAAGCCGACCCGATGGCACGCCGATGTTGCCGCCTTGCGCAGTACCAGCGAGTGATGCTGGTGCTCCTCCACGGCGCGCAGATACACCGTCTCGCTGTCGGCGTCCTCGACATGCAGACCGACGGCGTTCTCATAAAAGGCACGGCTGGCCTTGAGATCAGTGACGTCCAGCACGACGTGGCTGGAGCGCAGGATATTGAAGGGTGGATCGAACACGTGGGTCGGCACGGGCATGGGCGTTTCCTGCGTTTTATCTCGTCATTCCGGGGCGCGTGCGCGGCAGCGCACGTGAACCCGGAATCCCGATATGTTCATTACTTCTCGATGTCGTGCGGTTCAGAGGGTGATGAACCGCACGAGATTCCGGGTTCACGTGCGTAAGGACGCACGCGCCCCGGAATGACGAGCTAGACTCCTAAACGTTGTATCTTATGCGTCCCGCGCGCGAGCGAGACGTGTTTCGTCTCCATATAAAACTCGAACGAATAGTCGCCGCCGTCGCGGCCGATGCCGGAGGCTTTCATGCCGCCGAATGGCGTCGGCAGGTGGCGGACATTTTCCGAATTAAGCCAGATCATGCCGGCCTCCAGCGCGTCGGCCACGCGCAGCGCACGGCCCACATCATTGGTCCAGACATAGCCGGTGAGGCCGTATTGCACGGCATTGGCGATTTCGATCGCGTCCGCTTCGTTGCCGAACGGGATCACCGTGAGGAACGGGCCGAACACTTCCTCCTGTGCCACGCGCATGTCCTTGTGTGCGCCGGTCACCAGCGTCGGCTGCACGTAATGACCGCCGCCGGGACCGTCATAAGGCTTGCCGCCGACGGCGATGGTCGCGCCGTCCTGCCGCGCGATGTCGAAATAGCTGCACACCTTGGCATGATGCCGCTCATGGATCAGCGGGCCGACTTCGGTTCTGGGATCGAGCGGATGCCCGACCTTCAGCGCCTGCACGCGGGCCGTGAGTTTCTCGATGAATGTATCGGCAATGCTCGCCTGCACCAGCAACCGGCTGGACGAGGTACAGCGCTCGCCATTCAACGAATAGATCATGAACACCACGGCATCGAGCGCGCGGTCGAGGTCCGCATCGTCGAACACGATCACCGGATTCTTGCCGCCGAGTTCGAAATGCACGCGCTTCAAGGTCGGCGCGCCCTGCGCCATGATGGCGGAGCCGGTGGCGCTTTCGCCGACAAAGGCGATGGCCTTGATGGCGGGGTGTTCGGTCAGCGCCTTGCCGGACTCTTCGCCGAAGCCGTGCACGGTGTTCAGCACGCCATCGGGTAGGCCGGCCTGTTTCGCGAGCTTCGCGAGAAGATCCGCCGTGACCGGCGACCATTCGGCCGGCTTGTGCACCACCGTGCAGCCGGCAGCGAGCGCTGGCGCGATCTTCCAGGTGGAGAGCATGAACGGCGTGTTCCACGGCGTGATGACGCCGACCGGGCCGATCGGCACGCGGGTCGAGACATTCCAGTGTTCGTCAGCCGGCATGTTCAGGCCGTCGCGTGCCTCCAGGCATTTGTCGGCATAGAAGCGGAAATTCTCGGCGCCGCGGATCGCGGCCTTGGCCATGAAGCGATGCGCCTGGCCGGTATCGATACATTCCAGCACAGCGATATCGTCGGCATTGTCCTCGATGGCATCGGCGACGCAGTGCAGCAGCTTCTTGCGCGCAGTCGGCGCCATGTCGCGCCATTCCCTGAAGGCGCGCTGCGCGGCCTTGGCGGCCTGATCGATATCCGCGGCTGTGCCGCGCGCGACCTGTGCCAGCACGGTGCCATCGATCGGCGATGTCGTCTCGAACACCTCGCCCGACGATGACGGTACGATCTGGCCATCGATAATATTGCCGATGCCGTCGGCCGTGAGTTTTTTCAGCAGCGGCGCGGCGCGTTCCTGATTGGCCGCGAAGACGGCAGCGGGATCGGCGGGGGACTTAGCCATTGTTGGCCTCGGCTTTCAGCAGGTCGTGAATGGGATTGCGCTTCCAGCTCGTCGCGCTGTCGTTGATCTGCATGTCAAAGGACAGCGCAAAGCGGCCGCCGGCGAAAACATTGTCGAGATGCTGCGAGACGGTCTGGAAAATCTGCTCGCCGGCCTTCTGGCGAACCTCAAGCGAGCGGCCTTCGCCGATCCGCAGCAGGATATCGAGAAAGCTGAGCCCGGCGCGGCCATCGGCGATGGCGTAGTGCTCGCAGCGGATCGCGCGGACGCGGATGCCGCCGAGCGGGAAGATGCCGGTCTGCACCGCGGCGTTGCGCACCACTTCGCACAGCGCACTGATATCCACGGCGCCGTCGAGATTGGCCGAATATTCGATGGTGAAATGCGGCATGGTGCGTGATCCCTGTTCAGCCGAAGTAGCAGCTCACGGTGCCCCATGGGCCATAGTCCGCCTGGATCGTGTCGCCTTTGCGGGTCTCGATGGGGCGAATGAACGAGCCGGCGAGAACGACCTGGCCGGGTTCCAGCGCAAGCCCATGCGGCGCGATCTTGTTGGCAAGCCAGGCGACGCTGGTGGCGGGGTGATTGAGCACGCCGGCGGCGAGGCCGGTTTCTTCGAGCTGGCCGTTGCGATGACACATAGCGCCGACCCAGCGCAGATCAGTCTCCAGCGGGCGCATCGGCCGGCCGCCGAGCACGATGCCGGCATTCGCCGCATTGTCTGCGATGGTGTCGAAGATCTTTCGCGTGGCTTTGGTTGCCGCATCGACGCGCTCGACGCGGGTATCGAGAATTTCCAGCGCCGGCACCACGAAATCGGTGGCGTTCAGCACGTCGAACATCGTGCAGTCCGGCCCGGACAGGCGTGTCTTCATCACGAAAGCCAGTTCGGCCTCGACGCGGGTTGCGATGAAACGATCGGTGGGAACGATGCCGCCATCGGCGAAAAACATGTCATCGAGCAGCACGCCGGAATCCGGTTCGTCGATATTCAGCGCGCTCTGCATCGCCTTGGAAGTGAGGCCGATCTTGTGGCCGCGCACGATGCGGCCTTCACCGACTTTGATTGCAATCCAGGCTTTCTGGATCGCGTAGGAATCGTCGATGGTGATGCCGGGATGATCCAGCGACAGTTGCCGGATCTGCGTCCGCGTCTTCTCGGCGTGATGCAGGCGCTCCGCCGCGCTTGATATGTCTGAAGAGGTGAGTGCCATCGCGTCGTCATCCCGCGCAGAAAAGCCGCGCGGAAAAGTGATTAACATGTTAAGTTGTTGCGATCAAACCCTGGACGCGACAATTCGATTGTGCGTTGCACACAGCGGTGCGCCAGAATCATCCTATAGAGGCGATCATGACGACAGCATCAAAGCCACGGACCGCCGCTAAAATCCCGATGCGCGACTTCTCGCAGTCACTGCCGATGTCGCTGCTGCGCACGCGGGAATCGGTGATGCGACATTTTCGCCCGTCGCTGCGGGCGCATGATCTCACCGAACAGCAATGGCGCATCCTGCGCGCGCTCGCGGCGTCGGGCGAGATCGAGGTAACGGAACTCGCGCGCGTCGCCTTCCTGCTCGGGCCGAGCCTGTCGCGCATCCTGCGTGATCTCGAAGGGCGCAAGCTGATCGAGCGGCGCTTGCTGAAGGCCGATTTGCGCCGCAGCATTGTCTCGATCACGTCAAAGGGATTGAAATTGATCGAAGCTGTCGCGCCCACATCGGAGGCAATCTATGCCGAGATGACGAAGCGCTTCGGCGCGCGCAAATTGTCGGACCTACAGGCCCTGTTGCATGAGCTGGAAGCCGCGCTGCTGGCCATGCCTGCTGCCGACGGCGCGGAAGACGATCTCCTCGATCGATAATGCGTCTGCATATTTTTGCGGCAAGGCTATCGCACGCCACGCGAGCGTTAATTCGTCGTACGAATTTCGCTGGGCTGTAGACAGGACAGGAATTTTTCGCTCAACTCCCGCCCATCAAAAGAAGGCTGGCGCCCAAGTCCGGCCTCTTAGGGAGAGAACGATGACGCTCACGAGACGTGGATTCACGGCAGGATTGGCCGCTGGTCTGACCGCCCCCTACATCATTGGCAGCGCGCGCGCCAGGGCGGCGGAACGATCAAGATCGGCATGTGCGCGCCGATTACGGGGCCGGCGGCGGAAGCGGGCAAATATGCGACCGGCGGCGCCAAGCTCGCGGTCGAGGCCATCAACAAGGCCGGCGGCATTCTTGGCAAGCAGATTGAACTGATCATCGAGGACGACCAGACCACCAATCCCGGCATTGTGCTGGCTTTTTCCAAGCTTGCTGCCAATCCCGAAATCGTCGGTTTCCTCGGCTCGATCCGCTCGACTCAGGTGCATGCGATGGCGCCTGACGTGCTCAAGCTCGGCAAGCCCGTGATGTTCGGCGGTACCGATCCGAACCTCACCAAGCTCGGCAATCCCTGGCTGTTCCGTTTCCGCCCGAATGACAGCTATTCCGGCCGCGTCATCGCCGAATATGGCGTCAAGAATCTCGACAAGAAGAAGTGGGCCGTGCTGCATTCGACCGATGCCTTCGGCACGGCAGGCGGCAAGGCACTGACCGAAGCGCTCGGGCCGCTGGGTGCAACCGTCGCGCTCGATCAGGGCTATGCCAACCAGAGCCAGGATTTCACCCCGGTTGTGCTCGCGATCAAGCAGTCCGGCGCCGATATCCTCGGCTCCTATTTCACCTTCGAAAACGATCTCGGCATCTTTGCCCGTCAGCTCCGCCAGCTCGGCGTCAACATTCCGTGGGTCGGTTCGCCCTCGATCGTCAACGTCACCGCATTGAAGCTCGCCGGTCCCGCGCTGTACGGCACCTACGGTGTCGCCGACTATGCGGAAGATTCGTCCGAGGCGTCGAAGGCCTTCGGCAAGGTTTACCGCGATGCTTTCAAGGTTGCGCCGGATAACCAGAGCTCATGGACCTATGACGCCATCAACGTCCTGTCGCTTGGTATCAAGAATGCCGGCTCCACCGATCCGCAGAAGATCCGCGAGGCCATCCTTGCCATCAAGAAATATCCGGGCGCCGAGGGCGAATACAACTTCGACAAGAATGGCGACGGCCTGCACGGCTACAACATCGTGAAGAACGAGAAGGGCAATATCGTCTTCGACAAGCACATCGAATTCGATAACTAGCCAAGCACTGTCGTTCCGGGGCGCATGGGTGCCTCACGCTGTCATTCCGGGGCACGCGCCCTTCGCGCGTGAACCCGGAATCCCAGACTGTTCAGCGCCTGTTGCCACGCACACCATGTCAAGGTTCCGGGTCTGCGCCTGAGGCGCATCCCGGAACGACGAGTTTGTCTCCATAAGCATTCACCTCCCACCGAGCACGCCTGATGGATCTGGTACTGCAGTTACTGTTTACGGGAATCGGCATCGGAGCCGTCTATGCGCTGGTCGCGCTGGGCTTCGTGCTGATCTTCCGCGCCACCAATGTCGTCAATTTCGCGCAAGGCGAATTCTCGATGGTCGCCGCCTATCTCATGGTGGTGTGCGCGGTCGATCTGGAACTGCCCTACTGGCTGTCCTTCATCATTGCGCTCGCCGGCATGGCGGTGATCGGCGTCATCTTCAATCTCGGCGTCTATTATCCGCTGCGCCACCGCACCTATCTGCCTGTGATCATCGCCACCATCGGCGCCTCGATCCTGATGGCCAATGGCGTGCTGGCGCTGTACGGGCCGCAGCCGCAGGTGCTGCCGGGCTGGTTTGATACGCCCGGCATCCAGCTCGGGCCGGTCTATCTCGATAGCCAGTACCTTTTGATCATCGGCGTCACCATCGCGCTGGTGATCTTCAATTACTGGTTCTTCGAACACACCATGATCGGCAAGAAGCTGCAGGCGACCTCGCAGGACAAGGAAATGGCCTCGCTGCTCGGCATTTCCGTCTCGACGATGATCATGGTCACCTTCATCTATTCGGCCGTGCTCGGCGGTCTCGCCGGGCTTCTGGTTGCGCCGATCCTGTTCGTGTCGATCCAGATGGGCTCCACCATCGCGCTGAAGGCGTTTGCGGCCACCATCATCGGCGGCTTCGGCGATGTCACTGGCGCCATCATCGGCGGTCTCGCGCTCGGTATTATCGAGACATTTGGCGCGGCCTATGTCTCCGTGCCGTATAAAGATGGCTTTGCTTTCCTCGTGCTGGTGCTGTTCCTGGTGTTTCGTCCGCAGGGCATCTTCGGCGAACGTGTCGCGGAGAAAGCATGAGCACCTCCAGCGACAACATCCCGGCAGTGGTCATCACGCGTCCGAAACCGCTGCTGCTGCGTCACGCGCCGTATTTCATCGGCGCCGCCATTTTGGTCTTTCTGGCGTCGTCGATGCAGTTCGACGGCTACATCCTCAACATCCTGATGCAGGCCACCACCTTCGCCATCGCGGTGTTCGGCCTGTCGGTGGTGCTCGGCCTGTGCGGGCAGATCAATCTGGCGCAGGCGGCATTCTTCGGCTTCGGCGCCTATGCGGTGGGTATCGGCACCACGGACTATCAGCTCAGCTACTGGCTGTGTCTGGTGGCGGGCTGCGTGATGGCACTGGTCGCCGGCGCGGTCCTCGGCCTGTCGACGCTGCGGCTCGGCGGGCATTATCTCGCGATGGTGACGATCTCGTTCCAGCAGATCGTCACGCTGGTGATGATCAATGCGATCTGGCTCACCAAGGGACCGGACGGCGTGTCGAAGATCGGCCGCCCGTCGTTGTTCCTGTCGTCACAGTCCTATCTTGCCTTCTGCGTCGCGATGCTCGCTTTGGTCGGCTACATCGTCTGGCATCTGCCGGACACGCGGCTCGGCCGCGCCATGCGCGCGGTACGCGACAACGAGCTCGCAGCCGGCGTCAACGGCATCGATGTGTTCCGCACCAAGGTCTATGCCTTCGCCATATCTGCCGTACTCGGCGGTCTGGGCGGTGGACTGTTCGCGGGCGGCTTCGCCTATATCAGTCCGGACCAGTTCTCCTTTGCCGAATCCATCGTGTTCCTGACGATGTCGCTGCTCGGCGGCGTCGCGTCGCCGATCGGTTCGGCCATCGGCACGGGCCTGCTGATCCTCATTCCGGAATGGCTGCGTTTCCTCAAGAGCGTGCCGGGCCTGTATCTCGCCATCTACGGCCTGTCGGTGATCCTGATCATCCGCTTCATGCCCGACGGCATCTGGGGTTTCGTCACTGCGGCCTATGATCGCATGCGCAGCAGCAAGAAGGTGGCAGTCACAAGCGCGCCGCTGCAGCTCAAGCCGGCGGCGACCGGCGGCGACATGGTGCTCGAAGTCACCGGCCTGTCGAAGCATTTCGGCGGCTTGAAAGCCGTCGATCAGGTCGACATATCCGTGCGCCGCGGCGGCGTGCACGCGCTCATCGGGCCCAACGGCTCCGGCAAGACCACGACGCTGAACGTGCTGTCGGGTCTCTACAACGCGACCTCAGGCAAGGTGGTGCTGGATGGCACCGACGTCACCACGATGCCGCCGCATCTGCGCGCAGCGGCAGGACTCGGGCGCACCTTCCAGAACATCCGCCTGTTCCGCTCGATGACCGCACTGGAAAACGTCATCATCGGCGCCGAGCGGCCGGGCAATACGCTGACCGGCAAGGGCGATGAAGCCGCGCTGACAGAGCGGGCGCTTGCGGCACTCACTTTCGTTGGCCTCGGCCCGCGCGCCATGGAGCTGATCTCCAGCTTCTCCTACGGCCATCAGCGGCTGATCGAGATCGCGCGCGCCTTGGCGGCGAATCCGACGCTGCTGCTGCTCGATGAGCCCGCTGCCGGTCTCAATTCGACCGAGAAGCTCGAACTGCACGAACTGCTCAAGCGCATCGCGGCACAGGGCCTGACCATCCTGATCATCGATCACGACATGACGCTGGTGTCGGAAGCAGCGCAGCACATCACCGTGCTGAATTTCGGACGGCGTATTGCCGATGGCGAGTCGATGGCGGTGCTGCGCCATCCCGATGTCGTCTCGGCCTATCTCGGAACAGACTGATGCCGCTGCTTGAAATCAACGATCTCAATGTCCGCTACGGCGAAATCGTCGCGCTCCGCGGTGTGTCGTTCAATGTCGAGGAAGGGCAGGTGGTCACGCTGCTCGGTGCCAACGGTGCCGGCAAGTCGACCACGCTGCGCGCGATCTCGGGTCTCGCCAAGCCGGCTTCGGGCGATATCCTGTTCGACGGCAAGTCGATCGCAGGCCTTGGCCCGGAAGCCATCGTGCGGATGGGCATCAGCCACGTGCCGGAGGGCAGGCGGGTATTTCCCGGCCTGACGGTGAAAGAGAACATCATGCTCGGGGGCTCCAACCGCAAAGCGAACAAGGCTGAGTTGTCGCGCGAAGCCGACGCGATGTTCGACCTGTTTCCCGATATACGGAAATTCTCTGGTGCGCTCGGCTGGACGTTGTCGGGCGGCCAGTTGCAGATGGTCGCGGTCGCGCGCGGCCTGATGGCCAAGCCGCGGTTGCTGCTCCTGGACGAGCCGTCGCTCGGCCTCGCGCCGGTCATCGTGCAAGCGGTGTTCCGCATCATCACGGAAATCCGCCTGAGCACCACGGTCTTGCTTGTGGAGCAAAATGCGCGCATGGGACTATCGGTCGCCGATCAGGGTTACGTGCTGGAAACCGGCCGTATCGTGCTTGGCGGCAAGCCGGAGGATCTCTGGGCCAACGAGGCCATCGCGGCCGCCTATCTCGGCGGTCATGGTAAACCTGCAGCAGGTCTTGCGGCCCATTGAGGGCTTGCACTGACGGCCTCGCTGCCCATCAACAAGGACGAATGTCCCGCCATGGTTACAGTTCAAGTCAACAAGCTCATCGATTTCGTCGCCGACGTGTTCGCCCATGCCGACTCTTCTCCGGAAGAAGCCCGGCGCATCGCGACCTATCTCACCACCGCGAACCTGACCGGCCATGACAGCCACGGCGTCATCCGCGTTCCGGTCTATATCCGCTGGCGCAATAACGGGATGATCACCCCGAACCAGACCATCGAGATCCCCGTCGATACGCCGTCGCTCGCCGTCGTCGATGGCCGTTTCGGCTATGGCCAGACGGTCGGACCGCTGGCGGTGAAGCTCGGCATCGAGAAGTGCAAGGCGGCCGGTCTCTCCGCCATCGCCACCAAGAATTCCGGTCACATCGGCCGCATCGGCGACTGGGCCGAGATGGCCGCGGCCGAAGGCCTCGTCTCGATCCATTTCGTCACCGCGGCAGGCTCCGTGCTGGTCGCGCCCTATGGCGGCGTCGAGCGCCGTTTGTCCACCGCGCCGTATTGCGTTGGTATTCCGCGTCCCGGACAGATGCCGGTGGTGCTCGATTTCGCAACCTCGGTGGTCGCCGAAGGCAAGGTGCTGGTCGCCTCGCGCGGCGGCAAGCAATTGCCGAAGGGCGCGCTGATTGCGCCCGATGGGTCGCTGAGCGAAGACCCGGCGCTGCTTTACGGCCCGCATGAGATGCAAGGTCCGCGCGATCACTCCAAGGGCACCGGCGCGATCCGTGCCTTCGGCGATCACAAGGGCTCGGGCCTCGCATTGATCTGCGAATTGCTCGGCGGTGCGCTCACCGGCAACGGTGCCACCAAGTATGATCGGCCTTTCGCCAATGGCATGTTCTCGATCTATATCGATCCGAAGGTGATCGACCCCGCGAACTTCTTCGACGGCGAAGTCGCGCGTTATGTCGACTTCTTCAAGAGCGCCAAGCCGGCCGCTGGCGTCGATGCGGTTCTGATCCCCGGCGACAACGAAGCCAAGACCCGCGCCGAGCGCACCGCGAATGGCGTGCCATTGCCGGATGAGACCTGGGCTGCCATCGTGCAGACCGCCCGCGACGTCGGCGTCAGCGAAGACGCCGTGAAGAAGGCGACGTCGTAGTTTCTCGAACTCACCTCTCTGCACTCAAGTCATCACTACCAACCAAAAGAAGGACCATCGACGATGGCAAACAAAGTCAAGGAAATCTGGAAGGCGGGCAAGGTCGCCGTCAACGGCTGGCTGGCGATTCCGTCGGGCTTCTCTGCCGAAGTGATGGCGCAGTGCGGCTTCGACAGTGTCACCGTCGATATCCAGCACGGCGTGCAGGACTACATGTCGATGGTGGAGTGCTTCCAGGCGATGGGTGCCCATCCGGTGACGCCGATGGTCCGCGTGCCATGGAACGAGCCGGGCATCATCGGCAAGGTGCTCGATGGCGGCGCCTATGGCGTGATCTGCCCGATGGTCAACACCAAGGAAGAAGCCGAAAACTTCGTCCAGTATTGCAAGTATCCGCCGCGCGGCACCCGCAGCAACGGCCCGATCCGCTCGGGCATGTATGGCGGCGCCGGCGATTACCAGAAGACGGCGAATGCCGACATCATCTGCCTGCCGATGCTGGAAACCAAGACCGCGGTCGACAACATGGAAGCCATTCTCGATGTCGAAGGCATCGATGGTGTTTATGTCGGACCAAGCGACCTCGGCTTCTCCTATGGTCTGGTGCCGAAGCTCGACCGCGAAGAGCCGGAGATCCTCAAGATCTATGACAAGCTGATCAAGGAATGCGACAAGCGCGGCCTCAATCCGGGCATCCACTGCTCGGGTCCCGCCGGCGCCGCCAAGAACATCGGCATGGGCTTCAAGCTGGTGACACTGCTCAACGACAGCGGCATTCTCGCCACGGGCGCAAAGAGCTGGGTCAACGACACCCGCAAGGGCTCGGGCGGCAAGGCTTAAGCGGAAGGCGCTCGCCACCACACTCTCGTCGTTCCGGGGCGCGCGCAATGCGCGCGAACCCGGAACCTCGACATGAGAGCCACCTCTTTCCGCGCGTGGTGTAAGAGGTGATGAACACTCTGAGATTCCCCGCCACTCCAATTGGAGTGGCTGAGGCTCCGCCCCGCCGCCTACGGCGTCGGTCCGTCCCCGGAATGACTGTGTTAAAGGCGGAAGATCACTCCCCAACCGACCCGGCGTCCGTTTTCGCCTCGCTCTGCCGGCCGTCGATCACGTCGGCGAAGCGCGTGAGTTCGTGCATCAGCAACTGTTGTCCTTCGAGTCCGAGCGGTGCCAACAACTCGCGCTGCACGTCGAACACCCGCGGGATCGCTTCGTTGATGACTGTCTCGCCCGCCGACGTGAGCTGGACACGCAGCGTGCGGCGATCGTTCGGCTCCGGCAGCCGCGCCAGGTAGTTCTGCGCTTCCAGCTTGTTGAGCCGGCTGGTCAGGCCCGCGCCTGACAGCAGCAGCGATTGCGCGATCTGCTTCGGCGACAGGCTGTAGGGGGCGCCGGCGCGGCGCAGCGCCGTCAGCACGTCATAGGTGCCGCGCGTCAGTTCGAAGGGCGCGAGCGCCTCGTCGATCAGGGCCGTGCATTGCATCTGAATCCGGCCGATCAGGCCGTAGATGTGCACCGGGCTGGGGTCGATATCCGGCCGCTCCGTCTGCCACTGCGAGAAAATGGCATCGACCTGTTCGCGCATCGCCGCGCGCGCGCGTCGGGCGACGCGAAGGCGGTTTCGATCCAGATGTCTCGTCAGTCATGGTGTCAGGGCGTCCAGTCGATCACACGTCGTTCGATAAACTCGATGCCGTGAAACAGCGCAATACTCAACACGGTGAGCAGCGCGATGGCGGCGAAAGCGAGTGGCGTCTGCGACTGCGCGGTGGAGGTCAGGATCAGATAGCCGAGCCCGTCCTGCGCGGCGACGAATTCGCTGATCACGGCGCCGATCACGGCGAAAGTCACCGCCACCTTGCAGCCGGTGAAGAAGTGCGGCAGCGCCACGGGAACGCGCAGCCGGCGGAACACCATATGCGGCGAGGCGCCGAGCGAGCGCATCAGGTCGAGCATGGTCTTCGGCGCAGCCTCGAAGCCGGCGACCATGTTGACGAGAATCGGGAAGAAGCAGACCAGCACCACGACCAGGATCTTCGGCCATTCGGAGAGGCCGAACCACAGGATGATCAGCGGCGCCACGGCGACCTTCGGCACCGACTGCAGGCCGAGCAGGATCGGATAGATGATCCGGCGCGCCAGTGGATTGAGGCTGATGATGATCGCCAGCGGCAGCGACAGCGCGATCGCCAGCACGAAGCCGAGCACCGTTTCACGCAGCGTTACTAGCGTATTGGAGGCAAGCTCCGGCGCCCACTTCACGGCTGAATGATAGATCTCCAAAGGCGCCGGCAGGATCCATGTCGGAATCTTCAGGACGTCGGTGATAAGCTCCCAGCCGATCAAGAGTGCCAGATAGATCAGCGGTGTGGCGGCGCGGTCGATGAAGCGCGAGATCATGTCAGCCACCCGTCCGTTTGAAGATGATGTCGCGGATCTGGTTCTTGATTTCCTGGAAGCGCGGCAGCTTAACGGTGTCGGCATCGCGCGGACGCGGCAGGTCGATGGTGATGTCGGCACGGATGGTGCCGGGGCGTTCCGACATGATCAGCACACGATCACCGAGCAGGATCGCCTCCTCGATGTCATGGGTGATGAGCAGCGCGGCGCGGCCCAGCTCCTGCCAGAGGCGCGAGAGTTCGAGCGACAATTCCTCGCGGGTGAGCGCGTCGAGCGCACCGAAGGGTTCGTCGAGGAGGAGCAGGCGCGGATCGGAGATCATGGCGCGGCAGAAGGCGGCGCGCTGCTTCATGCCGCCGGACAGTGCCTGTGGGCGCTGATGGGCGAAATCCTTCAGGCCGGTGAGTTCGAGCAGCTTCAGCGCACGCTCGCGCGCGGCGGCTTTCGGCAGCGACAGCACGTCGGCGGGAAGCAATACGTTGTCGAGCACGCTGGTCCATGGAAACAGCACGTGTTCCTGAAACACGATGCCCACTTCGTGCGATGGGCCGTTGAGCGGCGTGCCATAGCGCTGCATGGTGCCGGTGTCCGGCATTTCCAGCCCGGCAACGAGGCGCAGCAGCGTGGACTTGCCGCAGCCTGATGGGCCGACCACCGAGACGAAACTGCCGGGATCGATGCGCAGATCGACCGGGCCGAGCGCATGCGTGGCTTTGCCGTCGCGCCCGGGATAGGTCTTGGTGACGCCCTTGAGATCGATCGCAGGAACCACCGCCGCGGCAGTCCGCGACGGCGCATCATTGTGTGCGGAAATCGCCGTCATCAGTCGATGAAGCCCGGCGCGAACAGGTCTTCCGGCTTCACGGGATTCTTCAGCGTGAGGTTGGCCGACATCACATCGACGGTGCTGGCGATGCTCTTCGGGTCGATATGGCCGAGCGATCCCTTCACTTCTGCGAGCTCCTTCACCAGCCTGGTCTCGCCTTCGATCACCGCCGGCTGCAGTTCCTTCTGATACTTCGCCATGATGGTGGCGGCTTCCGCCGGATTGGCGAAGGCGTCCTTCATGCCCTTGATGGTGGCGCGGACGAAGGCCTTCACCTGATCCGGGCTCTTTGCGATCATCTCCTCGGAGGCGATCAGGCCGTTGCCGTAGTAATCGAGATTGGAGTCGGCGTAGTTGATGCGGGTGACTTCCTTCGGCGCCACGGCTGCTGCAATCAGCGGCTCGCCGACCGAGAACTGGCAGATCGCATCCGCGCGGCCATTGGCGAGCAGCGACGGCAGCGCCGAGCCTTCGGCGACCACCCACTTCACCTTGCTGGCATCGATACCGGCGGCCTTGGCGAAAGCCGGGAACAGCAGGCGCACCGAGCTGGATGCGGTGTCGGCGACGGTCTTGCCTTCGAGATCCTTCGGCGAGTTGATGCCGCTGCCCTTGATGGCGAAGATCGCCTGCGGCGGCTTCGCATAGACCACCGAGACCAACTTCACCGGCACGCCGTCATTGCCGCGCGCCAGCACCAGCGAACCGGCATCGGCGAAGCCGAAGGTGGCGACGCCGGCAGCAACCTTCTTGATGGCGTCGGCCGAGCCCTGGCCGCGCACGAAGGTCACGTCGAAGCCCTCGGCCTTGTAGTAGCCCTTCTCGCGGGCGACGTAGAAATAAGCGTGGCGGCCGTTGAAGCCGAAATCGGTGATGAAATTGATCTCGGCAGCCTGCGCGCTGGAGACGCCGGCCGTAGCCAGGGTCGCGAGCAGGGCGGCGGTGAGGCGAGCGCGGAATTTCATGATCTGACCTTCAGTGACAGGTGAGGAGGAAGCCGGCTTTCGGTGCGCAAGCGGCGCACCCAAATTCGTTCGCAATCGAATAAATGCTAAGGGCGGCTTTGAGGAAGATCAACGGCGGTGTTGCCCAAAAACTCATCGAGATAAACGAATTTCCGCGCAAAATGCGCGCATTTGGCTCGTTTCTGAGGCGGCTCACGCCGTTGCTTGACAGCCCCGATCAGCCCGTTCTATGCGAAATCATTAGCTATCGAATGATCTGCTGCCCGGACGCTGTGGCGCCGCTGGAACGAGGTGAGAGATGGATCGCGGAACACGGATCGCCGTTCTCGGCGCGGGTCTCGCCGGATTGACGGTGGCGGGGCTGCTGCAGCGCGCCGGCTTCCCGGTCGCGGTCTATGAGCAGTCGCCGAGTTTTTCGCGCATCGGGGCCGGCATCATTCTCGGCGCCAACGTTTCGAAGGTGCTGCGCCGGCTCGATCTCGAAGACGCCTTCGCCGCCACCGGCATTCGCCCCGATGCGTTTCTCAGCCGCGCATGGGATACAGGCGAACAGCTCTACAAGCTCGATTTCGATGCGGAATGCGAAGCGCGTTTTGGCGGCCCCTTTGTCAACATCCACCGCGCCGATCTGCATCAGTTGCTGCAGCGACCGCTCGCGCCCGGCACCATCCGTTTCGGCCACAAGCTCACCGGCATCGAGGAGCGCGGCGACGCGCTCACTTTGCGCTTCGAGAACGGCGCAAGCGCGGAAGCCGATATCGCCATCGGCGCTGACGGCATTCGCTCCATCACCCGCGAACTCATCCTGGGCAGCGAGGAGCCACGCTTCATCGGGCGTTCTGCACCGCGGGCGGTGTTTCCCGCCGGCCGCATCAAGGGTGACCCCATCGATGACTGCACCAAGTGGTGGGCGCCGGACCGGCATACGCTCGCTTACTATATGACGCCCGACCGCAACGAGGTCTATGTCATGGCGGCGCTGCCGATGGCGCGCTGGGACGGCGACGGTTCACCGGTGAAGGGCGACCGCGACGAATTCATTGCTGCTTTCGAAAGCGCTCATTCCGATCTCAGGCGCGCGGCGGAAGCGGCGGAAGATGTCACCGTGTGGCCGATCTTCGACCGACCGCGTAACGACACCTGGCACAAGGGCCGCGTGGTACTGATGGGCGATGCCTGCCATGCGGTGCGTCCGTTCATGGCGGCTGGCGGCTCGGCGGCCATCGAGGACGCCGCGATCCTCGGCCGCTGCATCGCCGAATTCGGCGATCCCGCCACGGCGTTTGCGCACTACACGATGATCCGCATCCCGCGTGTCGCCGACATCCAGCAGATTTCCATCGCCAATTCATGGATGCATGGCCCGACCGAGACCGACTGGTTCTTCGGTTATGATGCCTGCACCGTGCCGCTCGACCGAGCCATTCCGGAGGCCCTATGTCCGAATTTGCAGCGATGAAGCCCGGCGACATCCGACCGGAGCCGATGATCGAACGCGATCTCGTCGGTTACGGCGCCACGTCACCCGATCCGCGCTGGCCGAACGGCGCAAAGATCGCGGTCAGCATCAGCCTGAATATCGAAGGTGGCGGCGAGTCCACGCTGGTGAATGGCGATGCAGTCTCCGAAGGCATGCTGAATGACATCGGCGTGCCGACGAAAGAGGGCGTTCGCGTTCCGCTGGTGGAGTCCGTGTTCGAATATGGTAGCCGTCGCGGCGCCTGGCGCGTGCTCGATGTGCTCGATCGCTTCAAGGTGCCTGTCAGCATTCTCGGCGTCGCGCGGGCGATGGAGCAGAATCCCGAATTGGCAAAAGCCTGCGTGGCACGTGGTCACGAGATGGTTAGCCACGGCTATCGCTGGATCGACTATTGCGATGTGGACGAAGCGATCGAGCGCTCGCATATTCGTAAGGCGATCGAGATACTTACAGACCTAACCGGTAGCCGCCCGCTCGGCTGGATGACCGGCCGCCCCGGGCCGAATACGCGGCGCCTGCTCGCGGAAGAGGGCGGCTTTCTCTATGACCGCGACTCGCTCGCCGACGAGCTGCCCTATTGGGTGAAGACCGAGCACGGCCCGTTTCTCGTCGTGCCGTATTCCTATGAAGCCAACGACAATCGCTTCAACGAGAATTCCGGCTTCGCGACCGGTGAGCAGTTCTTCACTTACATGCGCGATGCCTTCGACGTGCTCTACGCGGAAGGCACCGCCGGCGCGCCAAAACTGCTGTCCATTGGTTTGCATGACCGTTTGATCGGCCGTCCTGGCCGTGTTGGCGGGCTCATCAAGATGCTCGAACACATGAGCGCGCATGATGGCGTATGGTTCTGCCGCGGCATCGATGTCGCGCAGCATTGGCGCACGCATTTTCCACCGAAGCCATGACGCGCCGCTGACGGCCGGGCAATATTCCGGCTGATGGCATGAACGCCAGAGGCGGCGTTGCCGCATGTGTTGTCCGAACGCCTGTGCGTGTCACTGCTGCTTTGCCTTCGCGGGCGAAGCCGGTCATACTCGATACACTTATCCGCAGAGATAAGATCAAATCGGGAGAACGATCGTGCGAAACAACTTGCGTCGGCTCAATCGACGCCAATTCGTCACCGCGGGCGCAGGCGCTGCTGCATTGTTGAGTGCGCCGTCGCTCGTCCGCGCCAACAACTGGCCAACCAAGCCGATCAAGATTCTCGCGGGCTCCGCGGCCGGCGGCCAGACCGATCAATTCTCGCGCGTCTATGGCGAGTATCTGTCGCGTGAACTCGGACAGACCGTGGTGGTCGAGAACAAGGCCGGTGCCGGTGGCGCCGTCGCAGCGATGGAGCTGAAACGCTCCGATCCCGACGGCCACACGCTGATGATCTGCAACACCACCGCCTATATGCTCAATCCTGTTCTCATCAAGGACATCAAGTACAGTGTCCCGCAGGACTTCGCCTGGGTCGCGGTGATGCCGGGCGGAAGCCTGCCGCTGATGGTGAGCGAAAAGGTCGGCGCGAAGACGCTGAAGGATTTCATCGACTATGCGCGCAAGACCGAGAAGGTGAATGTCGGCACATATGCGTCCGGCTCCTTCGCGCATATGGTCATCGTCGAACTCAACAAGCAGTACGGGCTGAAGATGGAAGCCGTGCATTATCGCGGCGAGGCGCCCATGTGGCAGGATCTCGCCGGCGGGTCGATTGATGCGGGCATCGGCAGCTATGCGGCGGCATTGCCGGTGCTGCAAACCGGGAAAGCGCGCGCCGTCGCGGTGTCACGCCGCCGGATCAAGGATCTTCCCGACGTCGGCACATTCCTCGAACAGGGCGCAACGTCGCGCGCGCATAGCCTTTTGACCTTTCAGGGATGTGTGGCTCCCGCGAAGACGCCGCCGGAGGTCGTCGCAAAACTGTCCGCGCTGTTCGTTGGCGCCGGCAAGAGCGATCGCGTGCGTGAACTGCTCAAGAGCCAGGGTATCGATGAGGGCCCGATGACGCTGGAGGCGAGCCAGGCGCTCTACAAGGAAGAGGCGCCGGTCTGGGCCGAACTCGCCGCGAGCCTGGGACCGCAGCCGCAGTAGCTAGGTCTCAAGGCATTCTGGGCAGTCCGGCCCGCCACACACTGTCATTCCGGGGCGCACGAAGCGGCACGGCCGCGTAGTGCGAACCCGGAATCTCGAAGTGTTTTGCTGAACATGTTGGGATTCCGGGTTCGCGTGCGCGAAGGCGCGCCCGCGCCCCGGAATGACGAGCTGGGGCGGCAAGACCGCGCCAAACATTTTTTCCTATCTCTCATTGACAACATCCCTGCATGGACTATATTCCCCTCTGTCCTGCCCCACCGAGAGGGGCGATCGCGATCGTCACGTTCGCGGGGCAGGATGCGGTGGACGCCGGAGATGCGGCGTCACGCGGTTCATGGGTGACGTCTGTCTTCGGGCAGGACGGATCTGCGCCAGCACTGCCACTGGCAAGGAGACGGCCGACCTTCGGATGGAAAGACTCCTGGACAGTGTGACGGACGACCAAGTCAAAACGCGTTCGGCTTACTCGCTTGAGGCTCCCTTCCCATCGCCTTGGGACTTTAATTCGGTGATCGGATCGTTCGCTGAGGCAAAGTGCAAGCAACCGAAAAAACACCGCAGGCGGAACGCTGGGCACTTGCTCGGCGAATCCGAAAGTCCTGGTGCATTATCCATGCGGAAGACCGCATTCGCATCAGGCCCAAGGGTGCAACGGGCACCTGGCGTTCCGCACGCCCTCTCACAGGGGGCGGGAATGCAAGACACGACGGCGCCCCCGCGCCGCAAACAATGGGGGTGATGACGCATGTCTGATCGGCGTCATCATGGGCCAAAGCAGGGCTGACGCCGCCTGCTTCTTTCAGCTAGAGTCATTCCAAACAAGAGGTCTGCCAGACCACAAAACGCGCGCGAGGAAATTCCAATGGCTCCATCTCCCGTCATTCGTCTACATGACAACGACGCCGTATTGATCGCGCGTACCACGCTGCTGCCCGGTATCGAGGTGACGACAGGCGTCGTGACGTCGGAGCGCATCCCCGCGGGCCACAAGGTCGCGATCCGGCCCATCGCCACCGGCGAGGAGATCCGCCGCTACGGCCAGATCATCGGCTTTGCCACCCAGCCGATCGCGCCGGGCCAGCATGTCCATACGCAGAACATGGGCATGGGCGATTTCGATCGCGACTATGCCTATGGCGTGGACGTCAAGCCGACGCCGAATTTCGATCTGCCCGCGACCTTCATGGGCCTCAGGCGCAGCGACGGCCGCGTCGCCACGCGCAACTATATCGGCATCCTCACTTCGGTGAATTGCAGTGCCCATGTCGCCAGCATGGTCGCCGACGTGTTCAAGAAGAATCCCTTCACCGGGCACAATCCGCTCGCCGACTATCCCAATGTGGATGGCGTCGTCGCGCTCACCCACAAGACGGGCTGCGGCATGACGCAGGACGAACCGCTCACCTTGCTTCGGCGGACGCTCGGCGGTTATGCGCGGCACGTGAACTTCTCCCATGTGGTTGTGCTCGGCCTCGGCTGCGAGATCAACCAGATTGGGGGCTTGATGCAGGAGCAGAAGCTCGCCGGGCGCTTGCGCGAAATGCAGATCCAGGAGATCGGCGGCACGCGCAAGACCACCGAGGCCGGCGTTGCCTTCGTCAATGAAGTGCTGGCCGATGCCAACAACGTCACGCGCGAGGAAGTCTCTGCCAGCGAGTTGACGGTGGCCCTGCAATGCGGCGGCTCCGATGGCTATTCCGGCATCTCGGCCAATCCGGCGCTCGGGGCGGCGAGCGATCTGCTGGTGCGCCATGGCGGCACCGTGGTGCTGTCGGAAACGCCGGAGACCTATGGCGCCGAACATCTGTTGACGCGCCGCGCGGTGTCGCGCGAGGTCGGCGAGAAGCTGGTCGGGCTGATGCGCTGGTGGGACGCCTATTGCGAACGCGAGGGCGCCGAGATGAATGCCAATCCGAGCCCCGGCAACAAGGCCGGCGGCCTCACCACGATTCTGGAAAAGTCGCTCGGCGCCATGGCCAAGGCCGGCTCGACCAATCTTGTCGACGTGCTGAACTATGCCGAGACGATCACCAAGAAGGGTTTTGTGTTCATGGACACGCCCGGCTACGACCCCGTCGCTGCGACGGGGCAGGTCGCCGGCGGCGCCAATCTCGTCTGCTTCACCACCGGCCGCGGCAGCGTGTTCGGCTGCAAGCCGGCACCGTCCATCAAGCTCGCCACCAACACGCCGATGTTCAAGCGCATGGAAGAGGACATGGACATCAATTGCGGAACCATCCTCGATGGCGACGAGACGGTGCAGGAATGCGGCCAGCGCATCTTCGAGCTGATGCTCAAGACCGCGTCCGGCGCGCCGACCAAGAGCGAGAGCTTCGATTTCGGCGGCGCGGAATTCGCGCCGTGGGTCTTGGGCGCGACGATGTGAGGGAAGCAAGCGAGGCTGCTCAGACCCCTCCACCGTCATTGCGAGGAGCGAAGCGACGCGGCAATCCAGTCTTTTCATCCTCAAGAAGAAGACTGGATTGCTTCGTCGCAAGGGCTCCTCGCAATGACGACTGAGAGGTTTGCGTCCGGCCGCATCCAATCGAGGCACATCGTGCCCGTTGTTAGAGCTTGATCCCTGGCACCTCCGGTGTTCTGCTTAAAAAAGCTGCTGGAGTTGCGCCACTGTGTCGATCTTCGTCGCACTGAACCACGTCACCCATTACAAATATGATCGGCCGATCACGCTGGGGCCGCAGACCATCCGGCTGCGACCGGCGCCGCATGCGCGCACGCCGATCCTGAGTTATTCGCTGAAGGTCACGCCGACCAATCACTTCGTGAACTGGCAGCAGGATCCGCAGGGCAACTGGCTGGCGCGCTTCGTTTTCCCGGAACCGGCCAACGAACTGAAAATCGAGGTCGACTTCACCGCCGAGATGACGGTGATCAATCCGTTCGACTTCTTCGTCGAGCCCTATGCCGAGACATTTCCCTTCGCCTATACCGACGACCTGAAGAGCGAACTCGCGCCCTATATGGCGACGACGGAGCCGGGGCCGCGCTTCACGGCCTATATGGCGGAGATCGCGAAGGAAGCGCCGAACACGGTCAACTTCCTCGTCGAGCTCAATGCGCGCCTGCGCGAGAAGGTCAACTACATCATCCGCATGGAGCCCGGCGTACAGACGCCGGAAGAGACGCTGCTGTCCGGCGCGGGCTCATGCCGCGACTCTGCGTGGCTCCTGATCGAGACGCTGCGCCATCTCGGTCTCGCCGCGCGTTTTGTCTCCGGCTATCTGATCCAGTTGCGCCCGGACATCGATCCGATCGAAGGGCCGCCCGAAGTCGAGGCTGATTTCACGGACCTGCACGCCTGGGCCGAAGTCTATATTCCCGGCGCCGGCTGGGTCGGCTTCGATGCGACCTCGGGCATGTTGACGGGCGAGGGGCACGTCCCAGTCGCGGCCACACCGCATTTCCGGTCGGCGGCGCCGATCTCCGGCATGGCCGGCTTCGCCGAAGTCGAGTTCGCGTTCGCGATGGGCGTCAAACGTATTCGCGAGGCGCCGCGGATCACAAAGCCGTTCTCGGATGAATCCTGGGCCAGGCTCGATGCGCTCGGCGAGAAGGTCGACGCCGATCTCAAAGCTCATGACGTGCGTCTCACCATGGGCGGCGAGCCGACCTTCGTCTCCGTCGACGATATGGAATCTCCGGAGTGGAATACGGCCGCCGTCGGTCCGACCAAGCGCGGCCTCGGCGACGATCTGATCCGCCGGCTGCGGACGCGCTTCGCACCGGGTGGCCTGATGCATTACGGGCAGGGCAAATGGTATCCCGGCGAAAGTCTGCCGCGCTGGGCGTTCGGCCTGTATTGGCGCAAGGATGGCGTGCCGATCTGGAAGAACGATGCGCTGATCTCACGGATCGAAGGCCCGCGTAGCGCCGATATCGGCGGTGCCGAGCGTTTTGCCGAAGGCACGGCGCGGCGGCTTGGCCTGCCGAAGGACTATGTCATCCCGGCCTTCGAGGATCCCGTCTATTGGGAGCAGAAGGAATCGAACCTGCCGAACAATGTCGTGCCCGGCGACTCCAAATTGCCCGATCCGGAGGAACGTGCGCGCATGGCGCGGGTCTTCGAACATGGACTCGACAGGCCGAAAGGGTTTGTGCTGCCGATCCAGCGCTGGAATACGGAGGCGGCCGCGGACAGACGCTGGCGGTCCGAGCGGTGGAAGCTCCGCCGCGGCAACCTGTTCCTGACACCTGGCGATTCACCGATGGGCCTGCGCCTGCCGTTGTCGTCGCTGCCGCACCTCACCGAAGAGGAATATCCGTTCATCGTCGAGCAGGATCCGCTGGAGCCGCGCGGCGACATGCCGGTGTTCGACGAAATCGCGTCCGCGGAAAACCAGCCTGCCGCGCAATACGTCCAGGAGCAGCAGATTCGTTCCGGCGGCGTGCGTACCGCGATGTCGATTGAAATTCGCGACGGCATTCTCTGTGCCTTCATGCCGCCGGTCGAGAAGTTTGAAGATTATCTCGAACTGGTGACGGCGCTGGAGGCGACGGCCGAAGAACTGCAGATGCAGGTGCACGTCGAAGGCTATCCGCCGCCGTTCGATCCGCGCGTCGAAGTGATCAAGGTGACGCCCGATCCCGGCGTGCTGGAGATCAACATTCATCCCGCTTCGAGCTGGCGCGAAGCCGTCGATACCACGACATTTCTCTATGAAGAGGCCGCGAAGACGCGGCTCGGCGCCAACAAGTTTCTGCTGGATGGTCGTCACACCGGCACCGGTGGTGGCAATCACGTGGTGGTCGGCGGCAGCTCGCCGGCGGATTCGCCGTTCCTGCGTCGGCCGGATCTCCTGAAGAGTCTCGTGCTGTATTGGCAGCGTCATCCGTCGCTGTCCTATCTGTTCTCCGGCATGTTCATCGGCCCGACAAGTCAGGCACCGCGCATCGACGAGGCGCGGCATGACGGTCTCTACGAATTGGAGATCGCGCTGGCACAGGTGCCGCCCCCAGGCGAGAAGGCGCCGCTGTGGCTGGTGGATCGGCTGTTCCGGCACATCCTCGTCGATATCACCGGCAATACCCATCGCGCCGAGATCTGTATCGACAAACTCTATTCGCCCGATGGCACGACAGGTCGTCTCGGCCTCGTCGAATTCCGTGCGCTCGAAATGCCGCCCGATCCGCGCATGTCGCTGGCGCAACAGCTGTTGATCCGCGCGCTGATCGCGAAGATGTGGCGTGCGCCGCAGGACGGCAAATTCGTGCGCTGGGGCACCGCGCTGCATGATCGTTTCATGCTGCCGCATTTCCTCTGGGAGGATTTCCAGGACGTACTCACCGAACTCGGCCGCTCCGGCTACGAATTCTCCAGGGAATGGTTCGAAGCCCAACTCGAATTCCGCTTCCCCGTGTTCGGTCACGTCACCTATGGCGGCGTGACGCTTGAAGTCCGACAGGCACTGGAGCCTTGGCATGTGCTGGGCGAGGAGGGCTCGGCCGGCGGCACCGTCCGTTATGTGGATTCTTCGGTGGAGCGGTTGCAGCTCAAGGCCAACGGTTTCACGCCGGGCCGGCACATCATTACCTGCAACGGCCGGGCGCTGCCGATGACTGACACCGGCCGGGCCGGCGAGGTGGTCGCGGGCGTCCGTTTCAAGGCCTGGCAGCCGGCCTCCGGCCTGCACCCGACGATTCCGGTCCATGCGCCGCTGGTGTTCGATATTTATGACAGCTGGAATCGGCGGTCGCTTGCCGGTTGCGTCTATCATGTGGCGCATCCCGGCGGCCGCAATTACGAGACAAAACCGGTCAATGCCTACGAGGCGGAAGCTCGCCGGCTGGCCCGTTTCGAGGAGATTGGCCACACGCCCGGCGAAATTGCTCCGCCAAGGGCAGAACGCACACTTGAATTCCCATTGACCCTCGACTTGCGAACGCCTCTCCTGCATTGAGAATGCAGGCAGTTTGGGCTGGAGAGTCGGAATGACGGGACAGGCCGGTCAGGGGAAAAAGCCCCGTCCGGGACATCGTAAAGTCGCGCAATGGACCCGCGACTACGAGCGGCTGCCCGGGATTCCCGACGAATTCATCGCCCAGGACGGCACGCCCCGCGAGGTCTGGACGCGGTTCTTCGAGGCCTTCGGCGCCATGGCGCCTGTCGAGATCGAGCGCCGCTTCGGTTCCGCCGACCGTCATCTCCGGGAAGCCGGCGTCACCTACCGCGCGCCCGGCGAAATCGCCGACCGGATCTGGCCACTCAGCCATGTGCCACTCCTGATCGACGAATCCGAATGGCTGCAGATTTCAGCGGCAATGACGCAGCGCGCCGAGTTGCTGGAGAAGATCCTCGGCGATCTCTATGGCGATGCCAGCCTTGTCGCGTCCGGCGCGATCCCGGCGGCGGCGATTGCCGGCAGTTCGGAATATCTGCGGGCGATGCGCGGTGTGAAACCGCCCGGTGGCCGCTATCTCAACGTCTATGCCGCCGATCTCGGCCGCGGTCCCGATGGCCGCTGGTGGGTGCTCGGCGATCGCACGCAAGCGCCGTCCGGCATGGGCTATGCGCTGGAAAACCGACTGGTGCTGTCGCGCGCCTTCACCGACCTCTACAAGTCGATGAATGTCGAGCGCGTCGCGCCGTTCTTCGAAGCGTTTCGCGACAGCCTGCGCGCCTCTGCCGACCGCGATGAGCCGCGCGTCGGCCTGTTGTCACCGGGGCCGTTCAGCGAGACCTATTTCGAACACGCGACGCTGGCGCGCTATCTCGGTTTCCTGCTGGTGGAAGGCGATGACCTCGCAGTCTCAGGCGACCGTGTGCACATCCGCACTGTGGCCGGCTTGAAGCGCCTTGATGTGCTGCTGCGCCGTGTGGATGCCAATTCGCTCGACCCGCTGGAGCTTGATGCCTCGTCGCAACTCGGTGTGCCCGGGCTGATCGACGTCGTCAGAAAGAATGGCGTCGTCGTCGCAAACATGCCCGGCTCCGGCGTGATGGAAGCGCGCGCACTGCTGGGCTTCCTGCCAAGCTTGAGCCGGAAGCTGCTCGGCGAACCACTCAAGATGCCGCATATCGCCACCTGGTGGTGCGGCCAGAAATCGGCGCGCGAGGAAGTGCTGGCGCGGCTCGACGATTTCGCGATCGAAGGCGCCTATGGCGGAGCGGTGCCCGGTTTCCCTGGCTACTCGCCTGTGCTGCCGTCGCAGCTCTCGCCGGATGAACGCGAGCGCCTGAAGGCAGCGATCTCCAATCGCGGCGTCGATTATGTCGGGCAGGAGCTGGTGCAGCTGTCGACTACGCCGGTCTGGGACAATGGCCGGCTCGCGCCGCGCCCCTTCGTGCTGCGCGTCTTCGCGGCGGCGACGCCGGACGGTTGGACCATCATGCCCGGTGGTTTCTGCCGGATCGCCGACCAGCCCGATGCCCGCGCCGTGTCCATGGGCGCGGGCGCACGCGCCGCCGACGTCTGGGTGGTGGCCGACAAGGCCGTTGCTGCATCGACGCTACTGCCGGCCGTGGACAATGTGCGTATCCGCCGCATCGCCGGCTGGGTGCCAAGCCGCGCCGCCGACAATCTGTTCTGGCTCGGGCGCTATCTCGAGCGCGCCGAATCCACACTGCGTCTGATCCGTGCACTCAGCGTGCCGCAGCGCGATCCCGGCAAGGGCGGCGCCACTGGACAGCAGTCGATCGAGCGCATCCAGCGCATGCTGATGACTTGGGGCGCGACATCGCTGACATCACGTTCGCAGCCGGCGAAGGTCGCCGCGCAAGCCTTGCAGAGCGAGGAGCAGTTTGGCTCGGCGCTATCGCTGGTGCGCTCCGCATTGCGGACCGCAACCTCGCTGCGCGAACGGCTGTCGCCGGATGCCTGGCAGGTCATCACCGAAATGGCCGAGCGGCTTGCGCATGAGGTCGAAGATGACGATGACGTCGTCAGTGCGGCCGAGCTGACCTTGCAGGAACTGGCGAGCTTCGCCGGTCTCGCGCAGGAAAACATGAACCGCGCCGCCGGCTGGCGTTTCCTCGAAATGGGGCGCCGTGCCGAACGCGCGATCAACACCACGCGCTTTGCGCGGCAATTCGCGTCCGACGAGGCGACGAGCGACGATCTCGACATCCTGCTGACGCTGGTGGATTGCCAGATCACCTATCGCTCGCGTTATCTGGTTGGCCCGCTACTCGCGCCGGTGCGCGATCTCGTGGTGCTCGATCCCTATAACCCGCGCTCGGTGGCGTTCCAGGTCTCGGCACTGAACGATCACATCGCCAGCTTGCCGACGCTGAAGGAAAACGGCCTGATGGAACGGCCGCAGCGGCTGGCCGTGGCGCTGCGCTCGTCGCTGGTTACCGGCGAGGCATCCGAGATTCATACCAAGTCACTGTTCGCGCTGGAGCAGGATCTGCTGACGCTGGCGGATTCGATCGGCCTGCATTACTTCCCGCACGGCGCCAGCGCATCGCGTCCTGAAAAGCTCACGGGGCTGGCGTGATCTACGAAATCCGCCATGTCACGACCTATAGCTATGAAAGCCCGGTGAGCTATGCGCGCTGCTCGCTGCGTCTGCAGCCCAATAGCAGCGCCGGTCAGCAATTGGTCTCGCACAGCGTCGATATCAAACCGCTGCCGGCGGCCCGCGCCATGCGGACGGATTTCTTCGGCACGCCGACGGAAAGCGTACTGATCGAAACCCCGCACAAGATGCTGCGGATCGATAGCCGGTCGCGGGTCTATGTCGAGCGCTTCGCGCCGGGGCGCGGCGACGACAGTCCTTCCTGGGAGAGCGTCCGCGAAGCGTCGTTCGATTCCAGCGACCTCAGCGGTGCCTCGCCGATCGGCTACGTCTTCGCCAGTCCGCTGGTGCCGATCATCGATGCCGTCACGGACTATGCGGCGGTGAGCTTTACCGAAGGCCGCGGGATTCTCGCGGGCGCCGTCGACTTGATGCATCGCATCCGCACCGAGTTCAAATACGATCCGAAGGCCACGGTGATTTCGACGCCGTTGCAGGAGGTGCTGGATAAGCGCCACGGCGTCTGTCAGGATTTTGCGCATATCATGATTGCGGGCATGCGCGGCCTCGGTCTGCCTGCGGCCTATGTCAGCGGATATCTGCGCACCATTCCCCCGCCGGGCAAGGAACGCCTGCAGGGCGCCGACGCGACCCATGCCTGGGTGTCCGTCTGGTGCGGCGAGGAACTCGGCTGGATCGGCTTCGATCCGACCAACGACATTTTGGTCGAGAACGATCATATCGTGCTGGCGATCGGCCGCGATTTCTCGGACGTGTCGCCGGTCGATGGCGTGATCGTCGGCGCGCGCAAGCAGAAGCTCGCTGTCGCCGTCGACGTGCTGCTGCTGGAATGACCATCGTCCGTCGCGCGCATAACACGGCCGACATCGTCATTCTCGGTGCTGGTGCGGCCGGCCTGATGTGCGCCGGCATTGCGGGGCAGCGCGGTCGCTCGGTGATGCTGCTTGAGCAGGCGAGGGCGCCGGGCGAGAAGATCCGCATCTCCGGTGGTGGGCGCTGCAATTTCACCAACCTGCATACGACGCCGGCGAATTTCCTGTCGCAAAATCCGCAATTCTGCAAATCCGCACTGAAGGGGTTTACCCAGCAGGATTTCATCGCACTGGTCGAGAAATATCGCATCGCCTATCACGAGAAGACGCGCGGGCAACTCTTCTGCGACGGCTCGTCCCAGCAGATCATCGACATGCTGCTGGATGAAAACCGCCGCAGCGAGGTGCAGATGCGGCTTGGCGTCGGCATTCTCGGCGTGACGAAGAACGAGAGCGGCTTCGTTGTCGCCACGGATCAGGGCGAATATCGCAGTCAGTCGCTGGTCGTCGCGACCGGCGGGCCCTCGATCCCGAAAATGGGCGCCAGTGCCTTTGGTTACAAACTGGCGCAACAATTCGGGCTGAAGATGATCGCGCCGCGGGCCGCACTGGTGCCCCTGACCTTCGACGTTGCGGCGCTTGCGCAATTCAAGGATCTGGCGGGCGTTGCCGTCGATGCCGTGGTCAGTGTCGGCAAGACCAAATTCGACGAGGCGCTGCTGTTTACCCATCGCGGTCTTAGCGGTCCGGCAGTCCTGCAGATTTCGTCCTATTGGCGCGACGGGCTCGATGTCGTCATCGACATGGCGCCGACGCGCGATGTGCTCGCCGCCTTGAAGGAGGCACGCCGCGAACGTCCGCGGCAGGAACTGGCGACCGTGCTCGGCGATCTCCTGCCCAAGCGACTGGCCCAGATGATCGCCGACAAGATCGCCGGCCCGCCGCGGCTGGCGGATTTTTCGGACAAGCTTCTGGCGTCGGTAGCCGCGGCGGTGAAGGAATGGCGCGTGCGGCCGAACGGCACCGAGGGTTATCGCACGGCCGAGGTAACCCTTGGCGGCGTGGACACCACAGAACTGTCATCGAAAACGTTTGAGGCCACATCGGTGCCGGGGCTATATTTCATCGGTGAGGTCGTCGATGTCACCGGCCATCTCGGCGGCTTCAATTTCCAATGGGCGTGGTCCTCCGGCGTTGCCGCGGGGCGGCACGTCTAGACAGACTCCGGCGAATATCCAACAATCCGTCCATGATCTATCGCCACGCCATCGGTGACCATACGCATGTCTTCGCGGATCTGCGCGACCTCATGGCCAAGGCAACGCCGCCGCGATCCGGTGATCGGTTGGCCGGGATTGCAGCCGAGACCGCCGAGCAGATGATCGCGGCGCGGATGGCGCTGGCGGATGTGCCGCTCAGGCAATTCCTGCAGGAAATGGTCGTGGCTTACGAAAACGACGAGGTCACGCGTCTCATCGTTGATACGCATGATGCCGCCGCATTTTCCGTGATCTCGTCACTGACCGTCGGCGGCTTTCGCGACTGGCTGCTGTCAGACGAGGCCGCGCCGCAAGTCCTTCAGACCGTCGCCGGTGGCATCACCCCGGAAATGGCCGCCGCTGTCTCTAAGCTGATGCGCAATCAGGACCTGATCCTGGTGGCCAAGAAGTGCGAGGTGATCACGCGCTTTCGCAACACCATCGGGTTGCGCGGGCGCATGAGCGTGCGGTTGCAGCCGAACCACCCGTTCGACGATATCAGGGGCATCACGGCATCCATTCTCGACGGGCTGGTGCTGGGCTCCGGTGATGCCTGTATCGGCATCAATCCGGCGAGCGACGATCCGGCGGTGCTGAGCGGGTTGGTGCGGCTGCTCGACGATGTCATCACCAAGCTGGATATTCCGACCCAGAGTTGCGTGCTCACCCATGTCACGACCAGTCTTGATCTCATCAACCAAGGCGCCCCGGTCGATCTGGTGTTTCAGTCCATCGCCGGGACAGAAGCCGCCAACAAGAGCTTCGGCATCGATCTGGCGATCCTGAAGGAGGCGCATAATGCCGGCCTCTCCCTGAAGCGCGGCACGCTCGGTCAGAACGTCATGTATTTCGAGACAGGGCAGGGCTCGGCACTGTCGGCCAACGCCCATCACGGCGTCGATCAGCAGACTTTGGAGGCACGGGCCTATGCAGTTGCGCGGGCGTTCGATCCACTCCTGGTGAACAGCGTCGTCGGCTTCATCGGCCCCGAATATCTCTATGACGGCAAGGAGATCATCCGCGCCGGGCTGGAGGATCATTTCTGCGGCAAGCTGCTCGGCCTGCCGCTGGGTGTCGATGTCTGTTACACCAACCATGCCGAAGCCGATCAGGACGACATGGACAATCTGCTGACGCTGCTGGCCGCGGCCGGTGTGACCTTCGTGATGGGCGTCCCCGGCGCCGACGACGTGATGCTGAATTACCAGTCGACGTCATTTCACGACGCGCTCTATATCCGCGACCTCTTTGGGCTCAAACGCGCACCGGAATTCGACGACTGGCTGCAACGGGTCGGGCTCTCCGGAGCGGATCTTCGCATTCGCGATCGGGACGGCCTGCTGCCCGATCTGGCCGCGCGTCTGATCGCCTGACGTCAATAAACCGTCATAAGGCGTGGCGCTTGGCGCGCACTTGCGCGGAGCTGGTCACGACCTTGTCACCGCCCGCCACAATCTTGAAGAAATTCTGGCCCAGATTCGGACGTCGTGATTAGATCGCACAAAGTATTCGGCAGGAGTGGAACGGTTTTATCTCGGCAATGTTATTGAAGGTTCAGCGCTTATGGGGACCGCTGATGCAATCACAGAGGAATTTTGATGAGAGCTGAGGGCAGGCAGACGGTCCGGCGCATTCTGTGCGTCTTTCCGCGATACACGTCTTCATTTGGCACGTTTGAATATTCATATCCTCTGACCGACGGCGTTCAGGCCTTTATGCCTCCCCAGGGCTTGCTGCTGATTGCCGCCTACATGCCCGAGAACTGGGAAGTCCGTTTCATCGACGAGAACATCCGTGCCGCCACGCCCAATGATTTCCTGTGGGCCGAAGCTGTGCTGGTGTCAGGCATGCACATCCAGCGTACGCAGATGAACGACATCTGCTACCGCGCGCATTCCTACGATCTTCCGGTGGCGATCGGAGGGCCGTCGGTCTCGTCATGCCCCGATTACTACCCGGCTTTCGACTATCTCCATATCGGCGAACTCGGTGATGCCACCGACCAACTGATCGATATCCTGGAAAAGGATACGTCGCGGCCAGACCAGCAGGTCGTGCTGAAGACCACTGATCGCCTGGACATGACGAGGTTTCCGATTCCGGCCTATGAACTGGCTGATATTCCGCGCTACTTCCTCGGCAGCATCCAGTATTCTTCGGGCTGTCCGTATCAGTGCGAGTTCTGCGATATTCCCGGCCTCTACGGGCGCAATCCGCGCCTGAAATCGCCGGAGCAGATCACCGCCGAACTCGACAAGCTGCTCGAATGCGGCATCATGGGCTCGGTCTATTTCGTCGATGACAACTTCATCGGCAACCGCAAGGCGGCGCTCGATCTGCTGCCGCATCTCGTCGAGTGGCAGAAGAGGACCGGTTTTGTCTTGCGCCTGTCCTGTGAGGCGACGCTGAACATCGCCAAGCGGCCGGAAATCCTTTCGCTGATGCGCGAAGCCTGGTTCGGCACGATCTTCTGCGGCATCGAGACGCCCGATCCCGTCGCCCTCAAGGCGATGAAGAAGGATCACAACATGATGGTCCCCATCATGGAGGCGATCGAGACGCTGAACAGCTTCGGCATGGAAGTCGTGTCCGGCATCATCCTCGGCCTCGATACCGACAAGCCCGAGACCGGCCAGCATTTGCTCGAATTCGTGGAAACCTCACAGATTCCGCTTCTGACCATCAACCTTCTGCAGGCGCTACCGCAAACGCCGCTTTGGGACCGGTTGAAGAAGGAAGGCCGCCTGAACGAGGACGAGGGGCGCGATTCCAACGTCGACTTCTTGTTGCCCTATGAAGACGTCGTGAAAAGCTGGCGGCGCGCCATGGGCAGCGCCTATGTGCCGGAGAAGCTGCTCGAGCGCTTCGAGTACCAGATCCGCCATACCTATCCGAACCGCATCAAGCCGCCGATCGGCGCCATGCTGACCTGGAAGAGCATCCGGCTCGGGCTGGTGATGCTGCGCAATATCTTCTGGAAGGTCGGTGTGCTCGGCGACTACAAGCGAGCGTTCTGGAAATTCGCATTCCGACGGCTGGCCCGCGGCGAGATCGAATATCTCATCAGCGGGATCATGGTCGCGCATCATCTGATCAATTTCGCGCGCGATGCGTCCGGTGGTCAGACCAACGCGTCCTATTATTCGTTGAAACTGCAGGACGCTGCCGTTCCGGCCGAATGAGCGATAGGCTGGCGTCATGACAGATCGGAATGACGTGACGCCGCCTTCGCCGCAGCGCTCCCTCGCGGAGCTGCGGGCACTGACCCCGGCGCGTGTGGGGCTCGGTCGGGCCGGAGCCAGTCTGACCACGCAGGCCCTGCTCGATTTCACGCTTGACCATGCCCGCGCACGTGACGCGGTCCATGCGCCCTTCGAGGCCGAAGCCATCGCGGCTGCGCTGGCCGGGCTGGGGACGAGCGCGCTGGTGGTGACGAGCCAGGTCGCGGATCGTGCCGACTATCTCAAGCGCCCCGATCTTGGCCGCCGACTGTCTCGCGAGTCACGGGAGTTGCTTGAAGGGAGCGACAGCGCCGCGTCCGATCTGGTGATCGTGATTGCGGACGGCCTGTCTCCGGCTGCGGTCAATGCGCATGCGCTTGGCCTGCTGGATGCGTTAATGCCCAAATTGGCGGGGGTCGGGATCGGCGCTGTTGTCGTTGCCGGCGGCGCCAGGGTCGCGCTCGGCGACGAGATCGGTGCGTTATTGCGGGCCCGGATGACGATCATGCTGATCGGCGAACGTCCTGGTCTGTCGGCGCCGCAGAGTCTCGGCGCCTACCTGACCTTCGCCCCGCAGCCGGGTCTGACGGACGCTGCGCGCAACTGCGTGTCGAACATCCAGGTGGCCGGCCTGTCCTTCGAGGAGGCAGCGAGCAAGATTGCCTGGCTGGCGCGCGAAGGGCTGAATCGCAACATGACCGGTGTGGCTCTGAAAGACGAAAGCGGCCTGCAAATGGTAGCGCCGCTCGCTGCGCCAGTATAAAACAACAGCCTCTGCGCTCCATTTTGTGACCTGAAACGCAACCTCCGCGCGCTCCCCGCCTTGCGATGTGTCATACAGACCTGCTACATCTGCCCGCGGCAAATTTACCGCATGTTTTCAAGGGCTAGCGCTGTTCGGTCTCGCCGATTCCAGCCTTACTACTGCCCGCGACGCTTGCTAGGCAGACGCCGCTGACGACAGGACTGGACAGGGTATGCACGATACGGTTCCCCCCACGACGCGGATATGAATAAATTGCGCAAGGGGCCGATCAGCATCGCCTTCGGGCTCGAGCGCATCGGTCTGATCGCGGTGAAGGCGCCGATTCTGTCCTGCGTGATCCTGCTCGCGCTGGTGATCGGCGCGATCTTTGGCATCCAGCGCATCAAGATCGACGATTCACTGAGCCAGCTATTTCGTTCTGACAGCAAGGAATACAAGCAATACGAGGAAGTGACGAAGCGCTTCCCGTCCACCGAGTTCGACGTGCTTGTCGTGCTCGAAGGCAAGACACTGCTTGCACGCGACAATCTTGGAAAGATGCGCGACCTCGTCACCGACCTGCAATTGGTCGATGGCGTGCGCGGGCTGATCTCGATCTTCTCGGCGCGCCAGACGCCGGCCCCCGGCAAGTTGCCGGCAGCGCTGTTTCCCAACGATCTTCCTGAAGGCGCCGACTACGACAAGTTCATCGAGACGGTGAAGCAGAACGAGCTGATCCGCGGCAAGCTTTTGTCCGACGATGGAACTCTGGCGCTGGTGGTGCTGTCGCTCGACCCGGTCGTGGTCAGCAACAGCAAGCTCAGCACCGTCGTCGCCGATATCCGCAAGACCATGAATGAGGACCTGGCCAATAGCGGTCTGACCAAGGAATTGTCGGGCGTGCCGGTGATGCAGCTCGAAATCCGCAACGCGGTCGAGCGCGACGGCCTGATCTATAACATCGCCGGCATTCTCGCTGGCTGCGTCATTGCGATCATCTTTTTCCGCAAGATCTCGTTCATGATCATCGCGGCGTTTCCGCCGCTGCTGGCGATCCTGTTGTCGCTCGGCGCACTCGGCTGGGCCGGCTTCAGCCTCAACATGTTCCTCAATGTGATGACGCCGCTGATCATGGTGATCAGTTTTGCGGACTCGATGCAGCTCACTTTCGCGGCGCGTGACCGGTTGATCGCGGGCGAGGACAAGTATTCGGCATTTACGAATGCGGTTCGTGTCGTGGGTCCGGCCTGCGTCCTCACCCATGGCACCGCCGGCATTTCGTTCCTGGCGTTGCAGTTCTCCAACTCGGACCTGATCCGCGCCTTCGGCGAGGCCGGTCTCACGGCGACCATCATCGCGCTGGTCGCGGTGCTGTCGCTGGTGCCGGTGTTCGGCGTGCTGCTGGTGCGTAACGAGAAGATTTTCGCCGCCAAGTTCCAGACCGCCGATGCCGGCGTGCAGGCGCTGCGCGCCTTCTGTTACTGGATCGCGGTGCGCATGGTCGGCCGTCCTGGTCTGTTCAGTCTGATCTCGCTCGTCGTCGTCGTTGGTCTCGGGATCGTTTATGCCAATCTCGAGCCGCGCTATCGGCTGGCCGATCAGGTGCCGGACAAGGAGCAGGCGGTTGCGGCCAGCGGGCGCCTCGACGCCAAGCTGACCGGCGCCAATCCGATCGACGTGCTGATCGAGTTTCCGAAGGGCGCGGATCTCTATTCGCCGGACACGTTGGCGACCATCGCCGAAGTCCACGCCATGGTCGAGAAGCAGGCCGGTGTGGGTAACGTCTGGTCGCTGGAAACGCTGCGGCGTTGGCTGGCGGAAAAGGCCGGCTCGTCGGATGTCGCGACGCTGAAGGAATATGTCAGCGTGATACCCGAACATCTGGTGCGCCGCTTCATCTCGGCGGACCAGACGGCGGTGGTGGTGTCCGGCCGTGTGCCCGACAGCGATTCGAGCAAGATCCTGCCGGTGGTCGACAAGCTCGACAATGCGCTGAATGCCGTTCGCACCAAGCACCCGGGCTATGAGATTGCGGTGACCGGCCTCTCGGCGATCGCGGCGCGTAACAGCGCCGGGATGATCGAGAAGCTCAATCACGGCCTGACCATCGAATTCGGATTGGTCGCCGTCTTCATCGGCCTCGCGTTCCGCTCGTGGGTGGTGATGCTGGCCTGTATCCTGCCGGGCATCTTCCCGGTGGTGCTGGCCGGCTTCGTATTGTGGCTGCTCGGGGAGGGGCTGCAATTCGCCAGTGTGGTGGCACTGACAGTGTCCTTCGGTCTCGGCCTTAGCGCCACGATCCACTTCCTCAACCGTTTGCGTCTGGAAGACACGCCGGGCACCGATCCCGCGATCGCCGTCGAGCGTGCGACTGTGCTCGTTGGTCCCGCGCTGATCCTGACGACGGTGGTGCTGGCCTGCGGCCTCGTGGTGACGGTGTTCTCGGACCTGCCATCGCTGCGGCTGTTCGGCTGGCTCAGCGCCTTCTCGATGGTCGCGGCACTGGTGGCCGATCTGTTCATCCTGCGCCCGACCGCGATGTGGCTGATCAATCTGCAGCAGCGCCTTACGGGTAGTTCGGTTCTTGCGAAGCAAGAGAAGTAATCAACCGCGCATAGCAAGGACGATCAAATAAAAAAGCCCTCGGATCTCCCCGGGGGCTTTTTTGTGAGTGACGTTGGAGCTGGCTCAGCTCTTGACCATGTTGATCGAGACGCCGCGAATTTCACCCTTGGAGCTGATCGACACCGACTGCTTGTTGCCGCGGGTCGTCAGCGTGATGTTGGCGGCAAAGCCCGCGGCCTCGACGAAGACGTCGATCTGGCCGCCGCCCGCCTTGCCGACCAGATTGCCGTAGACGTTGCGGCTGGCTTCGCTCCAGCTGCCGGACACGTTGTTGCCCTGGCTGGTGACATTGCTGGAGAGGTCGAACTTGTAGCTGTCGCTGGCGCAGCGCAGCGTCTGAGCCAGTGCGCTGCCGCCGCCATCCACCTTGTAGGTCGCCCGGCAGCGAATGCGCTCCGACGACCCGTCCGACATGGAGACCGTTCCGGTACCGCTCCAGGCCCCGTCGAAGCCGGCAAACGGTCCGGACTGGGCATGGCCTGCGGACACAGACAGCAGCAGGACCGCGCCAGCGCCAGCGGCCTTGAGGGCGTGCCCGAACCGCTTTGTAGAATGGAATGTCATGTAAGTTTTCCCAAAATAGCGCTGTGTAACCGAGTTATGCCGCGCCTCATCGAAGCTTAAGTGTCGCTGCACATCTTTAGGTTCAATAGAGCGATCATAATTGGACGATTGTAAAAGTAACATGTCACCGCCCACAAGCGCGAAGGTTCCCGGAGCGGAACGGGTGGAGGTGATGCGCGTCTGAACAATTGTCCTAAAACCTTATCTTGTCCTGCGGGGTTGGCATCGGCCGGCCCTGCAGCCAGTGCGGCCATGTGCGCAAGCTTTCGCCGCATTTATTCGTGTCTGTGGCGGCGGGAATGTTCTGTGTCCTGATTGCATCCATCGCCGCGAATTCGCCGATGTGCCTGAAGATAAAGCCTTCCCGGCGATGCGAATGTTTCAGTTTATGCTATGCACCACACGGGCTGTGATCTCGTCACCATATTGAAGGAAGACAATGCGTAAATTTCTCCTGGTACTGTCCGTGCTTTCCGCATCTGCCTCGACCGGTGCATTGGCCCAGCAAAACCAGCCCCGCAGCGGCACCGACGCGGAGCAGAAGGCTTGCACCCGCGACGTGCAGAAGCTCTGCCGCAACGTGATGGATCAGGGCGACCTCGTGGTTCTGTCCTGCCTCAAGGAAAACCGCCCCAAGATCAGCAAGGCCTGCAACGATGTGCTGGTCAGCCACGGCCAATAAGCCCGCCGATGTGAGATTCCGGGCTCGTGGCGCCGTTTTGGTCTCGCCGCGAGCCCGCTAAGACGTGATCCGGCCCGGCACTGGCTGCGGCCGAAAGTGGCATATTGGCATTGGTCTCACGGGCCAATTTGCCCTATATGGGGGCTCGCGGCCGACCCCGCCTGCCGGTATTACCGGACCTTGGCGGCCCCCGAGCCATCCCGTTTAAATCCAACGTAGCCAGTTCTGGATGACCCCTGCGAGCGAACTGCGATCCGGCAAGACCGATCGTGACGAGAATTTTCCTGTCGCGTCGTGGATTATCCATCCGCGCCACCGGGCGCTGATTCTTGCCTTCTATAATTTCGTCCGGACCGCAGACGACATTGCCGATCACGCGCTGCTCGATGCGCCTGCAAAACTGGCTCTGCTCGACGAGCTGGAGGCCGACCTGCTCGGTCAGGGTGACGGCCAGGCCGAAGCGGTGATCCTGCGCGAGGCGCTGCAGACGCGGGGTATGGCCCCGCGTCATGCGCTCGACGTCCTGACGGCCTTCCGGATGGACGTGACCAAGCTGCGTTACGCCGACTGGGATGAGCTCATTCATTATTGCTCGTTCTCGGCGATGCCGGTCGGACGTTTCATGCTCGACGTGCACGGCGAAAGCAAAGCCACCTGGCCGGCGTCGGATGCGCTGTGCGCGGCGTTGCAGATCAACAATCACCTGCAGGATTGCGGCAACGACTATCGCGATCTCGATCGGGTCTACATTCCGCAGGACACGCTGGACCGGCACGGCGCCTCGGTGGAAGATCTCAAGCAGGCGAAGGCGTCGCCGGCGCTGCTGGCCTGTATTCGCGAGCTGGTCGCCAAGACCGAGACCCTGATGCACGAGAGCGAGACGCTGACGGTTCATATCGCGGACGTCCGGCTGGGCTGCGATGTCGCCGTCATCGAGACTTTTGCCTGGCAGATACTGAAGATGCTGAAGATGCGCGATCCGCTGAGCGAGAAGGTCCATCTCTCTAAGGCCAGCATGGCTGGCTACGCGCTGGCCGGCATTGCCGGCGGGCTGTGGCGCCGCGCCACCACGAGCGCCCCGATGCCTCGTTCGACGACGCCGGGCGCATGAACCAGATGACGAGCCAGGTGAACAATAGCGAATCTCAGAGCGAGGTTCAGGGCGTTGCTGCCGGCAGCTCGTTCTATGCCGCGATGCGCATTCTGCCGCGTGCCCAGCGCGATGCGATGTTCCAGATCTACAGCTTCTGCCGTCAGGTCGACGATATCGCGGATTCCGATGGTCCGCGCGACGTCAGGCTCGCTGACATGCAGCAGTGGCGCGCAGATATCGATGCGCTCTATGCAGGCAATCCGCCAGCGCGTGTGCGCGACTATGCCGGGCCAATCAAGCAATTCGGCATGCGCAAAGAGGATTTCATCGCCGTCATCGACGGCATGGAGATGGATATCCCTGCGGATATCCGTGCGCCTGACGATGCGACGCTCGATCTGTATTGCGATCGTGTTGCCAGTGCCGTCGGCCGCTTGTCGGTGAAGGTGTTCGGCATGCCGGACGAAGACGGCATTCTGCTGGCGTATCATCTCGGCCGTGCGCTGCAGATCACCAATATCCTGCGCGATATCGACGAAGACGCCGACATCGGCCGTCTCTATCTGCCGCGTGAGCTGCTCTATCACGCCGGCATCACGTCGAGCGATCCGGACGTGGTGCGCGCCAGCCCGGCATTGCCGAAGGTCTGTGTGCCGCTGGTGAAGCGGGCGCAGGCGCATTTCGAAAAGTCCGACGAGATCATGGCGCGTAACAAGCGCCGCGTGGTGCGCGCACCGCGGATCATGTCGAAATATTATCACGCCATCCTGGAATTGCTGGTGACGCGTGGCTTTGCTTTGCCGCGCGACCCCGTTCGTCTCGGCAAGGCCTCCAAGATAGCGATCCTGCTGCGATACGCGATTATCTGATGCAAAAGACCGCTCATATCATTGGTGCCGGCGTTTCCGGCCTGTCGGCCGCCGTGCGTCTCGTCAATGCCGGCTTCAAGGTCCACGTCCATGAGGCGACGCAGCAGGCCGGTGGCCGCTGCCGGTCGTATTTCGACGCGCAGACACAGCTCCAGATCGACAACGGCAACCATCTGGTTCTGTCGGGCAACAGCCACGTCGTGGCCTATGCGAAGTCGATTGGCACCGAGGCCGGGCTCGTTGGTCCGAAGCGGGCGCAATTCGCATTTGCTGATGCCAAGACTGGCAAGCGCTGGCAGCTCGATCTCGGCGATGGCAAGATCCCGACATGGTTGTTCGACAAGACGCGCCGCGTCCCTGACACATCAGTCGGCGATTATCTCGCTCTGTCGCCGCTGATCTGGTCGTCGAATAGTCGTCTCGTCGGCGATGCCATTCGCTGTGAAGGCGTCCTCTACGATCGTCTGGTGCAGCCACTATTGCTGGCCGCGCTCAATGTCGATCCGCCGGAAGGCTCGGCTGGCCTCGCCGGCGCCATCGTGCGCGAAACGCTGCTGGCAGGCGGGCAGGCGTGCCGTCCGCTGATCGCCCGCGCGGGTCTTAGCGATGTTCTGGTCGAGCCTGCGATCGAATTGCTGCGCGCCAAGGGCGCCGGCGTTCATTTTGGCCATGAGCTGCGCGGTTACACCATGAGTGGTGATCGCGTCACCGAGCTGAAGTTTGGCGCTGAAGACGTCATCACGCTTGGCGCGGACGACGTCGTGGTGATGGCTGTTCCGCCATGGGCCGCAAAATCGCTATTGCCTGGCGTGAAGACACCTACCGAATTCCGCGCGATCGTGAACGCGCATTTCAACTACGTTCCGCCAGCAGGCCACGCGCCGCTGGTCGGCGTTGTCGGCGGTGTGGTGGAATGGTTGTTTGCTTTCCACAATCGCCTGTCGATCACGATCAGCAATGGCGACCGTTTCGTGAACACACCGCGCGAACAGTTTGCGCAACAGATCTGGGACGAGATCTGCAAGATTTCGAATATCCAGGCGCCGCTGCCCGCCTGGCAGATCGTGCGCGAGCGCCGTGCTACTTTTGCGGCTACGCCTGCCCAGGATGCCCTGCGTCCGGGCACACGCACCGATTTCAAGAATCTTTTTCTCGCGGGCGATTGGACCGATACCGGTCTGCCGGCGACTATTGAGGGATCGGTGCGGTCGGGTGACCGCGCGGCCGATCTCGTTCTGGCGATGCGCTGACTGTCGCGCAACCAGACGATCATTCACGACGAGTACGGAGATATGGCGAGCGAGATGCATTCGGTCAGTCCAGAGATCACAATTCAGAACGCGGCGCTCGAGACGAGCATCGCTTCGGCGAAGCAGGGCCTGCTGAAGTTCCGGCAGCCTGACGGCCATTGGGTATTTGAGCTCGAAGCCGACGGCACGATCCCGTCAGAATACGTGTTGTTGCGGCACTACCTCGGCGAGCCCGTCGATGCCGAGCTTGAAGGTAAGATCGCCAACTATCTGCGCCGCACCCAGGGCAAGCATGGCGGCTGGGCGCTGGTGCAGGACGGCGACTTCGATATGAGCGCCAGCGTGAAAGTGTATTTCGCGCTGAAGATGATCGGTGATTCGACCGACGCGCCGCATATGGTTCGCGCCCGCGAAGCGATCCGCTCGCGCGGCGGCGCCGTCAACGTCAACGTCTTCACGCGCTTCCTGCTCGCGATGTTCGGCATCCTCTCCTGGCGCGCCACTCCGGTGCTGCCGGTCGAGATTATGCTGCTGCCGATGTGGTTTCCGTTCCACCTCAACAAGATGTCCTACTGGGCGCGCACCACCATCGTGCCGCTCATGGTGCTCGCAGCGCTGAAGCCGCGCGCGCAGAACAAGAAGGGCGTCGGCATCGACGAACTGTTCCTGGAAGATCCATCCAGGATCGGTGGCATTAAACGCGCACCGCATCAGAGTCGCGCGATGTTCGCCTTCTTCACCGGTATCGATATTCTGCTCCGCGCCGCCGAACCGTATTTTCCCAAGAAGCTGCGCGCCCATTCGATCGCGAAAGCCGTCGAGTTCTGCGAGGAGCGCCTGAACGGCGAGGATGGTCTCGGTGCGATCTATCCGCCGATGGCCAATATGGTCATGATGTATGAAGTGCTCGGCTTCCCCGCCGACTATCCGCCCCGCGCCATCCAGCGGCGCGGTATCGACAAGCTTCTGATTGTCGGTGAGGTCGAAGCCTATTGCCAGCCTTGCGTATCGCCGGTGTGGGACACCGCGCTGACCGCGCATGCGATGCTGGAGACCGGCGGCGATGAAGCGTTCGGTCCGGCGAAAGAAGGTCTCGACTGGCTGGCTACCAAGCAGGTGCTCGACGTGAAGGGCGACTGGGCGGTGAAGCGGCCGGACCTGCGTCCGGGCGGCTGGGCGTTCCAGTACAACAACGCCTATTACCCGGATCTCGACGACACGGCCGTGGTGATGATGGCGATGGACCGCGCACGCCGTCAGACCGGCGGCAAGGAATACGACGTTGCGCTCGATCGCGGCCGGGAGTGGATCCTCGGCATGCAGAGCAGCGACGGCGGCTTCGCGGCGTTCGAGGTCGATAACCTCGAATATTACCTCAACAACATTCCGTTCTCGGACCATGGCGCGTTGCTCGATCCGCCGACAGAGGATGTCACCGCGCGTTGTGTCTCGATGCTGGCGCAGCTTGGCGACACCGTCGAGACCTCGAAGCCGCTGGCAGACGGTGTGGAATATCTGCGCCGTACCCAGCTCGCAGAGGGCTCCTGGTATGGCCGCTGGGGCCTGAACTACATCTACGGCACCTGGTCGGTGCTGTGCGCTCTCAATGCCGTTGGCATTGATCACCGGGATCCAGCGTTTCGCAAGGCGGTGGACTGGCTGCTGTCGATCCAGAACGAGGACGGCGGCTGGGGCGAAGATGCGGTCAGCTATCGACTCGACTACAAGGGATTCGAGGCGGCCCCGAGCACGTCGTCGCAAACGGCATGGGCCTTGCTTGCGCTTATGGCGGCAGGCGAGGTCGATAATCCGGCTGTCGCCCGTGGAACGCGGTACCTGATGGACACACAGACGGAAAAAGGACTCTGGGACGAGGCCCGTTACACGGCTACCGGCTTCCCCCGTGTGTTTTATCTGCGTTATCATGGCTACTCGAAATTCTTCCCGCTCTGGGCGTTGGCGCGGTTCCGGAATTTGAAGAGCACCAACAGCAAGACCGTAGGGGTTGGGATGTGATTTTGGGCGATGGGGGCATTTCGACCGCGGGCGATACAACCGACCCGCGGCCGGTATTGATCGTCACGGGGCTGGTGCAGGAAGCGAAGATCGCTGCCGGGCCGGGAATGACCGTCATTTGCAGTTCAAGCGACCCCGTCCAGCTCCGCAGCCTGCTGGCTGACTTCGACCCCGCCAGCATCCGCGGCGTCATCAGCTTCGGCGTCGCCGGCGGCCTCGATCCCGATCTCAAATCAGGCGCTGTCGTTGTGGCCACGGAAGTGGTGGCCGGCAACAGCCGTTGGTCAGCGTCTGAAGTCCTTAGCGATGAACTGATCGCCGGTGCCGGCGTCGGCCGCCAGAAGGTGTTTCGCGGTGGTCTGGTTGGTGTCGAGAAGGTCGTGACGGGGCAGGCCGGCAAGGCCGCATTGCGCTCGGAATTCGGTGCCGCTGCTGTCGATATGGAAAGCCACATCGCCGCCGAGTTCGCCGCCATGGCCGGACTGCCCTTTGCCGCTTTGCGCGTGGTCAGCGATCCCGCCCATCGCGCCCTGCCGGAAATCGCCACCACTGCGATCAAACCCAATGGTGATGTCGATCTGCGCAAGGTGCTGCGCGGCATCGCCCGCAATCCTCTGGTGATTCGGGCGCTGGTTTCGACCGGGCGCGACTTCAATCGCGCTTTGCGCAGCCTGCGCGACTGCCGCAGCTATCTGCTGGGTCACACCAACCTGGTTTCCGCGGACGTCTGAGCAAGGCTCTGATAGGCCTTACTGGCCGCTCTCCACTAACATCGCTACAAAGAAAAAGGGCGCGATTTGCATCGCGCCCTTTTTGATATCCGATCTGAAATCGCTCAGGCAGCGGTCGAAGCCTTCTGCGCCTTTTCCTCTGCCTTGGCGGCAGCGGCGACAGCTTCTTCCTTGCGGATGTCCGACAGGCGCTTCTGAACTTCCGACGAGAACACGTACTGCGCCGGGCGCTGCTTGGTGAGGTCGATTTCCGGCGCCATCGGGCCCGAGGTCTTGATGCCGCGCATCGCCACCCACATGGCCTTGAAGGGGTTGCTGATCGCCGCGTCCGCAGCGGTCGGCTCGTAGCCGCAATGGGCCATACAGTCGGCGCACTTCTCGTACTTGCCGGTGCCGTAGGTGTCCCAATCGGTGGTGTCCATCAGTTCCTTGAACGTCTTGGTGTAGCCTTCACCAAGCAGGTAGCAGGGCTTCTGCCAGCCGAAGATGTTGCGCGCGGGCATGCCCCACGGCTTGCACTCGTATTCCTGGTTGCCGGCGAGGAAGTCCAGGAATAGGCCGGAATGCATGATGTTCCACTTCTTGCCCTTGCCGAGCGCAAAGACGTCGCGGAACAGCTTCTTGGTCTTGGTGCGGTTCAGGAAGTGCTCCTGATCCGGCGCACGCTCATAAGCGTAGCCCGGCGACATCGAGACGCCGACACCGAGCTCCACGGTGAAGTCGAGGAACTTGGCAATGTCCTCGGCCGCGTGGCCGTCGAAGATGGTCGCGTTGACGTTGACCGCGAAGCCCTTGGCCTTGGCGGCCTTGATCGCGGACACGGCCTTGTCGAACACGCCTTCCTGCGACACGGCCTTGTCGTGATGATCCTTGAGGCCATCGAGATGCACCGAGAAGAACAGGTAGGGCGACGGCGTGAACAGGTCGAGCTTCTTCTCAAGCAGCAGCGCGTTGGTGCAGAGCGAGACGAACTTCTTGCGCTCGACCAGGCCGCGCACAATCTCGCCGATTTCCTTGTGGATCAGCGGCTCGCCGCCCGGGATCGCAACCATCGGCGCGCCGCACTCGTCCGCAGCATCCCAGCATTCCTGCGCCGACATGCGGCGATTCAGGATGGCGTTCGGATAGTCGATCTTGCCACAGCCGACACAGGCCAGGTTGCAGCGGAAGAGGGGTTCCAGCATCAGCACCAGCGGATAGCGCTTCTGGCCAGTCAGCTTCTTCTTCAAGAGATAGGAGCCGATCTTCATTTCTTTAAAAAACGGAATGGCCATTTCGAATTTTCTCTCTGCGCATCACATCGTGACGAAGGTGGATCAAACCGCGGTCAGTTCGGCGGGTAGCTTGAATTCGATATTCTCTTCACGTCCGGGCAACACCGACACCGCAACCGGTCCGATCCGCCGTAAGGTCTCGATCACGTCATCTACAAGCACTTCTGGCGCGGATGCGCCAGCCGTGATGCCTACGGCACGCGCATCCTTCAACCAGGCGGGGTTGAGTTCGCTGCCATCGGCAATGAGGTAACTTGCGACACCGACTTCGGTGCCGATTTCGCGCAACCGGTTCGAGTTGGAACTGTTGGTCGCCCCGACGACCAGGATGACGTCCACAAGTTTGCTGAGGTCTCTTACCGCAGATTGGCGGTTTTGTGTTGCATAGCAGATATCGCGGGTATCGGGGCCCTCAATGTCACTGAAACGCTGTTCCAGGGCCAAAATGATGTCCTTGGTGTCATCCACGCTGAGGGTCGTTTGGGTGATATAGGCGACCGGTTCCTGCGGTGGCAGCGTCAGTGCCTTAACGTCCGCAACGCTCTGAACAAGGTAAACCGGGCCGGGCACCTGTCCCATGGTACCGTCAACCTCCGGATGGCCTGCGTGGCCGATCAGAATGACCTTGCGGCCCTTGGACATGTACCGCTTGCCCTGGTTGTGGACCTTGGTGACAAGCGGACAAGTTGCATCCAAAACAGGCAGGCCACGGGTAGCCGCTTCTTCCTCGACGCTGCGGGCGACGCCATGGGCGCTGAAGACGGTCATCGCATTCGGAGGCACTTCCGAGAGTTCCTCGACGAAAATGGCGCCCTTGGCCTTCAGGCTCTCGACCACATATTTGTTATGGACGATCTCATGGCGGACATAGACCGGCGCGCCGTAGCGCTCAAGAGCACGCTCGACGATCTCGATGGCACGCACGACGCCCGCGCAGAAGCCGCGCGGCTGAGCCAGAAAGATTTCAAGGGGACGACGATCAAGCACGGGGTACAAAGTCCATAATCGATTCCGGTATAATCCTTAATTCTGTACCACAATCAGGCACATATCCAGCCCAGCTGGATATTTGAGCCGTTCTGTGTGACAAAAATCACTCAGTATGCAATCACGAACCGAAAACGTGGTTTGCGACGACTGGCCGGGTTGCGGTAATATCTTGCGGTTGCGCCACAAGAACCTGAAAACTCTCACTTGTTCGTCACTTTACGGCGCGACGAGGCGTCGCTAACACGGCCGTTGCTACGGTGATCAGCACGTTTTATGCCATCCCATCACATTGCTGAAAGCAAAGCGCATCCAATGCGAAAGTAATGGTTTGCGGAACCCTCCCTCGTGAACCGCATTCTTTGCGAGCCTCGTCCAAATAGAAAGAAAAAGCGTGCTGACAAGAGTTGTCGTCTCGATCGTGAACTTCTGCACCCGGTTTGCACTGCCGGTGGTGCTCGTTTGTGTGCTTCTTTCGATTGGCGCGAGCTATTACACGGCGAAGAATTTCTCGATCAATACAGACATCAACAAGCTGATCTCGCCCAATCTCGATTGGCGTCAGCGCGACATTGCCTTCGACAAGGCCTTCGATCAGGAGCGCCTGATTATCGCGGTGGTTGAGGCGCCCACGCCTGAATTCGCCAATGCCGCAGCCAATGCGATGGAAGCGAAGCTGGTCACCAACAAGACGGATTTCGACTCGGTTCGTCGATTGGATGGCGGAGCGTTCTTCGAGAAAAACGGCTTGCTGTTCCTGCCGACCAAGGAAGTTGCGCAACTGACGGGCCAGTTCCAGCAAGCTGCTCCCCTGATTGAAATCATGGCCGGCGATCCCAGTCTGCGCGGTCTCACCGGCGCGCTGGAGACCGGCCTTACCGGCATTCGCCGTGGGCAGCTTCAGCTTGACGCTGCAGCGCCGACCTTCAACGCCGTCTCGCAGACCATCGAGGACGTGCTGAAAAACGGCAAGGGCACCTTCTCATGGCGCGGGCTGGTTAGCGACAAGCCTCTGACGGATGGCGACAAGCGTGGCTTCATCGAGATCAAGCCCATCCTCGACTTCAACGCGCTTGAGCCCGGCAAGACCGCGACAGATGCGATCCGGCAGGCCGCCATCGACCTGAACATCGCTGGCGAATACGGCGCACGCGTGCGGTTGACCGGCCCGGTCCCCATCGCAAACGAGGAATTCTCCACCGTGCAGGATGGAGCCATCGTCAACGGGATCGGTACGGTTTTGATCGTGCTGGTCATCCTCTGGATGGCGCTGCACTCGGCCAAGATCATCGGCGCCGTCTTCGCAACGCTGTTCGTTGGGCTCGTCACAACGACCGCCGTCGGTCTTATGATGGTGGGCTCGCTGAACCTGCTGTCGATTGCATTTGCCGTGTTGTTCGTCGGCCTCGGCGTCGACTTCGGCATTCAGTTCAGCGTGCGTTACCGCTCCGAGCGCTACAAGAACGACAATCTGCCGCTCGCTTTGACGAAGGCTGCCGAATATTGCGCAGTACCGCTGTCGCTCGCCGCTTTCGCAACGGCTGCCGGTTTTCTGTCGTTCCTTCCGACCGATTACAAAGGCGTGTCCGAACTCGGCAAGATCGCCGGCGCCGGCATGATGATCGCGTTCCTGACCAGCATCACCGTTCTGCCGGCATTGCTCGACCTCTTGAATCCCGCGGGCGAAAAGGAGCCCGTCGGTTATGCGTTCCTGGCGCCTGTTGACCGTTTCCTGGAAGAGAAGCGTTTCTGGATTATTGGCATCACACTGGCGCTCACGATCGCCGGTCTGCCGTTGCTCTACTTCCTGAAGTTCGACTTCAATCCGATCAACCTGCGTAATCCGAATGTCGAGTCGATCGCGACCTTCCTCGATCTGCGCAAGGATCCGAACACCGGCGCCAATGCCGTCAATATCATGGCGCCAAACGAGGCCGCTGCGAACCAGGTCGAAGAACGTCTCTCCAAGGTCCCGGAAGTGGCTCGTACGATTTCGCTCGGCAGCTTCGTTCCTGAGGATCAGCCCGCCAAGCTGAAGGCGATTCAGGAAGGCGCGAAGATTCTCCGAGCCGGCTTTGAACCCTGAGTCGATCGACAAGGCGCCGACTGATGCGGAAAACGTCACTTCTCTGAAGGACTCGGCGGCGAGCCTGCGCAAACTTGCGGGAACGCAGACCAGTCCTGGCGCCGTCGCCGCCAAGCGTCTGGCGGATGCATTGGCCAAGACCGCTGATGCCAGCCAGCCTGTGCGCGATCAGGTGCAGGCGACCTTTGTGGTGCCGCTCAAGCTCGCGCTGGGGCAGTTGCGTAATCTTATGCAGGCGAGCCCGATCAGTTTGCAGACCTTGCCAGCCGAACTGGTGAATTCGTGGAAGACCAAGGATGGCCAGATCCGCGTCGAGGCGCAGCCCAACGGCGATCCGAACGATAACGACACGCTGCGCAAGTTCGCTGACGCCGTGCTGAAGTCCGAGCCGCTTGCCGTCGGGGGTCCGATCTCGATCCTGAAGTCGGGCGACACTATTGTCACCGCCTTCATTCACGCGGGCATCTGGGCGCTGCTTTCGATCTCGTTGTTGCTGTGGCTGGCTTTACGGCGCATCAGCGACGTGTTGCTGACTATCGTTCCCCTGCTGGTGGCGGGAACGGTCACGCTGGAGATCTGTGTGTTGATCAGCTTGCCGCTGAACTTCGCCAACATCATCGCGCTGCCGCTGCTGCTTGGCGTCGGCGTGGCGTTCAAGATCTACTATGTGACGGCCTGGCGGGCAGGCTACAAGAACCTGCTGCAGTCATCGCTGACACGCGCGATTTTCTTTAGCGCGCTGACGACTGCTACGGCGTTCGGCAGCCTGTGGCTGTCGAACCATCCGGGCACCGCGAGCATGGGTAAACTGCTCGCGATGTCCTTTGTCGTGACGCTGGCGGCCGTGCTTCTATTCCAGCCGGCTCTCATGGGTAAGCCGCGCGAGACTAGTGAGTGACCTTGTTGATCTCGGGCAGCAGGCAGATATCGCCGATATCGGCCGGCTGTCCCGGCACCGTTGCTGCAGCGGTTTTCTGACCGGCAGGAGCGGCGGCCTTGGGGGCGCCGGCAGCGGGAGCCGGTGTAGCCTTGGGTGCGGCAGCAGAAGCCGTCGGAGTAGCCGCTGGGGCCATCTTGCCGCCGGTGGCGGCGCCCGCCTTGGGCAGGGCGCCCTTGGCGGTGAGGTTCGAGGGGCTCGACGGAATCGACGGACCTACGCGCGTCCAGGTCTGGCCGCCGCACAGGAAACCAAGGACGCATCCTTCGATTTCAAGTTCGTCAGCCGTATCACCGAGCTTGATCGTCGATTTATAGAATTTTCCGTCCTTGGCATTGTAAACCTGACCCGCCCACTTGTCGTTTGCGGCATTCTTTTTCATGTCCAGCAATGTTACGATGCCCAAAGTGGGGCGCGCTTTCTTGGTGGCATCGGGATTGTTCTTGTCGATCCCGCCGGGGGTCTTTTCCCAGGCTACGGCCCCCCACATGCTGCCGCCGCATTCGGCAACACGAATATGCGCGACGCCGTCCTCGACCTTCCAATCGCCGGTTGGGTCTGCTGCAAATGCGGGAGCCAGCCCTGCCGAAAACAAGCCTGCCGAAAAAAGGATTCCGCAATATGTAAGAGTACGCGTAGTAATGCGTGGGCGCTGCAACATGTTTAGACCTATGCTTAAGTAGCGGTTCTCGGCGAAGTCAAATCGCCGCATTTACGGTTTTCAGTTGACGAAGCGACCATCAACCGACGTATGTAACTCATGGTATATCCGAATCTAGACGTTTCCGAGATGTTTGTTGAACGGGAGGCGCAGCGTAGCTCGATGCATACGCGCCATCTTAATGAACAGCTCGTTCGAGTCCTCAAGACCATCGGATATGACGTTGGCTTTCAGCGAGGCACCGGCCAGTATTTGTTCGACCGAGACGGCGCCCGTTATCTCGATCTACTGAGCGGATTTGGCGTTTTTGCGATTGGCCGGAACCATCCGGTGATGCGGAATGCGCTCAAAAGCGTGCTCGACGCCGACATGCCCAATTTGGTGCAAATGGATGTTTCCACACTCGCAGGTATCCTCTCCGAGAAGCTGCTGGAAAACGTCCCCTATATGGACAAGGTGTTTTTCGCGAACTCGGGCGCAGAAACCGTCGAGGCCGCGATCAAATTCGCCCGCAATGCGACCGGCCGCGACGGGATCGTATATTGCGATCACGCCTATCACGGACTGACCTATGGCGCGCTGTCACTGACCGACGACACCAATTTCCGCACCGGCTTCGGTCCACTGCTCTCGGGTTGCACCACGGTGCCGTTCAACGACCTCGAAGCGCTGGAGAAGGCGCTGTCGTCGAAACAGGTCGCCGGCTTCATCGTCGAGCCGATCCAGGGCAAGGGCGTCAACCTGCCCACCGATGAATTCCTGTCGGGCGCCGCTGCGCTGTGCCGCAAATACGGCACGCTGTTCATCGCCGATGAAATCCAGACCGGCCTCGGACGTACCGGAAAGTTTCTGGCGATCGAGCACTGGAACGTCGAACCCGACATGATCCTTCTCGCAAAGGCCTTGTCTGGAGGTCATGTTCCTGTTGGCGCACTGCTGACGCGAAAAAGCATCTTCGACAAGATCTTCAACCGTATGGATCGCTCGCTGGTCCATGGTTCGACCTTCGGCAAGAACGATCTGGCGATGGCCGCGGGTATTGCCACGCTGGAGATCATGAAGCACGAGAAGCTGGTCGAGAACGCGGCCAAGCGCGGTGCTGAATTGCGGCTCGCTCTGCAGAACATGATTCCCGAATTCGAGCTTCTGAAGGAAGTGCGCGGCAAAGGTCTCATGATCGGTGTCGAATTCGGCCCGCCGAAGTCGCTGCGCCTCAAAGCATCGTGGAATATCCTGGAGTCGGCCAGCAAAGGCCTGTTCTGCCAGTTGATCACCGTACCGCTGTTCAAGGAGCAGAAGATCCTGACCCAGGTCTCCGGTCACGGCAGTCACACCATCAAGCTACTGCCGCCGCTGGTTGTCACCGAGGAAGACGGCAAGTGGATCGAAAACTCGTTCCGTACCGTTATCGCCGATAGCCACAAGGTTCCTGGCGCGATCTGGTCGCTCGGCAAGACGCTGGTCGACAACGCCGTGCGGAAGTCAGCCTAGGTTTCAGCTCGCTCCCGTTGCAAGTTCGACCTTGCTGCCGAAATCAGTAAGTTCATCGGCGTTCAAATCGCTGACTGCCCAGTAGGTCAGGCCGCGCTCGCTCCAGTGGCGAATGTTGAAGCCCTGAACGGTCTCGATCCTGGCCACGCGTGATTCTGCATTTGTCGTCTGTGCAACGAACAGATTGATCACATGGGTGCGCCGCCGATAGACGATGGCGCCAATCGTTCGGCCGTTGACATAATCAAGCCGTCCGCCGATCAGCGTGAAACCCTGCGCGGTGAGATCGACAACCGGCGGCGCTACGTCAAGCCGACCATTGAACCAGGGCTTCACCGTGTGCTGATCGGTGGAGAGCACGTCGGTGAGATGTCCGGCCTGCAACGCGCGCAGATGCGCCGACACGACCTCCGAAAGAATACGCTGCTCGTCTTCGTGGCGAAGCACGACGACGACGAGGCCGGTCGCAGCCACGGCGGACAACACCGACCCCATCGCGAAGCCTTTCAGCACGGCGCGACGATTTGGCGCGTGAGCCTTGGGGAGCGCTGCTTCGATGCGCCGGCGTAGCTGGGGAGGCGCCGTAAAATGCAGATCGATGGCGGCCATTGCGGATCGCATGTCGCGATAGGCGTTCAATTGAGCAGCGCAGCGCTGGCACGTGGCAATGTGTGCTTCGACCTCGCGGACATGCCCGGCGTCGAGCTCGTCATCGAGTAATGCGTGAAGAAGGATCTCGGCCTCGTCGCAGGTCATTGGTGCTGCTCCTCTTCAGCCATCCATGCGATCCGGAGCATCGCGCGTGCACGGGCGAGACGCGACATCACGGTGCCGATGGGCGCGCCGACGATGTCGGAAATCTCGCGGTAAGACAGGTTTTGCATTTCTCGCAGGACGAGGATTTCCCTGAACGGTTCGGCAAGCGTGCTCACGAGACGCTGGATCGTCGTGGCGTCGCGACGTCGGAGCAGTTCCGCTTCCGGCGAAGCCTGTGCCTCATGCCAGAGCGGCGCAGCTTCCTGCGACTCTGCCTCGGCGATTTCGGCGATCGCGGTTGGTGAGCTCATGCGACGGGCGAACTCCGCATGGCAGATATTGCGCAGGATGGCGAACAGCCATGGTTTGATTGCAGGGCCACGATAGCTGTCGAAATGTTTCAGCGCGCGGAGATAGCACTCCTGTACGGCGTCCTCCGCGGCGTCAGCGTCGCGCAGCAGATAGCGGGCCAGCGTATAGACGTCGTCGAGGCATGGCAGCGCGACCTCGCGAAAACGGCGCGTCCTTTCGCCAACGTCGTCAGCTCTGTGCGCTGGCATCGACTTGTCCTTGCCGGCCGATGTCCGGCTGCTGGGTTTCCAGAGGCCGGGCATCGTTGTGATGCCTTGGTTTTGGCCGCTACTCAACCTTGATTATCCCCGTCATATGCGGATGCAGCGAGCAAAAATACGTGTAGTCACCTGGTGACGTGAACGTGAAGGAATAGCTGTCGTCAGTATCGAGTGTTTTCGACCTGAATTTTCCGGCTGAGACCACGGCGTGCGGGATGTCGTCTCGGTTCTTCCAGGTGACGGTCGTGCCGACCTTGATGGCGAGCTGCGCCGGCTCGAAGGTGAAGTTGTCGATCATCACCGCGAGGTCTTCGCAGCGCGCCGCTGTCATGCAAGAGGTTATGACGGCAAAAATGGCGACACGGATGCAGATGTTGCGTAAGGTGACGGATATCATGTTGCGATGCCCTCAGCCTTGCAACGGGGTATCGATGATGGCGAGGCGTTCATCGCCGGGTTTGAAGATGATGCTGGCGATGCCCAGCAGGCCGCGTAATTTGTCGTCGGCCACCTTCATGGGGCCAGGTGAGGGCGCTGTCCCCGGTGCCGGTTGTGGAAACGCAGTTGAGCGTGCGGTGTGGAACGTGACGTTGCCTTCCACTTTCTGCATCACCTGATGGATATGGCCGTTCAGCACCGTGACCGAGCCGAAGCCCTTGAGGTAGTCCAGCGCGCGTGCTCCGTCTTCGGTACCCCATCCCCAGGTCGGATAGACCGTCCAGAGCGGGATGTGCGCAAACACCACGATAGGTGTCGATTTCGATCGGCCGCGAAGATCGTCTTCCAGCCACGCCAGTTGTTCGGCGCCGAGGTTTCCAAGTCCGCCGGCTTTGAGATCGACGACGTTTACGAGCCCGATGAAGTGCACGCCGCTCGCGTCGAAGGAATACCAGCCGGAGCCCTTGGTCCCGCGTCCGTAGCGCTCGCGGTAGAGCTTGACCTCTTCGTCGATGAAATCATGCTCCCCTGGAACGTAATGCACATCGAGCCGCGCTTGCGAGATGATGCGGTCGGCATCGTCGAATTCGGAGGCCTTGGAGAGATGGCTGATATCGCCGGTATGGATCATGAACGATGGCTTCACCGGCATGGCTTTGATCCGGCCGATGGCTTCCTCGAGCGTACCGATGGCGTTGGGATTGGCTGGCTTGTCGAAGCCGATATGGCTGTCGCTGATCTGCAGAAAGGTCAGGCCGGTGGGCTCTGCCGCTTGTGCCGAATCAATCAGCCCAAGGGCGTGCGGAACGCCGCCGGCGATGCTCCAGAGCACGCCGGTGCCAGCCCATGTCATGCATTCCAATACCTTTCGGCGGCTCAGCCTCGGGTCGCCGTGGGCGTGATCGTGATCAAATGCACTCATCGCCAATCTCCATCGCCCTGCATTGGGCTATGGGGACTGGATCGACGAAGACGGAAATTTATTCCCGCCGAACGAGGTTATCGCGAATCCGTGATGATCATCGACGCGCCTTTTTCCGCGATCATCGCGGTCGGCGTGTTGGTATTGCCCGACGTGATCGTCGGCATCACCGAGGCGTCCACGACCCGTAATCCGGTGATCCCGTAAAAGCGCAGCCGCTCGTCCACCACGGCCGTCGGGTCCGAGGCCGCGCCCATCTTCGCGGTCCCGACAGGATGGAAGATGGTGGTGCCGATATCGCCGGCGGCCTTTGCCAAGGACTCTGCGTCGTCGCCAACCGATGGCCCCGGCAGATATTCTTCGGGATGATAGGCGGCGAGCGCCTTTTGCTTCATTAGCCTACGCGTGACACGGATCGCATCGGCAGCAACCTGACGGTCGTCGTCTGTCGAGAGATAGTGCGGAGCAATTGCCGGTGCGTCATCGGGCTTCGCCGAGCGCAGTCTGATCTCGCCGCGCGATGTCGGTTGCAGATTGCAGGCAGCAATGGTGATCGCCGGAAAGCGATGCAGTGGATCGCCGAACTTATCGAGCGACAGGGGCTGCACGTGAAACTGGATGTTGGCGCGTTCGCGATGGGCATCGGAGCGCGTGAAGATGCCAAGCTGCGATGGTGCCATGGTGAGCGGCCCGCGGCGGCGAAGCGCGTAATCGACGCCCATCCAGCCTCGGCGGAACAGATTGTAGTAGGTCTCGTTCAGCGTGCGCACGCCGGAGACCTTGTAAATCGCACGCTGCTGCAGGTGGTCCTGCAGGTTGCGACCGACGCCCCGACGGTCGAGCGTTACGTCGACGCCAGCGGCCGACAGCCACTCCGCGGGTCCGATACCGGAGCGCTGCAACAGATGCGGTGAGCCGACCGCGCCAGCACACAGGATGACTTCGCCCCTGGCGCGTGCCTCCATCTCCTGGCCGTTCTGGGTGAAGCGTACGCCGACCGCGCGACCGTTTTCGACGATCAGGCGATCGACCATCACTTTGGTTTCGAGGCGCAGGTTCGGGCGGTTCAGTGCCGGTTTGAGAAAGCCACGGGCCGACGACCAGCGGCGACCGCGCTTCTGGTTGACGTGGAAGTAACCGATGCCTTCATTGTCGCCGGTGTTGAAATCGGCGGTCTTGCGAATGCCCATTTCGGCCGCTGCATCGCCGACGGCGTCGAGTACTGTCCAGGACAGCCGCGGCTCTTCGATGCGCCAGCCGCCACCCGCGCCGTGATGTTCACTAGCGCCGAGGAAATGATCTTCCAATTTCTTGAACGCCGGGAGTACGTCGTCATAGCCCCAGCCATTGAGGCCGAGCTGTCGCCAGTGATCGTAGTCGGCCGCCTGGCCGCGCATCGAGATCATGGCATTGATCGCGGAGGAGCCACCGATCACCTTGCCGCGCGGATAGGCCAGCGCGCGGCCATTGAGGCCGGGCTCCGGCTCGGTGCGGAACATCCAGTCGGAGCGGGGGTTGCCGATGGCGAAAAGGTAGCCAACCGGAATATGAAACCAGATCCAGTTGTCGTTGCCGCCGGCCTCGAGAATGAGGACGCGCTTGCCGGGATCTGCCGAAAGGCGATTGGCGACGATGCAACCGGCGGTACCTGCACCAACCACGATATAATCGAAATCACCCTCGAGCCGTGTCGTCATCGTTTCCCTGCCGCATCCGTTTCACGGTCTCACCTGCCGTGCCGAAAGGGATTAACGAGGCGGCGGGCGTCTGTACAGCATGTGATGGGACCGGTGGGGTGGGCCGTTGGCACGCGACATGCTAGACAAGCATATCGCCGTTCCACCGCATCGAGACCCTGACCCATGCCCATCATCAATCGTGTCGCCGATCTGCAACCGGAAATCATGGCCTGGCGCCGTGACCTGCATGCCCATCCCGAGCTGATGTATGACGTGCACCGGACCGCGGGTTTCGTGGCGGAACGGCTGAAGGAGTTCGGTTGCGACGAAGTCGTGACGGGCCTGGGACGAACCGGTGTCGTTGGCGTCATCAAGGGCCGCAAGCCGGCCTCCGGCGAGCACAAGGTGATCGGGCTGCGCGCCGACATGGATGCGCTGCCGATCGAGGAAGAGACCAATCTGCCTTACGCCTCGAAGACCCCCGGCAAGATGCATGCCTGCGGTCACGATGGTCACACGTCCATGCTCTTGGGCGCTGCGCAATATCTCGCCGAAACACGTAATTTCGCCGGCAATGCCGTCGTGATCTTCCAGCCGGCCGAAGAGGGCGGTGCGGGCGCTGCGGCGATGATCAAGGACGGCCTGATGGACCGTTTCAAGATCGATCAGGTCTATGGCATGCACAACAATCCTGGCATGCCGGTAGGCTCCTTCGCGCTGCGCCCGGGTCCGATCATGGCGGCGATGGACCGCATCTCGATCCAGATCGAGGGCAAGGGCGGCCATGCCGCCTATCCGCACAAGACCATCGATTCCGTGCTGGTCGGCTCGCAGCTCGTGATGGCGCTGCAGACGATCGTTTCCCGTACCGTCAATCCCCTGGAATCCGCTGTGCTCTCGATCTGCGAATTCCACGCCGGCCATGCCAGCAACGTGATCCCGGCCACCGCTGAACTGCGCGGCACCGTACGAACGTTGAACTCCGAAGTGCGCGATCTCATGGAGAAGCGCATGAACGAGGTCGTCAACGGCGTCGCGCTGCAGACCGGAGCGAAGATTGTGCTCGATTATGACCGCGGCTATCCCGTGGTGGTCAACCATCGCGCAGAGACCGACATGGCGGTGCGCGTCGCCAGTGAAATATCGGGCGCCGAGAAGGTCAATGTCGACATGCCGCCGGTGATGGGCGCGGAAGACTTCGCCTATATGCTGGAAGCGCGCCCCGGCGCCTTCATCTTCTGCGGCAACGGCGACAGCGCCGGGCTGCACCACCCCGCCTATAATTTCAACGATGATGCCATCGTCTACGGCACGTCCTATTGGGTGAAGCTGGTCGAGACCACTCTGGCGGCCTGACAGCGAGCGTGACGTAACGATTTTTGATCGTTGCGTCACGACCTCAGGAACAAGAGACATCAGGTGACGTTGAGCCGCGGGAAACGATCCCTGGCTCAACGGAGTGCATGCGTCATGGCGACCAAAGACAAAGACCTCAACGACCTCTTTCTCGATACGCTCAAGGATATCTACTTCGCGGAAAAGCAGATCCTGAAAGCCCTGCCGAAGATGGCCAAGGCCGCAACCTCGGACAAATTGCGCGCCGCTTTCGAAAAGCATCACGACGAAACCGAAGGCCAGGTCGAGCGCCTGGAACAGATCTTCGAGCTGCTCGACAAGCCCGCCCGCGGCAAGACCTGCGACGCCATTATGGGTATCCTCGACGAAGGCAAGGAGATCATGGACGAGTACAAGGGCACGAGTTCGCTCGATGCCGGCCTGCTTGCTGCGGCGCAAGCTGTCGAACACTATGAGATCTCGCGCTATGGCACCTTGAAGGCCTGGGCCACGGAACTCGGCATGAAGGACGCGGTCCGGCTGCTCGACGAGACGCTCAATCAGGAAAAGAAGACCGATGAGTCACTGTCGGTGCTGGCGAAATCAGCGGTCAATCTAGCTGCGGCGGCGTAATTGAAAAGCGCCACCCGCACATTGCGGGTGGCGCTTTTATTTTACTCTGCGGCCTGCGCGTAGTCTTCCATCGGCGGGCACGAGCATACCAGATTGCGATCGCCATAAACGTTATCGACGCGGCCGACCGGGCACCAGTATTTGTCGGTGCGCGAGGTCCCAGCCGGGAAGCAGCCTTCGGCGCGTGTATAAGCGCGTTTCCAGTCGTCATCCGCGATATCGTGCACTGTATGCGGCGCATGACGCAGCGGCGACGCCTCGACGGTCAAGCGGCCACTCTCGATATCCGTGATCTCATTGCGGATCGCGATCATCGCCTCACAGAACCGATCGAGTTCGAGTTTCGATTCCGATTCCGTCGGCTCGATCATCAGCGTCCCCACGACAGGAAAGCTCATGGTCGGTGCGTGGAAACCGTAGTCGATCAGGCGCTTGGCGATATCGTCGACGGTGACGCCGGCAGACGTCTTGAATGCGCGTGGATCGATGATGCATTCATGCGCCACGCGTCCCTTTTCGTTGCGATACAGCACCGGGAAGTGCGGATGCAGCCGTGTGGCAATGTAGTTCGCATTGAGGATCGCAAGCTCGGTGGCCGAGGTGAGACCCGCGCCGCCCATCATCAGGATGTAGATGTAGGAGATGGTCAGGATCGACGCCGAACCGTAGGGTGCGGCCGACACCGGACCCACCGGTACATCGCCGTTGGCCGAGGGATGACCGGGCAAATAGGGCGCCAGATGCGCCTTGACGCCGATCGGGCCCATGCCGGGGCCGCCGCCGCCGTGCGGAATGCAGAACGTCTTGTGCAAGTTGAGATGACTGACGTCCGCGCCGTAATCACCCGGACGCGACAGGCCGACCTGCGCATTCATATTGGCGCCGTCGAGATAGACCTGACCGCCATTGGCGTGGACGATCTCGCAGATCTCGCGGATATGCTCCTCGAACACGCCGTGGGTCGACGGATAGGTGATCATGATTGCCGCGAGATTGGCAGCGTGTTTCTCGGCCTTGATGCGCAGGTCGTTGACGTCCACGTCACCGCGCTTGTCGCAGGCGACGACAACCACATCCATATTGACCATGCTGGCCGAGGCAGGATTGGTGCCGTGCGCCGATGACGGGATCAGGCAGATATTGCGATGGCTGTCGCCGCGCGCCGCGTGATAGGCGCGGATCGCGAGCAGCCCGGCATATTCGCCTTGCGCGCCGGAATTCGGCTGCAGCGATACGGCGTCGTAGCCGGTGATGTCGCACAGCCATTTTTCCAGTGTTGCGAAAAGCTGGTGATAGCCGGCGGCCTGTTCGCGGGGCACGAATGGATGCAGCGAGCCCCAGGCGGGCCAAGTCAACGGCATCATCTCGGTGGTGGCGTTCAGCTTCATGGTGCAGGAGCCGAGCGGGATCATCGCGCGGTCGAGCGCCAGGTCGCGGTCCGAGAGCTTCCGCATATAGCGGAGGAGTTCGGTCTCGGAGCGATGGCTGTGGAAGACGGGATGCGTGAGGAAGGCCGAGCTCCGCTTCAGCGAGGCGGGCAGGGCGTCGCTGACGCCATGCTCGACGTCTGAATAGCCAAGCTTGCCACCGAAGGCGCGCCAGATCGCTTCGATGGTTTCCGGCGTCGTGGTCTCGTCGAGCGCGATGCCGATCGTGCCGTCACCGACGCGCAGGTTGATCTTCTCGGCCTGGGCTGCGGCAATGATGCCGTCGCGCTTGTCGCCGACGGTCACCGTCAGAGTATCGAAGAAGGCTTCGCTCTCCGACGCGAAGCCGAGCTTCTTGAGGCCAGCGGCCAGCACCAGTGTGCGGCGATGGACCGTGCGAGCGATGTGTTTGAGGCCTTCGGGGCCATGATAGACCGCATACATCGAGGCGATGACGGCGAGCAGCACCTGCGCGGTGCAGATGTTCGACGTCGCCTTTTCGCGGCGGATATGCTGTTCGCGGGTCTGCAGCGCCAGGCGATAGGCGGGCTCGCCGCGGGAATCGATGGAGAGGCCGACGAGGCGGCCCGGGATCGAGCGCTTGATCGCGTCGCGCACCGACATGTAGCCGGCATGCGGACCGCCGTATCCCATCGGCACGCCGAAGCGCTGCGCCGAGCCGATCGCGATGTCTGCGCCGAGTTCGCCCGGCGAGGCCAGCAGCGTCAGCGCCAGTAGGTCGGCGGCGACGACGGCGAGCGCGCCCTTCGCTTTGAGCGCCGCAATGGCCGGCTTGAAATCGCGCACGGTGCCGGTCGTGCCGGGATATTGCAGGATCGCGCCGAACACATCGGCCTTGTCGAGGTCAGTGAGCGGATTGCCGATCTGAAGCTTCCAGCCGAGCGGCTCGGCGCGGGTGCGCAGCACCGCCAGCGTCTGCGGATGAACTTCATGATCGACGAAGAAGGTTTTGGTTTGAATGTTTGAGGCGCGCTCGGCCAGCGCCATGGCTTCCGCAGCAGCGGTCGCTTCATCGAGCAGCGACGCATTGGCGACATCGAGACCGGTGAGGTCACAGATCATGGTCTGGAAGTTGAACAGCGCCTCGAGTCGGCCCTGGCTGATCTCCGGCTGATACGGCGTATAGGCCGTGTACCAGGCCGGGTTCTCCAGGATGTTGCGCTGGATCACCGTCGGCAGAACCGTGCCGGAATAGCCTTGGCCGATCAGCGATGTGAACACCGCGTTCTTGGCCGCCATCTCGGTCATATGCGCCAGCGCCTCCGTTTCGCTGAGCGCGGGGCCAAGATCGAGCGGCGTCTTCTGGCGAATTGAGGCAGGGAGCGTCTCGCCCATCAGTGCGGACAGGCTTTTCGCGCCGACCGTTTCAAGCATCACACGAATATCGGCTTGCGAAGGGCCGATATGGCGGCGGACGAAATCGGTGGCGACGTCGCCGGAAGATTTGTTCAGGGTCATCTGTTGTTCCTCGAACGAATTTCAGAAGTCGTCATGCCCGGCATTCGCCGGGCATGACGACTAGGCGGTGTGGGCTTTGTAGGCGTCGGCATCCATCAGGCCTTCGAGCTCGCTCTTGTCGGCGATCTTCAGCTTGAAGAACCACGCCTTACTGTCGGCATCGGAATTCACCAGCGCGGGCTCGGCTGCGAGTGCGTCATTGATCTCCACGACCTCGCCGGTGATCGGCGCATAGACGTCGGAGGCGGCCTTGACCGATTCGACCACGGCGGCGGCTTCGGCCTTCTTCAGCGCGCGGCCCACTTTGGGCAGCTCGACGAACACGACGTCGCCGAGCTGTGACTGTGCGTAGTCGGTGATGCCGACGGTGACGACGTCGCCGTCGATCGCGAGCCATTCGTGGTCTTCGGTGTACAGGGTGGTCATGGGCAGTTCCTCAACGCTTGTAGCTGTGGGGGACGAAGGGCATGGGTGACACTTTCATCGGCATCCGCTGGCCGCGAAGCTCGGCATAGACGGTGGTGCCGTCGGCTGCCTGCGCGCTGGGCAGATAGCCCATTGCAATTGGCGCGCCGAGACTGGGGCCGAAGCCGCCCGAGGTGACGCTGCCGATCGATTCGGTGGAGGTCGCGTCCGCAAAGAGCAGCACACCTTCGCGCACTGGCGCGCGGCCTTCCGGCAGCAGGCCGATACGCTTGCGCGGTGCACCGCCATCGAGCTGGCCCAGTATCCTGTCGCTGCCGAGAAAACCGCCGGCGCGGGCGCCGCCGGTCCGGCGGCTCTTCTGGATCGACCAGTTCAATCCGCCTTCGACAGGCGTCGTCGTCGTGTCGATGTCGTGGCCGTAGAGGCACAGCCCGGCTTCGAGACGCAGGCTGTCGCGGGCGCCGAGACCGATCGGCAGGACGTCGGGATCATCGAGCAAGGCGGAGGTAAGGGCCTCGGCCTGATCGTTTGGGATCGAGATCTCGTAGCCGTCTTCGCCCGTATAGCCGGAGCGTGAGACGAAACAGGCAATGCCGTTCACCTGATGCGGGCCCGCATCCATGAACTTCATTGCCGGTGCCTCAGGGCAGAACTTGGCCAGCACGTCCGCCGCCTTCGGACCCTGCAGCGCGATCAGCGCACGGTCGGGCAGGGTCTCGATGATGCATGTGTCGGTGAGATGCGCGCGCAGATGCGCCTCGTCTTCATCCTTGCAGGCAGCGTTGACCACCAGAAACAGGTGATCGCCGAAATTCGCCACCATCAGGTCGTCGAGAATGCCGCCGGCCTCATTGGTGAACTGGGCATAACGCTGGCGCCCCGGTGCCAGCGCGAGAATGTCCATCGGCACAAGCTTTTCGAGCGCCAAAGCGGCGTCTTCGACCTTGCCGGACTTCGCCCGCAAGGTGAGCTGGCCCATATGGGAGACGTCGAATACGCCGGCAGCAGCACGGGTGTGGAGGTGCTCCTTCAGTACGCCGGTGGCGTATTGCACCGGCATGTCATAACCGGCGAAGGGCACCATCTTGCCGCCACGGGCGACGTGGAGGGCGTGCAGCGGCGTTTGTTTTAAAGTTGAGGGTTTATCGGTCGCTAGCATGGTGACGGGTCCTCGCGGTTCCCCGGGACCATTCCCGGAGTGCCTGTACGAGCCCCATCTGTCGCTGTGCCTGAGAGTATTATCCCGTCGGCGGACGCCATCGGCCCATTTGGGCTCAAAGGCATCTCTTTCCAGATGCTAACCAGTCACGCGGTCCTTTTGCCTGAGAGTTTCCGGGGCGGTTGCTCCTTCGGCGCCGGCCCAAATGGGGGCCGGTCTCTCCCGACGTGACGTCTTTCAACGCCGGCACAAGAGCATGCGTTCCCTGAATCTGTCAACGCGGTTGCGACACCTATCAACGGCCCTGTGCTGCTGCGGCAAGCCCCTGATCCGCTTGAATGATCCCTTGTAATCCCCTTGCACAGTTTCTGGACAGGCCTAGTGCCGCCGGTCTAAAAGCAACCGGTTGTGGCATTGGCCGACGGCAGGGCCGTGGGCGATTTTTAGGCGCCAAGTCTTGAACGTAACAAGTCTTGGGCGCAATGGGACTGATATGAGCGGCGTTAACGAGATCAGGTCGGCATTTCTGAATTACTTCGCGGCGAATGGTCACGACATCGTGTCGTCGTCGCCGCTGGTGCCGCGCAACGACCCCACGCTGATGTTCACCAATGCCGGCATGGTGCAGTTCAAAAACGTTTTTACCGGCGTCGAGAAGCGGCCTTATCAGCGCGCGACGACGTCGCAGAAATGCGTCCGTGCGGGCGGCAAGCATAACGATCTCGACAATGTCGGCTATACCGCGCGCCACCACACCTTCTTCGAGATGCTCGGCAACTTCTCGTTTGGCGACTATTTCAAGGAACGCGCGATCGAGCTCGCCTGGAACCTGATCACCAAGGAATATGGTCTCGCGAAAGACCGCCTGCTGGTCACCGTCTATTCCGAGGACGATGAAGCCTTCGCGCTGTGGAAGAAGATCGGCCTGCCGGATTCCAAGATCATCCGCATCCCGACCTCGGACAATTTCTGGCAGATGGGCGATACCGGCCCGTGCGGTCCGTGTTCGGAAATCTTCTTCGACCATGGCGACAAGATTCCAGGTGGCCCTCCCGGCTCGCCCGACGAAGACGGCGACCGCTTCATAGAGATCTGGAATCTGGTGTTCATGCAGTTCGACCAGCTTGCGCCGGGCAACCGCATCTCGCTGCCGAAGCCGTCAATCGACACTGGCATGGGCCTCGAACGCATCGCTGCGGTGCTGCAGGGCAAGCACGACAATTACGACATCGATCTGTTCGTCGCGCTGATCCGTGCCATCGCCGATCTCACCGGTGCCGATCCGCAGGGGCCGATGAAGGCCTCGCTGCGCGTCATCGCCGACCATCTGCGCGCCTCGTCGTTCCTGATCGCCGACGGCGTGCTGCCGTCGAATGAAGGCCGCGGCTATGTGTTGCGCCGGATCATGCGCCGCGCCATGCGTCACGGTCAGTTGCTCGGCGCCAAGGAGCCATTGATGTGGCGCCTGGTTTGGGCGCTGGTGCGCGAGATGGGCCAGGCCTATCCGGAGCTGGTGCGCGCCGAGAGCCTGATCGAGGAAACGCTGCGCCTCGAAGAGACGCGCTTCCGCAAGACGCTGGATCGTGGTCTCGGCATTCTCGACGACAAGAGCGCGTCGCTGAAGAAGGGCGATATGTTCGACGGCGAGACCGCGTTCACGCTGTATGACACTTATGGTTTCCCGCTTGACCTGACCCAGGATGCGCTGCGCAACCGTGGCATCTCGGTCGATATCGCGTCCTTCACCGATGCGATGAAGAAGCAGAAGCAGAAGGCACGTGCGTCGCGCTTTTCCTCCGGCGAGACCGCGACCGAAGCGATCTGGTTCGAGCTACGTGAAAAACTCGGCGCGACGGAATTTCTCGGCTACGAGACCGAGTCTGCAGAAGGTGCGGTTACGGCACTGGTGAAGGATGGCAAGGAAGTCGAGAGCCTCAAGGCAGGCGACACCGGCGCCATCGTGCTCAACCAGACGCCGTTCTATGCAGAGTCCGGTGGCCAGGTCGGCGACACTGGTGTGATCACCGGCGAGGGCGTGACCTTCCGTGTCACAGAAACCCAGAAGCGCGCAGGCGATCTGTTCGTGCATGTCGGCACGCTCGAGCAGGGCACGCTGAAAGTCGGCGCTGCACTGGCGCTCGACGTCGATCACACCCGTCGCTCATCGATTCGCGCCAATCACTCGGCAACGCATCTGCTGCATGAAGCGCTGCGTCAGGTGCTCGGCGATCATATCGCCCAGCGTGGCTCGCTGGTGGCGCCGGATCGCCTGCGTTTCGACTTCGTGCATCAGAAGCCAATCACGGCCGACGAACTGCGCCGCGTCGAGGACATCGCCAACAATGTCGTGCTGGAAAATGATGCGGTCACCACGCGCCTGATGGCGGTGGACGATGCGCGCGAGGCCGGCGCACGCGCACTGTTCGGCGAGAAATACGGTGATGAAGTTCGAGTCGTCTCGATGGGCAAGATGCCGCGCGATAGCGGCAGCAATGCGCTCGGCTGGTCAGTCGAACTCTGCGGCGGCACCCATGTGAAGCGCACCGGCGACATCGGCATGATCTCGGTCACGGCCGAGAGCGCGGTGGCGTCCGGCGTGCGCCGCATCGAGGCGCTGACCGGCAATCATGCACGTCATCACGCCAACGAGACGATGCAGCTCGCGAAGACCGCTGCGAACGAACTCCGCACGACGCTCGACGACATGCCGGCCCGCATCTCCGCGTTGATGGACGAGCGCAAGAAGCTGGAGCGTGAACTGTCCGAGGCGAAGAAGACCATCGCCATGGGCGGCGGCGCTGCGGCCGGTGCATCCGCCGCTGGCGGCGGCGCATCCGCAGACGTCAAGACGGTCGGCGACGTCAAGCTGATGGCCAAGAGCGTGTCGGGCATCGAGATGAAGGATCTCAAGAGCCTTGCGGATGCCGGCAAGAAGCAGCTCGGCTCAGGTGTTGTCGCGATCATCAATGTCGGTGAAGACGGCAAGGCCGGTGTCGTGGTCGGCGTCACCGAGGACCTGACCAAGCGCTTCAGCGCCGTGGATCTCGTGAAGATCGCCTCCGAAGCTCTCGGCGGCAAGGGTGGCGGCGGACGGCCGGACATGGCGCAGGCCGGTGGTCCGGATGGCGCGAAGGCCGATGCGGCGCTGGCGGCGATCGAAGCGGCGATGGGCAACTAATCTCGTTATTCCGGTGTCGCGAACGCCGCCAGGCGGGCGCGAACCCGGAATCCCGCAGTGTTTTACTATGTCGAGATTCCCCGCCATTCCAACTGAAATGGCTGAGGTTCACCCTCTCAGCTTCGCTGAGATCGCGCCCCGGAATGGCAGTGTGGGTCACACAACCCCATCTCGCGATGACGTGACCGCTCGCGCCTGCGACCATGAGTAGCCCTCGTTAAGGGTGGCATCCCACGCGCCCATGCGGCAAAAAGCGGCATGGAGCATAACACCCCGCTGATTTCCACCGTCGTCGTTGGCCTCGTACTGGCATTCATCCTCGGCCTGATCGCACAGCGCATTCGCGTGTCGCCGCTGGTCGGCTATCTGCTCGCCGGCGTCTTCATGGGCCCATTCACGCCCGGCTATGTGGCGGACCAGAATATCGCCAATGAACTCGCGGAGATCGGCATTATCTTGCTGATGTTTGGCGTCGGCCTGCATTTCTCGCTGAAGGATCTGCTCTCGGTCAAGAATATTGCGATCCCCGGCGCCATCGTGCAAATCGCCGTGGCGACACTGCTCGGCATCGGTCTCGGCGAGGCACTAGGCTGGTCGTTCGGTGGCGGCCTTGTGTTCGGCCTCGCGCTCTCCGTCGCATCGACGGTCGTGCTGCTTCGCGCATTGCAGGAACGACGGCTGGTGGACAGCGAGCGCGGCCGCATCGCCATCGGCTGGCTCATCGTCGAGGATCTCGCAATGGTGCTGACGCTGGTGCTGCTGCCGGCGATCGCTGGTCTGCTGAAAGGCGAGGGCAACGGTGCCAGCATGTCAGCACTTGCGATGCCGGTGCTGATCACGCTCGGCAAGGTCGCGGGCTTCGTGATCTTCATGCTCGTGGTCGGCCGCCGCGTCATCCCGATGCTGCTGCACTACGTAGCGCATACCGGATCGCGCGAGCTGTTTCGTCTTGCGGTGTTCGCCATCTCACTCGGGGTTGCCTTCGGCGCAGCCCTCGTATTCGACGTGTCGTTCGCGCTGGGCGCCTTCTTCGCTGGCATGATCCTCAGCGAGTCCGAACTCAGCCAACGCGCCGCCAATGAAACGCTGCCGCTACGTGATGCGTTCGCGGTGCTATTCTTCGTTTCGGTCGGTATGCTCGTCGATCCGGCGATCATCCTGCGCGAACCGCTGCCGCTGCTCGCAACCGTGTTCATCATCTTGTTCGGCAAATCGGCGGCTGCCTTCGGCATCGTCCGGCTGTTCGGGTATCCGACCTCGACGGCGCTGACGATTTCGGCTTCGCTGGCGCAGATCGGCGAATTCTCCTTCATTCTCGTCGGTCTCGGCGTGGGTCTCGGCCTGCTGCCGGATCGCGGTCGCGATCTCGTGCTCGCCGGCGCGATCATCTCGATCATGCTCAATCCGCTATTCTTCGCATTGCTCGATCGCTTACTGGCCGACAAGGACGCGAAAGCAGCGGCAGCGAGTGAAGCTGCTGCGGCGGACAGCAAGGAGAAAGCGGTGCCACGCGTCCCGTTGCCGGAGACGCAGCTCAAGGATCACGTCGTGCTGGTTGGTCACGGCCGCGTTGGTAGCGTGGTCAGCAAGGCGCTGCGCCTGAACAATACGCCATTGCTGGTGATCGAGGACACGCCGGGTGTCGTCGAGCGTCTGCAAAGCCTCGGTGTCGAAGTGATCACCGGCAATGCAGCGGCGCCTGATATGCTGCAGGCTGCGAATGTGATGGGCGCCAGGGGCTTGCTGGTGGCAATCCCCGACGCTTTCGAAGGCGGCCAGATCGTCGCCAAGGCGCGTGCCCTCAGCCCCACACTGCCGATCATTGCCCGCGCCCATTCCGAAGAAGAGATCGCGCATCTCAAGCATCACGGCGCCAATGTCGTGATCATGGGCGAACAGGAAATCGCCAAGGCGATGCTGCTGCAGATCGGCGCGACGGCAGCCGTTTAGTCGCGCCGTTGCGATCAGGTCGTTACACTGATCGCGTCATACCGCCGTCGACGCGGATATTCTGGCCGGTGATGTAGCCGGCGCCATCGGACGCGAGGAATGCGACGGTGGCCGCGATCTCCTCACTTTTGCCGTAGCGTTGCATCGGTACGCTCGTGCGGCGCTCCTCGGTGGCGGGCAGGCTGTCGATCCAGCCGGGTAGCACATTGTTCATCCGCACATTGTCGACGGCGAAGCTGTCCGCGAACAGTTTGGTGTAGGAGGCGAGCCCGGCGCGGAACACGGCTGATGTCGGAAACATCGCCGAGGGTTCGAATGCCCATGCAGTCGAGATATTGATGATCACGCCGGACCTCTGTTTCTGCATGATCGGTGTCACCAGTCGCGTCGGCCGGATCACATTCATCAGATAGACATCCATGCCGGTGTGCCATTGCTCGTCGGTGATATCGAGTAGCGGTGCGCGCGGGCCATGACCGGCGCTGTTTACCAACGCGTCGATCCGGCCCCATTTCTCCAGCGTGCCATCCACCAGTCGCTTCACATCGTCGCTCGACTGGTTGGAGCCGGTGACGCCAATGCCGCCGAGCTCCCGTGCGAGTGCCTCGCCTTTGCCGGACGACGACAGGATCGCGACCTTGAACCCATCGGCTGCAAGGCGGCGTGCGGATGCAGCGCCCATGCCGCTTCCACCGGCCGTGATGATGGCGACTTTGTCGGATGACATGAGGCGGTCTCCCTGAATGTTTTTCTGGTCGTATTGCTCTAGCGGCAAATCGTTCGGCGTAGAAACGCAAAACCCAGCGCCTGGCTCTGCGCCTGCTTGGTATTGTCCACCGCGCCAGAGTGTCCACCGGCGACAGTTTCGTTGAACCAGACGGGATAGCCAAGCTCTTCGAGCTTCGCCGCCATCTTGCGGGCGTGGCCGGGATGGACGCGGTCGTCGGTGCGGTTGGTGGTGATGAAGATCGGAGGATAGATCTTGCCGGGCGCGATCAGATGATAGGGCGAAAATTTCTGGATGAATGCCCACTCGTCAGAAATTTCCGGATCGCCATATTCGGCGATCCAGCTTTGACCGGCCAGCAGCTTGGTGTAGCGCGCCATGTCGAGCAGCGGCACGCTGCACCAGATCGCGCCGAACAGTTCGGGATAGCGTGTCAGCATGTTGCCAACGAGTAGTCCGCCATTGCTGCCGCCGTGGCAGGCGAGTTTTGCTGCCGTCGTGACACCGGACACAGCAAGATCGCGCGCGACACTTGCGAAGTCGTCATGCGCCACATGTTTCGTCGCCTTGCGCGAGGCGAGATGCCAGCCTGGTCCGAACTCGCCGCCGCCCCGGATATTGGCGAGCGCATAGAGGTTGCCTTGTTCGAGCCAGAGCTTGCCGGTGATGCCCATGTATGACGGTGTCAGCGAGACTTCGAAACCGCCATAGCCATAGAGGATCGTGGGCCGTGGTGCATCTGATGAGGCGAGGTTCTTGCCGATCAGGAAGTAGGGGATCTTGGTGCCGTCAGCGGCCACGGCGTAGCACTGCTTCACCTCGATGCCAGTTGAATCGAATGAGCGTGGCGAGGATTTCAGTGGTTCGAGGTCGCCGGCACCGTGCCACAAGGCGGTGGTGGTCGGCCGGTCGAAACCGGTGACGGTGAGCAGCATATCCTTGCCGAGGTCAGGATCGTCCTCGCCGCCGAAAGCTGCGACGCTGATCGAGGCGTTGTCGGGCAGACCCGGGACGGGAGTCTCGATCCAGCCGTCGCCGTCGCGCTTTGTGAGCATGATGCGCGCGCGGACATTGTCGAGGATCTGCAATACGACGCCGTGGCGCGTTTCAAGCCAGGATTCCAGCGCGCGGGTGGGCGTCGGTGTGAAGATGATTTCGAAGTCGCGTGCGCCTTCGAGGAAGCGATCGAGGTTGATTACTGCCAGCGCACCGCTTGGGATGACCATGCCGCCTACGGTCCAGTCCTGCTTCGGGCTGACGAGCAGATCGTCGGCATCGCCGGAGATCGATACTTCTTCGGGCAGGTCGAGTCGTACACGCTGTCCGGCATGGGGGCCGTTCTTTTGTTCGACTGATATATGCGAGCGCGTGAAATCCAGCGCGCGCCAATACGTCACGCGCTCATGGGTCGGGCGGCGGTCGACGCCAAACCAGGCGGCGACGTCCTGCTTCTCGACCTCGAACACGCTCTCGGCCGATGCCAGCGGCGTGCCGCGCTTCCATTTTCTGACAACGCGGGCGTAGCCGGCTTCTGTGGTGTCGCCAGGATTCTGCGCGCTGCCGAACAACAGCGTATCCTGATCGAGCCAGCTCACCTGGGTCTTGGCTTTCGGGATGAAGAAACCGTCCGCCACGAAGCTCTTGCTCGGGATATCGAACTCGCGAACCTCAATGGCATCGGTTCCATTGAACGACAGGCTGATCAGCGCGCGGGTCTTGTCCGGTGATCGTGCGGCGCCGGAGAAAGCCCAGGAGATTCCCTCAGCCTTGTTGAGTGCATCGATGTCGAGCAGGACGTCCCATTCGGGCTTATCTAGCTTGTAGCTCTCCAGCACCGTCCGGCGCCAAAGCCCACGCGGATGAGCGGCGTCCTTCCAGAAATTATAGAGATAGTCGCCGGACTTGCCGACGAAGGGAATGCGATCGTCGGCATTGAGGATCATCAGCACCGCTTCGTAGTCGTGCTTGTAAGCGTCGTCGCAGAGGAAGCCATCGGTGCGCGCGTTCTGTGCCTCGACCCAGGCCACGGCCTTGTCGCCCTCGATCTCTTCGAGCCAGAGCAGGGGATCATTATGGCCGTCGGCGGGATTTGGCGCAGTCATCAGTCACCTCGAAAACGGAACGTCTCAAAAGAAAGTCCGGGGTGCTAAGGCAACCCGGACTTTCGGATGGTGCAGTCAGGAGCGGGCGGAAATCAGGCCGCCAGCGCCTTGGTCAGGTTTTCCGCGACCTTGTCGAGGAAGCCCGTGGTCGAGAGCCAGCGCTGATCGGCGCCGACGAGCAGTGCCAGATCCTTGGTCATGTAGCCGGCCTCGACGGTGTCGACGCAGACCTTTTCGAGGGTCTTGGCGAACTTCGCCAGCTCGGCATTGTTGTCGAGCTTGGCGCGGTGGGCGAGGCCCTGGGTCCAGGCGAAGATCGACGCGATCGAGTTGGTCGAGGTTTCCTTGCCCTTCTGGTGCTCGCGGTAGTGACGGGTCACGGTGCCGTGGGCGGCTTCGGCTTCCACCACCGAACCGTCCGGCGTCAGCAGCACCGAGGTCATCAGGCCGAGCGAGCCGTAGCCCTGGGCCACGGTGTCGGACTGCACGTCGCCGTCATAATTCTTACAGGCCCAGACGTAACCACCGGACCACTTCATGGCGGCAGCCACCATGTCGTCGATCAGGCGATGCTCATAGGTGATCTTGGCGGCGTCGAACTTGGTCTTGAATTCGGCGTCGAAGATTTCCTGGAAGATGTCCTTGAAGCGACCGTCATAGACCTTGAGGATGGTGTTCTTGGTCGACAGGTAGACCGGAACGCCGCGCGACAGGCCATAGTTCAGCGATGCGCGGGCGAAGTCGCGGATCGAGTCGTCGAGGTTGTACATGGCCAGCGCGACGCCGGCGCCGGGGGACTGGAACACTTCGCGCTCGATCACGGCGCCGTCTTCGCCGACGAACTTCATCGTCAGGGTGCCCTTGCCGGGGAACTTGAAGTCGGTGGCGCGGTACTGATCGCCGAAAGCGTGACGGCCGATGATGATCGGCTTGGTCCAGCCGGGGACCAGGCGCGGCACGTTGCTGCAGATGATCGGTTCGCGGAAGATCACGCCGCCGAGGATGTTGCGGATGGTGCCGTTCGGCGACTTCCACATCTGCTTGAGGCCGAATTCCTTCACGCGCGCTTCATCGGGGGTGATGGTGGCGCACTTCACGCCGACGCCGTATTTCTTGATCGCGTGGGCGGCGTCGATGGTGACCTGATCGTCGGTCTTGTCGCGGTATTCCATCCCGAGGTCGAAATACATCAGGTTGACGTCAAGGAAGGGGTTGATCAGCTTGTCCTTGATGTACTGCCAGATGATCCGGGTCATCTCGTCGCCGTCGAGTTCGACGACGGGGTTGGTTACCTTGATTTTTGCCATGGGAGATCGGGCCTTTAGCGCGTTGCGGGAGCGGTGATTTGTAGGGGGGCTATAGCACCGCGCAGGACCCGGCGAAAGCCGGGGCGTTATGCAGTTTCGGCGCAATTTCGCGCCCAAAACGCAGGCTGTTTTTGCTCAAAATGCAGCCTGCGGCGCGGTGCCCGCCGCCACGTACCAGGTCACCGGCAGGCTGCGCCGTGCCTTTACGTCGCGTCGCGCCGGTACAGGCCGCCCGTGGTCACCAGGAAGTCGATCCGCCCGTCGAGCAGCGCCCGCAGCGCTTCGTCCGGGCTGTTGACGATGGGCTCCTCATGCACGTTGAAGCTGGTATTGACCAGCACCGGCAATCCGCTGGCCTCTGCAAACCCCTCGACAATGTCATAATAGAGCGGGTTGTCCGGACGCGCGATCACCTGAGGCCGCGCGGATCCATCGACATGGACCACCGCGGGGATACGGCCCCGCCATTCCGGCCTCACGTCGCAGGCGATGGTCATGTAGCGGCAGGCGCGCGCATTGACGGGATTGACGTCGAACACCTCCGCAGCCCGTTCGGCGGTGATCACGGGGGCGAACGGCATGAATTCGGAACGGCTCAGCCGTTCGTTCAAGAGGTCGTGGGTGCCGCGCCGGGCCGGATTGGCGAGGATGGTCCGGGCGCCCAATGCGCGGGGGCCATATTCCATCCGGCCATTGAAGATCGCGCCGATCTCGCCCGCCACCAGCCGCGTCACCGCGCCGTCGACCGGCGCCTCGTCGGTGCGGTGAATCCCCGGCGTGGTTGCGATGCCGTCGTCGAGCCCGGCCTGAAAATCGCGGCCGAGATAGACATTGCCGAGATCGCGGCGGCGGCCCAGCCATGGCACAAGGCCGTCGCGTTGCATCAGGTAGGACAGCGCACCGCCGATCGGCAGGCCGTCGTCGCCCATCGCCGGGAAAATGAAGAGTTCATCGATCGGCAATTGCTCCGCGAGCAGGCGGTTGAGCTTGACGTTGGCGAACACGCCGCCGGACAGGCCGACATGTCGCGCCGGATGCCGCTGCAAAAGGCGCTGCAGCGACAGCAGCATGGTGTCTTCCAGCACCTTCTGGATCGACGCCGCAAAATCCTCCCGGCCGGCCTGTTTGGCCAGCTGGCGCATCAGCGCGTTCATCTGGTGATAGCTGCGAAAGCTGGACTGGATACGTCCGTCCGGGGCGACCGAAAAATACCCGGCGATCGTCTCGGCCACTGTCGGTTTCCCCATGGCCGCGAGCCCGGTGAGCTTGCCCTCGTGCCGGTTGGGCCGAAATCCAAGCGACTTGGTCGCCGCGCTATAGGCACGGCCGAGGCTGTCGACGGGATTTGGCAGGAACAGACAGGCGTCGTCGCCGTAGAGCGTCGTCAGGCGGCCCTCAGTGAAGTGCCGGTAGCTGTAATTGACATTGTCGCCGCCGCCATCGGCCGTCACCAGCAGGGCATCCGGCCACGGGCTGTAGAACAGAGTGGGCAGCGCATGCGCTTCGTGGTGGTTGTAGAAATGGACTTCGGCGTCGTCGCGGAAACCGCCGTCGTGCCGCCAGGCCGCGGCATCGAACACGTCCTCGGCCCGCGGCGCGCGGTAGCGATGCTGCTCGGCGCCGAGCAGCAAGCGGTCCTTGCCGACCCGGCTGCGATACTGCTCGCGCAGCCAGCGGAGGCCGCCGAGGCGGGGGAAGTAGGCCTTGGGAAACATCGCGCGGCTGGTGGCGACGACGTCGATATCGCGCCGGGTGGCACCGGCGATCGACAGCACCTCGTCGATGGCCGCATCGGGATGAACACTGCCGTCGCTCTTGCGCCGGGTCAGTCGCTCCAGCGCAATGGCAGCCTTCAGGTCGTAATCTTCGAAAATGGCGACGGCGGCGTCATGGACGCCGGAGTGAACACTGAGGATAAGCTGAGGCATGAAGGCTGCTAGGTCATTCCCGGGAGCGGCACATTACCCGCCCCCTGTTACGACCCGCAAATCACGAGCGCTTGGCCGGGAACCCGCCTTCATCCGGATCATGAGGCGGCAGGCAGGCCACGTCTGGCATCCGCCGGCAATTCGTCGTAGGGCTGCATCGTGAATCGCCCCGCAGAGCGGGTTATTCGCATCCAGATGCCCGGCTAAGTCCTTTGTATCGCTCAACAATGTGGCGATCGCCAGGGGGCCCGGATGAGGTGTTGAATCAAAACCTTCACGGGTTGATTCAAGACCTTCAGAGATTGAATCAGAAAGTGAAGTGCGATGTCCGGTTCAGGCACCGACTCTACCAAGGCGCATACCGACCTGGTCGGTCCCGTTGTCATCCTCGTCGAACCGCAGCTCGGCGAGAATATCGGAATGTGCGCGCGGGCCATGGGCAATTTCGGCCTGACCCGGCTGCGCCTCGTCAATCCCCGTGATGGCTGGCCGAACGTCCATGCCCGCCGGGCGGCCTCCGGCGCCGATCACATCCTCGACAAGGTCGAGCTGTTCGACACCGTCGAGCAGGCGGTCGCCGATTGCACGCTGCTATTTGCCACCACCGCCCGGGCGCATGATCAGGCCAAGCCGGTGGTCGCGCCCGAGGCCGCGGCCGCCGAGACCATCGCCCATGTCGCCACTGGGGCGACCGCCGGCATCCTGTTCGGCCGCGAGCGCTACGGACTGCAGAACGAGGAAGTCGCGCTCGCCAACCGGATCATCACCTTCCCGGTCAACCCGGCTTTCGCCTCGCTCAACCTCGCCCAGGCGGTTCTCCTCTGCGGCTATGAATGGTTCAAGCAGGCCACGTCCAACGCGCTGCCCTATGCGATGCCGGAGCGGTCGGAGCCGGCGGCCCAGCACCAGATGACGGCCTTTTTCGACAACCTTGTCGGCGAACTCGACAAGGTCGAGTTCCTGCGCCCGCCGGAAAAGCGCGACACCATGCTGGTCAACCTGCGCAACATCTTCACCCGGATGGAGCCGACCAAGCAGGACATGCACACCTTGCACGGCGTGGTGATGGCCATAGCCGAGGGCCGCAAGGGCCCGGCCAAGGGCGGCGTGCTCGACGGCGAACAGGCCACCCGGCTGCGGGCGCTGCTGGCCGAACACGGCAAGGGTCAACAGCCGCATGAGAGCGGCACGGTGCGCGGCCTCGCGCGCATGCTCCGCCGCAACCCGACCGATGCCGAGCGCCTCATGTGGGACCAGCTCCGCGCCGATCGCCGCTTCGCCGGCCAGTTCAAGCGCCAGACCCCGGTCGGCCGCCACATCCCGGATTTCGTCTCATTCCCGGAGCGGATCGCCATCGAGCTGGTCAATCCCGGCGAGACCGAGGTGATTGTCAGCGACCGCGCCGCCCGGAAGGCCTGGCTGGAAGAACGCGGTTATCGCGTGATCGCGATGACAGCCGAGGACGTGACGCGGGACATCGCGCCGGAGCTGGACCGGTTGGAAGCGCTTCTGGCCAGCGGGATGCCGGGGCAGGGCTGACCAACTGTCATTTCGGGGCGCGTGCCGCTTCGCACGCGAACCCGGAATCCCGGAATGGCTTGGCTCACCGGAGACTCCCATGTTGGGATTCCGGGTTCGCGCCAAGAGGCGCGCCCTCAGGCACACCAATTGGTGTGCCGGGGAATGACGGCGTGATCAATGACGCATCCCGGGCTACGATGGCGGTGACCAGCCGCGATCAACGCGGCACTAAGACCGGGAGGCCCCATGACCATCTCCACCGCCGAGAAGCGCGCCAATTTCCGCAAGCTCCATGAGTCCGGCTGTTTCGTCCTCCCCAATCCCTGGGATGTCGGCTCGGCGCGCTATCTCGCCCACCTCGGCTTCAAGGCGCTGGCCTCGACCTCTGCCGGCTATGCCTGGTCCACCGGCCGCCCCGACAACAAGGTCACGGCCGACGACGTTATCGAGCACCTCGCGCTGCTCTCCGCCGCCACCGATCTGCCCGTGAATGCCGATTTCGAGAACGGCTTTGCCGATGACCCCGCAGGCGTCGCCGCCAATGTCGCCCGCGCCGTGGCGAGCGGCATCTCGGGCCTATCCATCGAGAATTCCACCGGCCGCGCCGACCAGCCGCTCTATGACGACGTGCTGGCAGTGGAGCGCATCAAGGCCGCCCGCGCCGCCATCGATGGGGTCGATCCCGCCGTCATGCTGGTGGCGCGCTGCGAAGGCTTTCTGCATGGCGAGCGCGACCTAACAAAGACCACCGCGCGGCTGGTCGCCTTTGCGGAGGCCGGCGCCGATTGCCTTTATGCGCCGGGTGTCGCCTCCGACGCGGAGATCACCACGCTGGTGCAGGCGCTGGGCGGCAAGCCGCTCAATGTCCTCACCGTGCAGCCGACCATGACCGTGCAGCATCTGGCCTCGCTCGGCGTCCGCCGCATCAGCGTCGGCGGCTCACTGGCCCGCATGGCCTGGGCCGGCTTTATGCAGGCCTCGCAGGAGATCGCCGGGCAGGGGACGTTTACGGCCTTTGCCAATGGGGCGAGGGGCGGGGAGTTGAATAAGTTGTTTGGCGAAAAGTTCTGACGATTGAGAATAAGTCCCGCTCAAGCCGCCCAACGCGCCGATAGCGCTTCAGCCTGCCGCAGAACCGTTTGCACGGCTGCGTCTTGAAGATCGGGTGGATAGCCGTGCTTGCGCAGAATTCGCTTAACAAGCACGCGCATCCGCGCCCGGGCACTTTCGCGGTGTGACCAATCGACCGATACGCTGCTCTTAAGGCTGACCAGCAATTCGTGCGCGATGATCTTGAGAGAGTCGTTGCCTAAAGCTTCGATAGCGCTCTCGTTCTCGGCCAAGGCGTCATAAAACGCGATTTCCTCTGGCGACAGCCCTTCGTCTTCACCGCGTTGTCGTGCAGCTCGCACTTCTTTCGCGAGGTTGATCAGTTCTTGCAGCACCTCTACCGTTGAGATCGCGTTGGAATGATAGCGAGCAATCGCAGCGTCGAGTCGCTCGGAGAAACGCTTGGTTTCGACGACATTGGTGCTGCTGCGCGACCGGATTTCGTCATTCAACAATTTGCGTAAAGCTTCGAGCGCCAGATTCTTTTTGTCGAGTTGCTGTACTTCCGCAAGGAATTCGTCCGACAGAATAGAAATATCCGGCGTTGCAATTCCGGCAGCAGCAAGGATATCGACAATCTCTGTCGAGACGACGGCCCGATCTAGGATTTGTTGGATCGCAAACTCGCGTTGGGTGTTGCTCAGCCCCGCACTTTCCGCTGATTTCACCAGGGCGATGCGCACCGTCTGGAAAAAGCCGACCTCATCTCTGATCTCACGGGCCTCATCGCTAGCTGAGGCCAAGGAAAATGCGACGGATAGGGCGCGCACAGCGTCCTGATAGCGGCGGTTCTCCAGGCGCTTCTTATCTTCGCTTGTTTCGCGCGCCGCGGCCTCGTGCTGCCGGGCCAAAATCCACTCGATAGCCTCAGCGAGCACCACGAGACGCTGATGCGGGGTGCCGGCCAAGCCATGTGCATAGTCGAATCCGTGAAACATGGCTTTTACGACTTCGAACTTCTCAAGCAGGACCGCGACGGCCTGGGCTTCGTCGATGCCTGCCTGACGCTGGTCCGCGCCGGAATACTGACCGAGCGCGTTCTTAAGATTCTGAGCGATGCCGATGTAATCGACAATCAATCCGGCAGGCTTATCGCGGAATACGCGGTTGACGCGAGCAATGGCTTGCATCAATCCGTGACCCTTCATCGGCTTGTCGACATACATGGTGTGCATCGAAGGCGCATCGAAGCCGGTCAGCCACATATCGCGCACCAGCACGAGCTTGAGCGGATCCTTCGGGTCCTTTGCGCGCTTGGCCAGCAGGTCCCGGCGCGATTTGGGTCCGACATGCCGCTGCCATGCCTCGGGGTCGGCGGCCGAGCCGGTCATCACCACCTTGATCGCCCCTGTGGCATCGTCGTCGCTGTGCCAGTCGGGGCGAAGCGCGATAATGTGGTCATAGAGTGCGACGCAGATGCGGCGGCTCATGCACACTACCATGGCCTTGCCGTCCAGGGCGGCGACACGGTCCTCAAAATGCCGGACCAGATCGGCGGCCACCATCGCAAGCCGTTTCTTCGAACCGACGAGGGCTTCGACCGTCGCCCATTTGCGCTTGATGCGCTCCTGTTCGGTGGTTGCTTCGTCTTCGGTCAGATCGTCGATCTCGGCGTCGATCGTCGGCTTGTCCTCGGCCCGAAGTTCAATGCGGGCGAGGCGGCTTTCATAGTAGATCGGCACCGTGGCGCCGTCCTCCACGGCACGGCTGATGTCGTAGACGTCGATATAGTCGCCAAACACCATCGGCGTGTTGACGTCATCTTTTTCGATTGGCGTCCCGGTGAAGCCAATGAAGGACGCATTCGGCAATGCATCGCGTAGATATTTGGCGAAACCGTAAGCGATCACGCCGGTCTTTTGCGCGACTTTTGCGCCGAAACCATATTGACTGCGATGGGCTTCGTCGGCGATCACCACGATGTTGCGCCGATCGGACAGCATCGGATAGATCGTCTCGCCGGTGGCGGGCGCAAATTTCTGGATAGTGGTGAAAATGACTCCGCCAGAGGCGCGGCTCAGTGCCGACTGCAGATCATCGCGGCTGTCGGCCTGAACAGGCGTCTGCCGGATCAGGTCGCGGCACATTGCGAAGGTGCCGAACAGCTGGTCGTCGAGATCGTTGCGGTCGGTGATCACCAGGATGGTCGGGTTTTCCATCTGCGGATGGCGCACCAGTTGGCCGGCATAGAATGCCATCAGAAGGCTCTTGCCGGAGCCCTGCGTGTGCCAGATCACGCCGATCCGCTTGTCGCCTTTTGGATAGCTCTCGACCCCTGGCAGTCCATAGGTGGCGGGATCCTCGCGCATGCCCTGGAAGTCAGGAGATGCGACAGGCTTCCCGACATTGAGCGCCAAAGCGCGGACCGTCGAATCCACAGCACGCTTCACTGCATGAAACTGATGATAGCCGGCGATGATCTTGGCCAACTCCTTGCCGGTCTCGCCGAAGACAGTAAAGTCGCGCAGTAGATCGAGCAGCCGGCGGCGCTCAAAGATACCATCGATCAGCACGCTCAGTTCCGGCAGGCCCTTGGCGGCGATCACCTCGCCGTCGGTGGTGCGCCACGGCATGAAGCGTTCGAGATCCGCGGTGAGCGAGCCGACACGCGCGGTGATACCATCAGAAGTGACAAGCACCGCGTTGGTGCGGAACAGCGCCGGGATCTGGCTCTTATAGGTCTGCAGTTGGTTGTACGCGCCTGCCAGTGTGGCATTGGCCCCGCCGGGAGCTTTGAGTTCGATCACGCCGAGCGGCAGGCCGTTGATGAACACCACTACGTCCGGCCGGCGATTAACGGGGCCGGCGATCACAGTAAACTGGCCGGTGGCCAGCCAGTCATTGGCGGCGAGATCGTCGAAATCGATCAGGCGTACCTTGTCACCACGGATGCTCCCGTCGTCGCTCGCGAATTCGACATCGATACCCTCTACCAGCAGTCGGTGCAGGCGGCGATTCTCTTCGATTAGCGATGGCTTCTCGGTAGCGAGCACTTTTCGCAACGCGTCGCCGCGGGCGTCTGCCGGAATGGCCGGATTCAGTCTGGCGATCGCCGCCGTCAGCCGCCCGACCAACACCACGTCGGCATACGCCTCACGCTCGGGCGCTTTACCGTCCGGGCCGATCTCGGCGTCGGGCGCCACCGCATAGCCAAGCCTGAGAAGATGATCGAGCACCATCTCCTCGACAGCGGCTTCAGACAAGTAGGCCACGGCGATCTCCGTTCAGCTAATGATGAGGACGCTCATGATGAGCTTCGCGTGTCCGCTAGGATGGCATCGAGGTTGTAAAGCTTTGTGGCATAGCGCTTGCTGTCTGCCGCAGTTGTCAAGGATTCCTTGACAACTACCCCCTCAGTCAGTTCCGCTTCGGCAAAGATGGTCTTGAAGTGCAGGTTGACATTCCGCTTGGTGGTGTCGAACAGCAAGCCGATATCGGCCTGAGTCAGCCAGACGCTGCCGTCCACAGAACTCATGCGGCTTCCCCGGCGATTTTTTCGGCGTCCTTGATGTGGATTTCGCCAGACATCAGTTTGGGGAGCAGGAGATCACGGGTGGCGGCGAGGGCTTTTGACTCAGTATCGTTGGCGGCAATGCGTTCAAACATAGGATCGATCGCGGTGCCTAACATTGCCCATAACTTATTACTTGTAGGACGCGTCACTAGATACGCAGATACAGCAGCGTTAGTCGCTCTCTGTCGCCCCGATGTGCCGGTCATGCTCCGAATGGCATTTGCGCGAAAATCTGGATCGCGCGCTATCAAATAAGCAAGTGGCTTTGGGACGGGGAGGCGCGAGCGGAGCACAATGAATTCCGTCGAGCCCCATCCAATTATCCCTTTAGGAAGGCACTGAACGAAAGCGGTCTTGCCGTTTTCCAGACAGGGCGTAATTCGGGCGAAAAGAGCATCGCCATTGCGAAAGCGCATGCCTGATCCAAAATCCCGAAGGACATAGTCCTCGGTATTAGGGCCGACGGTCGGAAGGGCGCCCATGTCGAGATAAGGAGCAGTTTTTCCGCGCGCCAAGGGCTCAGATGGGTTCACTTCAACCAGATCGCTTAGCGGAACGTTGGCCCAACTGGTTGGCTTACCCTCTTTATCGAGAGTATCTGGAAACAAAGCCCACACATCCGCCGCCAGATACGGCGCACGGCCTTCCACCTTGGCGCGGGTTGGGCCGAAATCGACGAACCAGTCCTTGAAGATCGCCCGCGCCATCGCTTCCAGCGTCTCGTTCATCCGCCGGTTCAACTCGATCTTGTCGTCGAGGGCACCAAGGACTTCGACAATCGAGTCTTGTGCTTCCCGATTAGGCATACAGATGTGGAAAGCTTTTGCCTCCGGGAAGTATATCGTTTGGTGAACGCTTCCTACTGCGAACTTTAAAAGAGCTTCTCGCTCAGCCAGCAGGACATACTTTAGAAAATGAGGATTTAGCGCGTCCGAGCAAATCCAATTTACAAAGTCTTGGCTGGTCGACATTGGGCGCCCCATAACCACGACGTATCCAACAGATGCAGTCCTCGATAAGCAAACAGTGTTTTGGGGGAGGACGCGCGCTGAGGAATTGGTAATCCCCAACTCGTTAGTACACTCTATGGTCTCATGAATGACGCGGCCGTGGTTCCCGGTGGCGTCACGAATGCCGATCCAAGGAATTGAGCCACCCCAATATTCGGGGTGTCGCCTGCTGGGTGTATGTCCAGACTCAAGCCGCGCAACTGACGATAAGGCTGTCCAAGTCCACCCATTCGGTGCTGGAAGGTTTGGGGACCCAACGGAGAGCGCGTATCGCCCTGGAATTACTGCGGCGGTCGCATCGCGTCCGCCTGTAATAGTTTGGCTTCGAGCCATCAACTCACCACGTTTTGTAGATTTGTTACGATCCGCGCTGACAGCGCATCTGCATCTGCAAATTGGCCGCGAAGCTGTTTGGCGAGCTCTGCAAATCGATCTCTGAACGCCCCGTCAATCTCCGCAACTTCAGCGCTCCCAACATATCGTCCCGGCGTCAATACGTGAGCTTGCTGTTGGACTTCCGCGAGAGTGGCTGCCTTGCAAAATCCAGGCTCGTCCACATAAGTACCTGCAGCGCTTTCACCGCGCCAAGCATGATAGGCGCGAGTGATCTTGTCGATGTCGGCGTCGGAGAATTCCTTACGCGTCCGGTCGACCATGTGGCCAAGCTTGCGAGCATCGATGAACAGGATCTCGTTGCGTCGATCACGAAGCTTCGCGTCCATGGCGATGCCGTTCGATTTGTCCCGGGCAAGAAACCAGAGGCAGACGGGAATCTGTGTCGAATAAAATAGCTGGCCGGGCAGGGCGATCATGCAATCAACGACGCCGGGCTTGCCGTCCACACCCTCGATCAGCGCGCGGCGGATGGTGTCCTCGCCGCTTTGCGTCGATGACATCGAGCCGTTGGCCAACACCACGCCGGCTGTGCCGGATGGCGCCAGGTGGTGCACGATGTGCTGCAGCCAGCCGTAATTCGCGTTCCCGACCGGCGGCGCGCCATATTTCCAGCGCACGTCTTCGCGCAGCCGGTCGCCGCCCCAGTCAGAAATATTGAACGGCGGGTTGGCGAGCACGTAGTCCGCCTTGAGGTCGCGCAACTCGTCCTTGTGGAAGCTACCCTCGCTGTTCCACTTAATGTCGCAGTCGATGCCGCGAACCGCAAGGTTCATCTTGCACAGCCGCCACGTCGTATAGTTCGACTCTTGGCCATAGATCGCCATATCGCCGATGCGACCCTCGTGCTCCAGCGCGAATTTCTCGGACTGCACGAACATGCCGCCGGAACCGCAGCAGGGATCATAGACGCGGCCCTTAAACGGCTCGATCATCTCGACCATCACCCGCACCACCGAGCGCGGCGTATAGAACTCGCCGCCGCGCTTGCCTTCGGAACCGGCGAACTGGCCCAGAAAATATTCATAGACACGGCCGAGCACGTCGCGCGCTTCGCCCTTGTCCTGGCCGAGCGCGATGCCGGAGATCAGATCGATCAGTTCGCCGAGCATCACCGCGTTGAGCGCGGGGCGGGCATATTCCTTTGGCAGCACGCCTTTGAGCGTTTCATTTCGCTTCTCGATGGCGATCATGGCCTCGTCAATCATCTTGCCGATCGACGGCTGCTTGGCATTGGCCTGCAAATGCGACCAGCGCGCCTCCTTAGGCACCCAGAATACGTTGTCGGCTGCATATTCGTCGGGATCTTCGGCGCCGTCCGGATAGTCGGCCAGCAGCTCGGCGCGCTTGGCCTCGAAACTGTCGGAGATGTGCTTGAGAAAGATCAGACCCAGCGCCACGTGCTTGTAATCTGACGGCTCCATATTGCCGCGCAACTTGTCGGCCGCCTTGAACAACTCAGTTTCAAAGCCGAGATCGCCGCCTTTGGTCTTTCCCTTGTCATTGACCGAGGCAGGTTTGGCGGGAGCATCGACCTTCGCTGGTTTCTTGGCTTCAACCACGATGGGGGCAGCCAGCGCGACCGAACCGCCGCGACCACGGCCGGGCGTCACGACGCCCTCGGCGACCAGATCTTCCTTCACCGCGTTGTAGGTTGTTTCTTGCCACTGCAGCGCCTCGCGCAAGCGACTGTTGCCGGCGGAGCCGCCAAGTTCGGTCAATACTGCCAGGAATTTGTCTTTTCGCGCCTGATTAGCCATTCCGCCCCAAGTTAATTCTTCCATCGGGCTCAAGCGCACGCGCGCCTCGGCCCGTTGAAATGCTTTCAGCCGCTTGTGTTCGCCAAGGCGACGCGGTTGAGAATTTACATCACGACGTTTGTGGCAAAAACCGCCCAAACTTCAAGTTGTTATTTCGGATGGGCGTGTCTTGATGATGCCGCTGCCGGCTTGCTGACACGCTATTCCACCGTCGGTCTTGCCCGCGTCGCCAGAACCATCAGCGCATCGGGGCTGAAGTTGACGATCTCGTCCGCGCAGCAGGTTGGTCATCCGCAGCGCCTACGGTCTCCGCCGTGGGCCCCGCAGCCGCGGCGGATCGGGCGGCGTATGTGCCTCCTCCAGCAGGGCCATCGCTTCATCGGGGACGCGGTCGATGTTGACGCCGCCGCGGCGCATCTCCTTCAGCGCGGCGCGGATCGCGGTGTCGCAGTCGATCCAGTCCTGGCCGGTGCGCGCCGGTGCATCGGGGTGGCGGCGCGGGCGCCGGTTGCCCATGGCTTCCAGCCGCGCCATCTTCACCACCTGCATGGCCTGGATCAGCCGGTCGAGATCGACCGTGGGGCTGTTCCACAGCTCAGTGACGCAGCGCTCGGCCAGCGCCTGCAGCTTCTCGCGCAGCACGCGCAACTTCAGCCGGCGGCCGGCGCGGGCGCCCCGCAATGTATCGCTGGCCACAGGCGCAAACGGGTGCCGCTGCCAGCCGCCCTCGCGGGCCCAGCGCCCGACGGTGCTGTGGGTCGCGCCGGTCCTCGCCGCGATCTGCTTGTAGGTCAGCGTGGTCTCCTCGATCAGGCGGCGCACCGCGGCCACCGTGGCATTGGTGTGCAGCCGCTTGCAGCCCTGGGGCGGCCGCCTGGCATCGGCGGCGGTCCGTTGTCCACATCCTCGGTCACCCGAAGGCGCGTCACCGGGTCCGCGGAGGAGTCGATGACGCGGATGTTGGAGGGAAAGAGGGGATAGGCAGGATAGCGCATGCTGACTCCCTTTAGAGCGCGGTCAATCGGATATGGAATATATGCCTATTGCGGGAGAGCGCAAGCGGGCGCCTGACTCCACTTAACCTCTCCCCGCCTTTTGCGGGGAGAGGTCGCCGCGTCTTCGCGGCGGGTGAGGGGCGGTCGCGGGTGCTGCGGCATGCGCGGGTTCTCGGGTCGGAAAGTATCGACGGGATGGTGCGATCCGAGAATGTTTCCTTGTTGCATCGCTCTTGCCATGCCCCTCATCCCACCCTTCTCCCCGCGCAGTGCGGGGAGAAGGAGCGCGCCGCCGGCGCGCCGTCTCGGCTGAGCGTTAGCCAGCCCGTCCGCGCGTCCCTTCAATCCCCAGCACCTTCATCCGCGACGCCAGTGTCGTCGGCCTGATGTCCAGCAGCTCCGCCGCGCCCCCCGGTCCGAACACCTTGCCGGATGTCGCGGCAAGCGCCGCGAGGATGTTGCTGCGCTCGTGATCGCGCAGTTCGGCTGACGTCATCACCGCCGGCCGGGCGTCGGACTTCACGCGATGCGCGCCTGTCGCGTGATGCGGGCCCGGCATATCCGGCAAGTCGATCCGCAAGCGCCCATTCTGCGACAGGATCACCGCGCGCTCGATGACGTTCTGCAGCTCGCGCACATTGCCCGGCCAGTCGTAGCGCGACAGCCGCCGGGCATCGCCCTCGGACAGGCGCAGATCCGATTTCAGTTTCTCGCTGAGCAGGAAGTGCTGCGCCAGCAGGGGAATGTCCTCGCGGCGGTCGCGCAGCGGCACCGACTCCACGGGAAACACGTTGAGCCGGAAATACAGGTCCTCGCGAAACCGTCCGCGCGCCACTTCCTGTTTCAGATTGCGGTTGGTGGCGGCGATGACGCGGACGTCGACGGAGCGGGTGCGTTCCTCGCCGACGCGTTCGAAATTGCCTTCCTGCAGCACGCGCAGCAGCTTGCCCTGCAGCTCTAGCGGGATCTCGCCGACCTCGTCGAGAAACAGCGTGCCGCCATCGGCGAGCTGGAAGCGGCCGATGCGGTCGCGCACCGCGCCGGTGAAGGCGCCGCGCACATGGCCGAAGAATTCGCTCTCGAACAATTCGCGCGGGATCGCCGCGCAATTGACGCGGATCAGCGGCCGGTCGCGGCGCCCCGAGGCTTCGTGGATCGCGCGCGCGATCAATTCCTTGCCGGTGCCGGACTCGCCGGTGATCATCACCGCCGCCGTAGTCGGTGCCACCAGCTTGACCTGCCGCAGCGTCTTCTGGATCGCCTCGCTCTGGCCGATGATGCCGCGCGGATTGGTCTCGATGCGGATTTCCTCTTGCAGATAGGCGTTTTCGAGTTCGAGACGCTCGCGCAGGCGATCGACTTCGGCCAGCGCCGCATGGAGTTTTTCATCGGCCTCGCGGCGCTGGCTGACATCGCGAAACACGATCACGGCGCCGACCACCATGTGGCGGTCGCGGATCGGGGTCGACGTGTATTCGACCCAGACCGGCGAGCCGTCCTTGCGCCAGAACACCTCGTTGTCGACATTGTGCACGGCGCCGTCGCGAAAGGCAGCATAGATCGGGCAGTCGTGATCGGGATAGTGGCTGCCGTCGTGATGGCTGTGATGCACGATCGGGTGGATTTCACGGCCGACGAGTTCGTCGGCGGTCCAGCCCAGCATGCGCTCGGCGGCGGGATTGACGAAGGTGGTCTTGCCATCGGCATTGACGCCGTAAATGCCTTCGCCCGCGGCGCGCAGGATCAACTGGTTCTCGCGCTCGATGTCCTGAAACACGCGCTCGACCCGCTGCCAGGCGGCAATGCCGCCGCGCATGTGATCCTCGGCGGCGGCGTCCACATGTCGGCGGCGGCGCTGTTCGAGATCGCTCATGGTCAGCAGCAGCAAGGTGCGCTCGCCTTGCGGCACCAGCGAGCCCGCATATTCGAGCTGCAGCGCTTCGCCGGTGGCGTGGCGCGGCGTCAGCGTGTTGGTCCAGTAGGAGCCCTTGGCGAGCACCGCCTGCGTGAACACGATCAGCGCCGGCAATTGGCCCGCATGCAGCGCGCTGATCTTGATCTGGCGCAGCAGCGCGCGGTCATAGCCGAGCAGGGTGCAGGCGGCCGGATTGGCGTCGATGATCTGGTCGGCATGGGGATCGAGCAGCAGCGTCGGCTCGACCGAATAATCGAAGGCGATGGTGCGCAAATCATGCGGCTGGGCTGTTGCCAAATCCATCGGCGAAACTCCGAAAAATCGTAATCAGGCTACGATTTTTCGTGTAGCACGAATTTTCGTAATCGCCAATGATGGACCGAAATGCCTGCGGCGATTGGACATTCCGGCGCGCGCGGGGCTGGCACACTCCTTGCGTAAATGACCGGAGCGTCACCGAGGAGGTCACATGTCCACATTCGACAATCCGTTCGATCCCGCCCGCCGTTTGCGCAATGGCGCCTGCAGCTGCGGTCAGCACGCCAGCCAGTCCGAGCATGAGGCCACGCTGCAACTCAGCTGCGACATTCCTGCGACCGAGGACAAGCGCTATGAGGGCGTCGTCGCCTCGGCTGTGATGCGCGCGGTGTTCCCGAAAGAGATCGCGCGCCGCGCATTCCTGAAGTCGGTCGGTGCGTCCAGCGCGCTGGCAGCGCTGTCGCAGTTCTTCCCGATCAAGACGGCGACTGAAGTGTTCGCGCAGGGCGCGGGCAAGCTCGAGAAGACCGATCTCAAGGTCGGCTTCATCCCGATCACCTGCGCGACGCCGATCATCATGGCCGATCCGCTCGGCTTCTATAAGAAGCAGGGGCTCAATGTCGACGTGGTGAAGACCGCCGGCTGGGCCGTCATTCGCGACAAGACCATCAACAAGGAATACGACGCCGCGCACATGCTGGCGCCGATGCCGATCGCGATCTCGCTGGGCCTCGGCTCGCAGCCGATCCCCTACACCGTGCCGGCGATCGAGAACATCAACGGCCAGGGCATCACGCTGGCCATGAAGCACAAGGACAAGCGCGACCCCAGGGATTGGAAGGGCTTCAAGCTCGCCATTCCGTTCGACTATTCGATGCACAATTATCTCTTGCGCTACTATCTCGCCGAACACGGCATCGATCCCGATACCGACGTGCAGCTGCGCTCGGTGCCGCCGCCGGAAATGGTCGCCAACCTGCGCGCCGACAATATCGACGGCTTCCTGGCGCCCGACAATATCTGCCAGCGCGCGATCTATGACGGCGTCGGCTTCATGCATATCCTGTCCAAGGAAATCTGGGACGGGCACCCGTGCTGTTCGTTCGCGGCATCGAAAGAGTTCATCACCACCTCGCCAAACTCCTTTGCCGCGCTGACGCGTGCCATCGTCGATGCGACGGCCTATGCGTCGAAGGCGGAGAACCGCAAGTCGATTGCGGAGGCCATCGCGCCGGCAGCCTATCTCAACGCGCCGCCGGTGGTGCTGGAGCAGGTGCTGACTGGCACCTATGCCGACGGTCTCGGCGGCATCAAGACCGATGCGAAGCGCGTCGATTTCGATCCGTTCCCGTGGCAGTCCTTTGCGGTGTGGATGATGACCCAGATGCAGCGCTGGGGTCAGATCAAGGGCGATGTCGACTACAAGGGCGTCGCCGAACAGATCTATCTCGCCACCGATACGGCGAAGGTGATGAAGGAGATGGGATTGAGCCCGCCGGCGACGAGCTACAAGTCGTTCGCGGTGATGGGCAAGAGTTTCGATCCGGAGAAGCCGAAGGAGTATCTGGCGAGTTTCAAGATCAGGAAGGCGACGTGAGGTTGCTGTGACGCGCCGGCCTCTCCGCTGTCGTCCCCGCGAAGGCGGGGACCCATACCCGCCGTGTTTGTATGGGGGCACGTCAGTGAGGGCTGCGCTCAAACCACGGGCTCGGTGTCTATGGATCCCCGCCTTCGCGGGGATGACAGGCTGAGTTTGGGGCGACGTTGAGAGACATAACGAGATAACCAGATAACGAAATGACCTTTTCCCTTCGCTTCCGCGCCGCCGTCGTCTCCATCGCGATCTTCCTCGCCTTCATCGGCGTGTGGCACCTCGCCACGCGGCAAACGGCGTCGGTCGGCACCATGTCGCCGGAATACGCAAAGCTGATGGGTCTCACCGCGACATCGGGCAAATCCGCGATGCCCGGGCCGCTCGATGTCGGTGCTAAACTCTGGGAGCACCTGAAGCGACCGTTCTATGACAACGGGCCGAACGACAAGGGACTCGGCATTCAGCTGGCCTATTCGATCGGCCGCGTCGGGCTCGGCTATCTCATCGCGGTCATCGTCGCGATTCCGCTTGGCTTCCTGATCGGCATGTCGCCGCTGATGAACAAGGCGCTCGATCCCTTCATCCAGGTGCTGAAGCCGATCTCGCCGCTCGCCTGGATGCCGCTCGCGCTCTACACCATCAAGGACTCCTCGCTGTCGGCGATCTTCGTGATCTTCATCTGCTCGGTCTGGCCGATGCTGCTCAACACCGCCTTCGGTGTCGCCGCCGTGCGCAAGGAATGGATCAATGTCGCGCGCACGCTGGAGGTCGGCACCTTCCGCCGCGCCTTCACCGTCATTCTTCCTGCGGCCGCGCCAACGATCCTCACCGGCATGCGCATTTCCATCGGCATCGCGTGGCTGGTCATCGTCGCCGCTGAAATGTTGGTCGGCGGAACGGGGATTGGTTACTTCGTCTGGAACGAATGGAATAATTTATCGATCACAAATGTGATTATTGCGATCCTGATGATCGGGATCGTCGGCATGTTGCTGGATCAGATATTGGCACGCTTCACCCGCATGGTCACGTTTCCGGAGTGAATGCGATGGGATTTGTAATCTTGATGAATGCCGCTCCTTCCTTACCTCGCCCCGCACAGCGAAGCGAAGCTTCGCCAGGCGGGGAGAGGTCGACTGTAACGCGCGCAGCGCGTGGAAGTCGGGTGAGGGGGACTCTCGGCAGCACGACGTCGCTGCGACTCCCCTCATCCCGACCTTCTCCCCGCAAGCGGGGAGAAGGAGTGGCGCGTCGCTGAAAGTATCGTCATGACCACCAAATTCATCTCCATCGAAGGCATCGCCAAGCGCTATCCGCAGGCGGCGGGCGGCGCGACCACGATCTTCGAGGATCTCTGGCTGTCGATGCCACCGGGCGAGTTCGGCTGCATCATCGGCCATTCCGGCTGCGGCAAGACCACGGTGCTGAACATTCTCGCCGGGCTCGACGATCCCAGCGAAGGCACCGTCATCGTCGACGGCCAGGCGATCTCGGGCACCAGTCTCGACCGCGCGGTGATCTTCCAGAGCCACGCGCTGCTGCCGTGGCTGACTGTCATGGGCAACATCGCCTATGCGGTGTCGTCGAAATGGCGCAAGTGGGACAAGGCCAAAGTCCGCGCCCATGCGCAGACCTATATCGACAAGGTCGGTCTCACGGGCTCCGAGCACAAGCGGCCGTCGGAGCTGTCCGGCGGCATGAAGCAGCGCGTCGGCATTGCGCGCGCGCTGTCGATCACGCCGAAGATCATGCTGATGGACGAGCCGTTCTCGGCGCTCGATGCGCTCACCCGCGGCACACTGCAGGACGAGGTGCGCCGCGTCACGCTGGAGACCGGCCAGACCACCTTCATGATCACCCATGACGTCGACGAGGCGATGTATCTCGCCGACAAGATCTTCCTGATGACCAACGGCCCCGGCGCCGTGCTGGCGGAGATCGTCGAGAACCCGCTGCCGCGGGATCGCTCGCGCATCGATCTGCACAAGCACCCGCATTATTACGCGCTGCGCAACCACATCATCGATTTCCTGGTGACGCGCAGCAAGAGTTTCACCGCCACCACGCCGAACCATGATCCGCGCCACGTGCCGGTGGTGCGGCCCGCATTCACCGAGGCGCCAACGATGCCGTCTCTCACCAGCGCTGTGCGCTAACAAACTGCACGAAGCCTAAGGAGAACCATCATGCTGCGATCCGACCTCACCGAAAAGCTGCTCGACATCAAGCGCGAGAAGGAATGGACCTGGAAATATATCTGCGAGCAGATCGGCGGCTATTCCGAAGTGCTGATCGTCGGCGCCATTCTCGGCAACATGAAGCTGACCAAGCCGCAGGCGGCCAATGCCGGCGAGCTGTTCGGCCTCTCGAAGAGCGAGACTGCGATGCTCAACGAGATCCCGATGCGCGCCGAAAATGTGCAGATGCCGCCGCAGGATCCGCTGATCTATCGCTTCTACGAGATGGTGATGGTGAACGGCCCGGCGTGGAAGGCGCTGATCGAGGAGGAATTCGGCGACGGCATCATGTCGGCGATCGATTTCGACATGGTGATGCAGCGCATCAGTAATCCCAAGGGCGACCGCGTCCAGATCACGATGTCCGGCAAGTTCCTGCCGTACAAGTATTACGGCGCGACGGGCAATGTGCCGGAATATGGGTTCAAGGAGGGGTAGGGGCCCCTCGCACGCCGAATGTCGCATGCGGTGCGCGGTATGTGAAATAACCGCGAGACCTGCTATCACTAACTCTTAGCAGAAATGCGATTTATAACAGATGATTAGCCCGCTCTGCGCGGGCTTTTTCATGCGTCGTGATTGGCCCACAGCTTGGCGTGCAGAAGACTGTGTACCTCCGTCCTATTAACTTGTGTCAGCAATTCTTTCTATCTAGCGTAGCGCTATTAAGTTCAAGCGCCGAAATTGCTAAGTCTGTTTGCTTGAATGATCAAAGTAAAAAACGTCCATCACAGTTCGGCGGAAACGCATTCATTTACTGGCCAGTATGGAACAGAGCGAATTTACTGCAATCTTCTCTGAGCGTTCGCAGAACTTTGCATGGTTCCTCGGGGCTGGCGCTTCGCGCTCTGCGGGCGTTCCAACCGCGAACGACATCCTTTGGGATATGAAACGTCGCTTCTACTGCCAACAGGAAAACCAGGAGATTTTGCGTCAAGACCTTCAAAGCATAGCCGTTAAAGATCGCATTCAATCGTATCTGGAATCTCGCGGCTTTCCCGCCTTATGGGAAGATGGGGAGTACGAGCGTTGCTTTGAGCAGATTTTTGGATCGGACAAAGAACGGCAGCGTCGGTACATCCACGCGATTCTGGGCGAAGAAAATGTGAGCCTTAGTATCGGAAATCGCGTTCTCGGCGCTCTGATTGGTAGTGGCGCAAGCCGTGCCGTTTTTACAACGAACTTCGATAACGTTGTCGAACGCTCTGTATCGGAGGTAAGCGGTAAGGCCATCGCAGCGTTTCATCTCGAAGGCAGCCACAATGCACAGAGTGCTCTCAATAATGAAGAATTCCCTATTTACTGTAAGCTACATGGAGATTTTCGATACGATAGTCTCCGCAATCTCCCAGCCGAACTAAAGAAGCAAGACGCTGATCTTGCATCTTGCTTTACAGCAGCAGGAAACCGATTCGGTTTGATCGTTTGCGGCTATAGTGGTCGCGATCAGAGTGTTATTGATCTTATCAACTCAGTACTAGAAACGCACAATCCCTTTCCGCACGGGTTGTATTGGTCGGTGCTTAAAGGCTCAGAACCGATCCCGGCGGTTCAAAAATTATTAGATCGAGCACGTGCAAGAGGTGTGAACGCGGACGTAATATTTATAGAAACTTACGATGCATTCATGTTGCGGCTTTGGCGGAATCTACCGACCAAGTCTCAAGAGATGGACCTAAAGGTTCGTAGAGTTGCATCAGCCTCAGTCAGCATCCCTCTTCCAAAAGTAGGCAATAGAAGCCCACTCGTTCGGCTGAATGCCCTTCCAATTTTTGAAATTCCAGATAGGTGCCATGTCTTAAACATCAGCGGTTTTGTTTCTTGGGAGTCCTTGCGCTCTGCGCGAGACAGGAGTCTTGGTCGAATTATCCTAACGAAAACTGATAGGGTGCTGTGCTGGGGAGCAGAAAAGGATGCCAAAGCAGCGTTCGGTGCTAAGCTAATCGGTTTGTCGCCCAAGGAAATATCTGCTGAGTTGAATGCGCCCGAAAACCTCGTGATCAAAGGATTTGTTGCCGAGGCTCTTTGCGTCGCTCTTACAAGAGGCAAGCCTCTTCTAGCGCGGACTGTTAGATCGGGAAGCTTTGCAGTCGCGGACGCTCAAATGGATAGTCCAGCGGTTTTCGAACCTCTTTTTCGTGTCATTGGAAAAACGTCGGGGATCATTTCTGGTTTGATGGCCCCCGTCGACGATGATCATCCCGCTGCTGAGACAGTATCCTGGGCCGAGGCGGCTCGCATTTCTATTGAGATTAAAGATGGTCGTCCTTGGTTGGTTGTCGAGCCCGATGTTTGGATTTGGCCAACGAGGGCAAGAAAGCTTGCCGTGAAATTTTTGGATGAGCGACGAGGTGATCGCTACAACAATAAGTTCAATTCGCTCCTTGATGCGTGGGTTCAAGTTCTGTTAGGAACGAGAGAACGAAATCAGACCGTTGCGATACAGGCCTTTGCTGAAGGCGAAAACGCAGAGAATCCTAGGTTCGTCATTGGAACGCGCACTGCCTTTACGAGGCGGGCTAGCGCATGACGGCAGCTATTTCATCCGAGTTGCCCGGCTACAGCACGATTTCCGAGCCAAACCTCATTTTTGCCGGCGACCATCTGCATGTCCATCCTCTGCTAGGCTTGCTGAAATTTGGTCCGTACGGACTTCGGTTTGGAGCTCCTTCTTCCGTGCGGATTGCGGCTTTGGCTCCCAAAGCAGATATGCCGAAGTTGAGAGGATTAATTTCTGAACTTGAGAGAAGTGCGATTCCTCGTGAGGCAAAGAATTACTATCCGGAGTACACTGGCTTTACAGCAGTGTTTAAGGCGCCCGTTGTGCAGCCAACAGAAGCACTCACGATAAATTTTCCCGATGAGCTTGATGCTTACGCAAAGGCAAAGGCAAAAGTTGAACTGGCGAAAGGATTGTTTCAGTGCATTGCTCGCCTACGAGCCGTGCGTTCGAACTTCGACGTCGCGTTAATTTACCTTCCTCAATCGTGGGCCGATTGTTTCGAGGGCGAGAACTTTGATTTTCATGACTATCTGAAAGCTTACTGCGCTCCGTCGAACATTCCGATTCAACTCGTTCGGCAGTCGAGTTTTGACCGAAGATGCCGCGCCAATGTCATGTGGGGCCTTAGCGTAGCTCTCTACGCTAAGGCGGGAGGCGTGCCGTGGAAGCTTGTGAGCCTCAACAATGACGAAGCGTTTGTTGGGATAAGTTATGCGATGAAGTCGGATCGGAGGGGGAATACTTACAGCACTTGCTGTAGTCAGGTGTTTGATCCCGATGGGACCGGATTTCAATTCGTCGCTTACGATGCGCGAGAATTTACACAGGACGTTCAGAAAAACCCTTATCTGTCGTACTTTGAGATGCAGTCGGTCTTGTCGCGTAGCTTGGAGATTTATCAAACGGGTCATTCAGGGCGCACACCCAAAAAAGTGACCGTGCATAAAAACACGGAATTCAAGGAAGAAGAGATATTGGGGGCTTTAGATAGCTTTCGTGCTGGTACCGAAGTTGAGCTTGTTCAGATTGTGAAGGGGGTTTCTTGGCGTGGAATTCGCTTCGATACGAAAGAAAGGCCGCAGCCCTACAATTATCCGGTAGAGCGCGGAATGTATCTTCCACTTCAGAATAATGAGGCGTTGCTTTGGACGCAGGGGAGCGTCCAGGGCGTTCATGTGGATAATCCAAAATTCAATGTTTACAAGGAAGGCTCGCTCAAACCGACGCCGTCTCCTGTCCTTCTTCGTCGTTACACGGGAACGGGAGGATGGCATGAGACGTGCGCGGGTATTCTTGGCCTCACAAAAATGGATTGGAACAACAATACGCTCTATAAGAAGCTCCCCGTGACCCTCGTCTATTCGAAGGCGTTTGCAGATATCATCCAGCAGAATCCTGAGATGGTCGACAGCGTCTATGATTTCCGTAATTTCATGTAGGTTGCATTGGTTCGCGCGCAGTGTTTGGTTTCAGTGATCTCGCCGTCGACTAAGGCGCCGTATTCGAATTTGAGAGTTTGTTGATGCCAGATAGCGACGCTCCTCTGGAGGGGAAGTATGAGCTTCAATTTAAGAAGCATTTTGAAGAGATCGATGAGCTGGCACTGACTGTACTCAAGAGCCATCTTATTATGGAGAGCGCGATCGACAATATTATTCGGCTCGTATTCTTTCATCCCAATCTGGTGCTAGACGCGCGAGTGAGCTTCTTCATGAAAGTGCAGATGGTCAGGGCGTATGCGCTTCACGAAAATGAGATGACCATTTGGAAGTTGATCTTAGCGATCAGCGAACTTCGCAATGAGATCGCTCACAGTCTTGAAGGTGCTAAGCGGGAGACAAGAGTTGCATCGTTGCGAAAACTATATTTGTCAGAGGCGCCCGATCTTGCGGATAGGCACAAAGACTATCCGGATCATTTGATAGTTGTTTTTGCCAGTAGCCTTTGCACTGGCTTTCTCGGTGAAATGGAACAGGATCTCACCTTTCTTCGTAAGCATATCGATAGTATCGCCGTGCGAAGTGTCCCTAAAAACAAAGATGGCACACCGAAAAAGAAGAAGTAGGTCAATGTAGCTGACGCAACTATAGGTAGCTTTGCTGGCAGTGAAGTGCTATTGATTTTGGGCTCATAGAGCCGTCGAGTTGGCGCAGACGATAAAGGCCCGCCCGCAGTGGCGTTAAACCTGGGTGAGTTCGGCAATGACAAAGGCCAACTCCGGCCCGCCCCCGAAATAAGGCTTGGCCATAATGGCAGGTTGGCAACTGCACGAACCGGCTCGCTAGCAGCTAAAGGACAATCGCCCGACGGGGCTACTAAACTGAAAGGACGGACACCAACGATAAAGGTGAACGTGACCGTGGACATTGGCCAGCTTGCGCTAGCGGCTGCCATACTCCTTAGTTCCTGATAGGAAGGGAAGCGCCCGGCGAGAAATCGCCGGGTTCTTTTTTCAGGGTGGGATTCCGACCGTTAAGGTGCTTGTTGCGATTGTCTCAGTCTAGTTTGCATCGTGCTGATATTTGGGCAACGGGTCCCCACAGCAAGACCGATCAAGACACCCCCATTCGCCCATGCGATACCCGCCGCATGAGCCAGCCCGTCCCGCACCGCACGCCTGACCTCGTCGCCGTCCTCGCCTGGATCGAACAGCATCTCGACGAGCCCCTGAGCGTCGAGACGATCGCCACCCACGCCAAGCTCTCGCCCTATCATTTCTCTCGGCTGTTCTCGGCCGCGATGGGGCGGGGCGTGATGGCGCATGTGCGCGGGCGCAGGCTGGTGCGCGCGGCGCAGCGGCTGACCGCCGATCCCGATCTGCGCCTGGTCGATCTCGCATTCGAGTGCGGCTTCGACTCGCAGGAGGCGTTCACCCGAGCGTTTGCCCGCCTGTTCGGCGTGTCGCCCGGGCGGTTTCGGCGCGGCTTCAGTGTCACTCCCATCGAAGGACAATATCCGATGACCATGCCCGATGACGTCGCTGTCGCTGTCACCCGTTTGCCGGACCTGGTGGCGCTGGACGCCTTCACCGTCGCAGGTCCTTCGGCGCGGTTCGAGGAGACCAACAAGGCCGAGATTCCGCAACTGTGGTCGAAGCTGATGGGCGCATTGCCGTTCAAGGGGCAGGCGCCGAGCTGGACCACCTATGGCGTGGTCTGGAATGTCGACCGCGCCGAAGGCAGCTTCGATTACATGGCCGGCGTCGGCGCGGACGAAGGCGCGGCGCTGCCGGCGGGATTTGCGGCGAAGCGCATCGAAGCGTCGAGTTATGCGGTGTTTCGCATCGTGCTGAATGGCGGCGCGGTGCATCCGCAGATCAAGCGCGCGATGGCGACCATCTGGGGCGAGCTGGTGCCGGCATCAGGGCTCACGGTCGCCGACCGGCCAGATTTCGAGCGCTATGACAGCGAGTTCGCGCCGACCAAAAAGGGCGCGGTGATCGATTTCTATCTGCCGGTGGAGGTGTGAGGCTGCGTCCTCCCCACGTCATGGCCGGGCTTGACCCGGCCATCCACGTCTTGGCCGCAAGATGAGAAAGGCGTGGATCCCCGGGTCATCCAGCGAAGCCGCGCTTCGCGCTTTGCCCGAGGATGACGGAGTGGGTGGGGCTAACGGCGAGCTTCACGCAGGCCGGGTGTGTGCCTGTCGCGGAGCATTCTATCTTCGCCGGCTCCCCCGCGGCCGCAGCGCCGGGTGATCCCGCTCGGGCGGCGTATACGCGGCTTCCAGCAGTGCCATCGCGTCGTCCGGAATCTGTGTCACATCGACGCCGCCGCGGCGCATCTCCTTCAGCGCGGTGCGGATCGCAGCGTCGCGCTCCATCATCTCGCGGCCGGTGCGCGCGGGCATGTCGACCTGGCGGCGCGGGCGCCGGCGGCCCATGGCCTCCAGCCGCGCCATCTTCAGCACCTGCAGCGCCTGCATCAGGCGATCGATATCGACCTCGGGCTGCGCTTCCAGTTCGCGCACGGCGCGCTCCGCCAGCGCGTGGAGCCGCTCGGCGAGTTTGCGCAGCTTGAGTTTCTGCGAGGCGCGGGCGGAAGGCACCGTGTCGGTGGCGCGGGGGGCAAAGAGCGGGCGCTGCCAGCCGCCGTCGCGGGTCCAGCGGCAGATCGAGGCGCGGCCGACGCCGGTCTGCTTCGCGATCTCGCCATAGGTCAGCACCGTCGTCTCGATCAGGCGGCGCACCTGCGCGCATTTGGCATCCGCATGCGGCCGCCTGGAGCCGCGCACCCGTGGGCCGCCCACAAAGGCATCCGGCGCCTCGGGTTCATCGGGCGTGACGCGGAGGCGAATGATGGGGCCGAAGAAGGGATGGGTCATGCAAAAGAATATATACCTAAGATCGGAATTGCGCAAGCCGGGCGTGCGGCGTGCGCTGCATCGCCGTCCGTCGCCGCCGATATCGTGGGAGGCGCGCATCCGGTCACTTGGCTGCACCTGTGATTGCGCGATAGGCTGGCACACGTCGATCGTGCCTGGCTCACAAAGAGGGGGCGGCGCGATGCGGAGGAAACCCGGCGGGAACGGCAGTGGGATTTCATGGCAGGTGTCGATTATCTGATCACCGCGCGCGGCATCTCGGGCGCTGCCTTCAACGAGAATGTCGGCACCATCCGCTATTTGCGGGTGCCGACCAATGTGGCGATCCCGACGCCGGCGATGGCGACGTCGAGCAAGACCGATCTCGCCAAATGGGTGACGGAGGTGCGCGATATCGCCGACGGCGATCCCAACCAGAATTCGATCAGCGTGGCCGGTGACATCCTCGTCTTCATCCACGGCTACAACAACGATCTCGATATCATCATGAAGCGCCAGCGCCAGCTGGCGAAGGATCTCAAGGCCGAGGGCTGGAAGGGTCTCGTCATCGGCTTCGACTGGCCGAGCGACAACGAGACGCTGGCCTATTGGCAGGATCGCTCCAGGGGCGCCGAAGTGGCGGTGAAGCTGGTCAGCGATTGCATCACCGTGCTGGCGCAGGGGCAGGAGAAGGACTGCGTCACCAATGTCCATCTGCTCGGCCATTCCACCGGCGCCTATGTGGCCATGGAAGCCTTCGTGCAGGCGGAGAAGGACGGCGCGCTGTTCAAGAGCAACTGGCGCGTCAGCCAGGTCGCCTTCATCGCCGGCGACGTGGCGTCGTCGAGCCTGTCGGCGAATGATTCCTGGTCGGGGCCGATGTTCAAGCGCATCCTGCGGCTGACCAACTACTCAAACCCCTATGACAGCGTGCTGGCGGCCTCCAATGCCAAGCGGCTCGGCGTCGCGCCGCGCGCGGGCCGCGTCGGCCTGCCGGCGGATGCGCATGCCAAGGCCACCAATGTCAATTGCGGGGACTATTTCGCCACGCTCGATCCGAACAAGAGCACGTTCTTCGGCGACTTCACTCATTCCTGGCACATCGGCAACCGCGTCTTCGCGCGCGACCTCGCCATGACCCTCGAAGGCGCCATCGACCGCGACGCGATCCCGACGCGTGCACTGGTCGGCGGCGCGCTGGTGCTGCAGGACAGACCGCGGCCGAAATTCATGGCCGACTGGGGCATCAAGGCCGCCACGACCCGCGGCGGCGCGCCGCGCGACGGCACGGGCGTGCTGAGCTAGCGCGGGGAGCAGGGCCCCGGCGCGGTGTCGTGCTCAACGTTTCGACTTGGCTTTTGATTTCTTGGTTTTGGCTTTCTTGGTCTTCGCCTTCGCGACCTTCTTGGATTTGGCGGTCTTGGCCTTCTTGGCCGACGCGGCCTTCTTCGCCGTCTTCTTCGTTGTTTTCTTCTTGGCTGTCTTCGTCTTCGCCTTCTTCGCTACAGCCTTCGCTGCCTTCTTCTTTTTCGGCGGACGCACCGGTTCATCATCGCTATGGGTTGCGGCATTGACGGTCCAGTTGGACGCCGGGATCGTGAAAAACATCTCGCGCCGCCGCGATTTGAATCCGCCGGGCTTGAAGTAGCTCTCCGTCCATCTATCGTCCGGATCAAGGAACACCTTTTCCGGCTTCTCGCCTTTCTTGCGCTTGCTGGCCACGTCATTGGCGACATCGCGGAAATAGAAATGGCGAAACAGACGGTCGAACTCGGTCATGTAGATGTCGGCCACGCGGGTCGAGCCGCGGATCAGGATCATGTTTTCGTCATTGGTGGTCAGCGATCCCTCCGAGAAATTCGCCGAGCCGGTGCAGATGAGGGGATCGTCGCTCAGGGGATCGATCAGCAGATATTTCGTGTGGACGAAGAAGATATTGCCTTCGTCGCGGGTGAGCTCCTCCTTGAGAAACCAGCGGTCCAGCGGAAATTCCTTCACCTTGCGCTTGGCGACCAGCTTGCCGTCGACCACCTTGAACTCGGCGCCCAGCACGGCGCCGAACGAAATCTGCAGGTCGCGGTCGCCCTTGAGCGCCTTGCGCTCGTCGGCGGTGGGCGGCTTCTCCTTGAGCACGAAGCGCAGGAAGTCGCGGTCGCGCGCCAGTGGCTCGATGAAATCGGCGGCGACGTTGAACGCGGCCGTGAACATGATCGACGACGTGGCGTCGCTCATCCGGTCGGCATACCAGTTCAGCATCGACGCCGTCTGGCGCGGCGAGAAGATGCAGGTCTGCGATCCCGGCTTCACCAGGGCGGGCGGGTAGGGCGAAATCTCCGCGACGCCTTCCTTCGCCGGCTTGCCGGTCGGGTTGTCGCTCAGGATCGTCCAGTATTTCAGGTATTGTTCAGCGACGTCGCTGTCATGGACGAGGTGGCCGACATTCGACTGGCCGAGGAAGCCGGACGGCGTGATGTTGGTCGAGCCGGTCCACACTTCTTGCGGCGCGTCGCCGTCGAGCTTGATGATGAACTTGTTGTGCGGGATCGGCGGCCGCGTGCGCCAGATCACGACGGGCTCGCCGTTGTGCTTCGCCTTGACGTCGAGGCCGGCCGCCTTCATCGCCTTGCGGTTCTTGCCCTTCTTGTCGTCATGCACGATCAGCCGGACGTCGAAGCCGTCATCGATCTTCGCCTTCAACGCCTCGATGATGGGCGCATAGGTGAATTCGTAGATGCAGGCGCGCAGCGCCTCGCTCTTCTTCGTCGTGTCGATATAATCCAGGCAGGCCTCAAGTAGGCCGCGCGAGAGCCAGACCGTGTGCTCGTCCTTCGGATTGTCCATCTCCGCGTCGGTCGGCTTGTGGTTCTTGAACTTGCGCGCATAGGCTTGGCTGGCGATTGCGCCGCGGTTGAACCAGATGCCGTGTTGACCATCGTCCTCCTTCTCCGTCGTGACGGTGAAGGCGAGCTTCTCGGCGTCGCGCAGTTCGGGCGCGGTCGGGTCGCCAAATACGGGGATGACCTCGAAGTGATAGGTCGTGCCGGGCTCCGCGGTGTAGTCGCTCCAGAGGAAACTCTGGATCGGAAATTTGTCGGTGAAATACTCTCCGTGCTCGGTGTCGGGCTCTGGCTCGACGGCTTCGAAGACTTTCAAGGATCGGAGGAATTCCGGCTTGCCGGCTCCCTTGGCGCGGTGGAACGCAAATCCCAGCAGCCCCTTGCACGCGGCCTCGTCGCAATTGAGGGCGATCATGATTGCGCGCGTGCCTGCGATCGCGCTCGCTTCGAAAGCTCCGGCAGACGTCGTGACGCGCATGGCCCTGTCCCCCCGTTTTTCGATGTTGCGCCGATGCTCGCCCAACGCCGTGTTTTGGTCAACCTATAGAAGATTTGTGACAGGATGCACGCTTAAGGAGTGCGGGCGAGGGGCTGTGTGACGTCGTGCCGGGGTGCGCGAAAGTGGACACGGATCTGCAGTCCACGAACGTGATCGCCTCATTGGAAACGATGCGTTTCCATCGTTTCCCTTTTCTCTTTCCAATTCGGCCCTAGATAGAGGCTCAGAAAACCCGCCCCGTGAGCACCCATTCCCATGAAAAACATCGGCTTTCTCTCCTTCGGTCACTGGACCCCGTCCGCCTCGTCGCAGACGCGCTCGGCGGGCGACGCGCTGCTGCAATCCATCGATCTCGCCGTCGCTGCCGAGGAGCTCGGCGCTGACGGCGCCTATTTCCGGGTGCATCATTTCGCGCGCCAGCTCGCCGCACCGTTTCCGCTGCTCGCGGCCGTCGGCGCGCGCACCAAGAAGATCGAGATCGGCACCGCCGTGATCGACATGCGCTACGAGAACCCGCTCTACATGGCGGAGGACGCCGGCAGCGCGGATCTCATCGCAAGCGGGCGGTTGCAGCTCGGCATCTCCCGCGGCTCGCCGGAGCAGGTGATCGACGGCTATCGTTACTTTGGCTATGCGCCCCCTGACGGCCAGACCGATGCCGACATGGCGCGGCGGCACACCGAGGTGTTTCTCGACGTCCTGCAGGGCAAGGGCTTTGCGCAGCCCAATCCCAATCCGATGTTTCCGAACCCGCCCGGCCTGCTGCGGCTCGAGCCGCATAGTGAAGGCTTGCGCGAGCGCATCTGGTGGGGCGCCTCCACCAATGCGACGGCGGAATGGGCGGCCAAGCAGGGCATGAACCTGCAGTCGTCGACGCTGAAGATCGATGAGAGCGGCAAGCCGTTTCATGTGCAGCAGGCCGAACAGATCCGGCTGTATCGCGACGCCTGGAAGGCGGCAGGGCACACACGTGACCCGCGCGTGTCAGTGAGCCGCAGCATCTTCGCGCTGGTGGACGACCGCGACCGCGCCTATTTCGGCCGGGGCAACGAGGGCGAGGACAAGGTCGGCTACCTGCACGGCACCGAGCGCGCCATCTTCGGCCGCAGCTTTGCGGCGGAGCCGGATGCACTGATCAAGCAGCTCAAGGGCGACGAGGCGATTGCCGAGGCGGATACGCTGCTGCTGACGGTGCCCAACCAGTTGGGCGTCGATTACAACGCGCATGTGATCGAGGCTATCCTGACACACGTGGCGCCGGGCATGGGCTGGCGTTAGCTGATACACACTCGTCATTCCGGGGCGCGTGCGCCTTCGCGCGCGAACCCGGAATCTCGATGTGTTCATCGCTCTCGCAGTTCGTGCGGCGGCGAGGTGGCCTCCATTCCGGGATTCCGGGTTCACGACCGCCAAGTGGCGGTCGCGCCCCGGAATGACGAGCCTAGGTGCTCATGCGCGCCTATTTTTCGAAACCAACCTTTTTGATCAACGCAATCGCCGCCTTCTGGCTGGCAGCAATCGCGTCGATATCAAGCGCATCGTTCGGAAACACTCCCATCGCGGCGACCAGCGGCGCGCTCTCGGCGCCTGCCGTCACCGGATATTCCAGCTCGGCAGCTGCGTAGATTTTCTGCGCGGCGGGCGTCACCAGGAACTCCAGAAACTTCAGCGCAGCCGCGCGATGCGGCGCATGTTTCGCCAGCGCCGCGCCGGTGAGGTTCACATGCGCGCCTGATGTGTCGAATGTCGTCGGTACGGTCTTCACGCTATTCGCCCAGGCCGTCCACTCCGCGCCTTCGCGGCCGTCGCGGAGCTGCGCCAGCGCCACCGTATTGGCGATGCCGATGCTGCAGCGGCCTTCCGCAAGCTGGCGAATGATATCGTTGTCCTTGCCTTCGGGCGCATGCGCCAGATTGGCCTTGATGCCGCGCAGCCAGGCCTCGGTGGCGTCCGCACCGTGATGCACGAGATAGGCCGATATCAGCGCGACATTGTTCTGATGCAAGGGCGAGCGGATGCAGAGCTGGCCGCGAAAGCGGGGATCGGCGAGATCCTCATAGCGGATCGTGCCTTGCGGTGAGTCATTCCGCACCATCACCACGCGCGGGCGCACCGACAGGCTGATCCATTCCTTGCCGCGGAGTCGCGGCGGGATCACTCTGTCGAGTAGCGGGGAGGCTGTGGGTTGGGACAGATCATTCGCCGCGAATTGCGAGGTCTTGTCGAGGCCGATGGTCATCAGCACGTCGGCGGGGGAAGCGTCGCCCTCGGCCTTCATGCGCGTGACGAGATTGTCCTCGATATAAGTGAGCTTGACCGTGATCCCGGTCGCCGCCGTGAAGGATGCGATGACCGGTTCCACGAGCTGTGGTTCGCGGGTCGAATAGAGATTGATCTCCTCGGCGTAACCGGTGGCTACGCCGAAGGAGAGCCACGTCGCGGCGAGCGCAATCAGTATCGCGCTGGCGCGACGTGGCGTGGTCATGATCAGAACTTTACCGTGGCTTCCAGCGAGAACCGGCGCACATCGCCGATCGCCACGTTCAGATTGTTGACGGCCGACGGGTAGTAGGTTTGGTCGAACAGGTTCTTCACGTTGAACTGATAGATCACCGGGAATCCCATCTGTTTGACCTCATAGCTCGCGAATGTATCGGCGACCACGTAGGATGGCAGGTAGAAACTATTGTTGGCATCGCCTGGACGATCGCTGACATAGCGCGCACCGCCGCCGATCCGCAGGCGGCCGGGCAGCATGGTGCCGAAGTCATAGACCATGAACAGTGAGGCTGTATTGAGCGCGACGTTCTGCAGCGCCTTGCCGATCAATGTGGGATCGTCGGTGACGCGGGCATCGGTATAGCCATAGCTGCCGATCATGCTGATATTGTCGGTCAGGCGCCCGGTGATATCGACCTCGAAGCCGCGTGAGCGCACCTTGCCGGCCGCGCGCACCTGACTCACGCCGCCGCTGATAGGAATCGACACGAGCACATTCTTCTTGTCGATGTCGTAGAATGCGACATTGCCCGACAGCCGCTTGTTGATGTCGAACTTGATGCCGGTTTCCCACTGCACGCCTTCCTCAGGCTGGATGTTGGAATCGACTATGAAACCGACGGGAGCACCGGTGAACAAGTTGATTGTTGCAGTCGGCTTCAGCGACTCCGTGTAACTGAGATACCAGGAGACCTCGTCGGTGAACTTGTAGATCACGCCGCCGATCGGCAGCACCTTGTCGCCGGCGAGGTTGGTGTTGGTAATGAATGGGTTTCGCCCACGGCCGGCCAACTGCTCGTATTCCATCCAGCGCACGCCGCCAACCAGCAGGAGCTGGTTGGTCAGATAGAACGTATCCTGGAGGAAGAGTGCGCGCGTCGACAGCGCGTCGGTCTGGTCGCTGTCGGTCGCGAGCACCGTCGTGCCGGGCGACAGCAGGCCATAAACCGGATTATACATGTTGAAGACGTTCGGCGTGGCCTGCCGGATCAAGTCCTGTCGCCAGATGGTCCGATATTGGGCGTCGCCGCCGAACACCACGTCGTTGCGGAAGCCGCCGGTCCAGACGGTGCCCTGCATGTAAGACGTGCCGGCGCTGACATTGCTGAACGAATTGCGTGTGCCGTCATTGCTGCGGGTGACGAGACCGGACACCGGATTCACGGCCGTGATACGGAGCTGGTTCGCGCTGAAGGTTTCGGTGTTGAAGCTGTAGGCGGCGAAGATCTTCCAGTTCTCGTTGATGCGATGATCGACCGAGGCCTGCATCAGATCCGTGGTGCCCCACATGTTGTTATAGGCTTCGTCGAGACGGCGTTCGCGCGGGATCGCGAGCGGCGTGTTGGTGCGGAGGTCGAGGGAGGTACCGCGATCGAACGGATAGGAGAAGTCGCGGTGCTCGTAGTTCAGATGCACCGTGGTGTCGTCACCATACCAGGACAGCGATGGCGCAATCAGCGTGTCCTTGCGGGTGCCGAAATTGCGCCAGTAATCCTCGCTGGTGCCGGAGGCAATGAACCGGTAGGCGAGGCCATCGGTGCCAATCGGTCCGGTGATGTCGAAGATGCCGTCGACGCCGTTCTTGCCGCCGCCGAAGGTCGAGCCGAGCAGAGTGGCCGAGCCGTGCTGATAGAGGTCGGGCCGCTTGCTGATCGTGTTGACGATGCCGCCGGGGTCCACAATGCCATAGAGCAGCGAGGCCGGTCCTTTCAGCACTTCGACGCTTTCGACCGCGGGATTGAAGCTGCGGCCCTGCACCAGCGGCAGGCCGTTGCGCATGATCGAGCCGTCACGGTTGTCGCCGAAGCCGCGGCGAATGACGGCGTCGAGCGTACCGGCCAGCGTATTGGTCTGGGTGACGCCGCTGATATTGGAGAGCGCGTCGTCGATGTTGCGCGGCAACTGATCCTTGATCACCTGCTCGGGAACAACATTGACGGTCTGAGCCGTGTTGAGCGGCGGCTGGCCTGACCGCAGCGTGGTCCCACTCGGCATCGCGCGATAGCCGAGGATCTGTTCGTATTTTGCTGCCGCAGCAGCGATGGCGCGCTCGGTCGGTGTCGGCGGGGCGGGCGGTGGATTGGCATTGCGGCGTGCGGCGACAGCCCGCGCCCGGCTCGGCGTGGCGCTCGCAGCACGTGCGGGCCGGCGCGCCTGTGTCGGCGATTCGACGGTGACCGGCGGCAGTGTCGTATTCGTCTGTGCATTGGCGATCGAGGCCCCGGTCACATAATCGCCGATCAGGAACGTCGCGCCGATCAACCAATACGCGCGGCGCACCCTGAAGATGCTGCGTGCGTTGCTGTCGAGATTGCAATGGTTGTCCGTCGTCACTTTGTGTCGCTTTCACGTTCGAGAAATGTGGTGAAAGCGATCTAGCAGTGGCTTGGGATGAAAACTTCGAATCCGGGTTTGAATAGCTCTAAAGCAAAGCTATTGGCAGCGTGGTGTGTCTTCGATGATGCAGTCAAAGATCGGATGTTGTCACAATTGAACAATCGACGTGCACTTTGAGCAATTTGTAGCGCGCGCGCATGCGAGCCGTCATCGGCACGCTGTGCGACTCCGTTTCAGAATTTGCAGATCGCAATTCGGAATCTTCAGCGAGACTCTGCGAGTCTGGAACGTTTCAAAAGACAAGAGCCGCGCCATCATACGATGTGCGGCTCTCTATAAAACGTCGTGAGTTGCAGCGAGAATTGCAACTCGAAGCTGTGGATCTCAGGTTCCGGCCTTTACCTGCGCGACGGCCTCAGCGGTCAACTGATCCATCTTCACGCGGAGCTGCGGCTCGGTGATCGCGACGCCCTTGGCGGTGAGATCGGCGAGCACCTTGCGCACCACGTCGCCGTCGCCGGCTTCCTCGAAATCGGCTGCGACGACTTCCTTGGCATAGGCGGCGGCCTCGTCGCCGGACTTGCCGAGCTGTTCGGCGACCCACAGGCCCAGCAGCTTGTTGCGGCGGGCCTCGGCCTTGAACTTCTGGCTTTCATCGAGCGCATACTTGTTCTCGAAGGCTTCGCCGCGCTTGTCGAATGATGACATGGTTAAAGTTCCCGTCGGGGTTGTTGGGCGGTCAGGACGACGTTGTAAACGCCGGTTCGGAGCTTAAATAAGGTCGAGATACCGTTGGAACAATCGGCCGCAAGGTCGCAGGCAAGACGGTATCGGGCGAGGCTTATCGGACCAGGCTTGCGCGAGGTTGGGGTAAACCCCCACTCGGCGGGCCGGGTCGATTGTACTGGCAGGGCCGATCGGGTAGGTTGCCAACAGGCCCGGTTCTCGTTCTGTTTCTTCCCGTTCCTGGCCTTCACGGCAGCTCCGTCGTGGGTCGATCCCGTTATTCGGAGCACACCACATCCATGGATTTCAACAACACCCGGTACATCCCCATGAGCCGTCGACGTCGCATTTATGAAGGCAAGGGCAAGGTCCTGTATGAAGGCCCGGAGCCCGGTACCCTGATTCAGCACTTCAAGGACGACGCGACCGCGTTCAATGCCAAGAAACACCAGGTGATCGAGGGCAAGGGTGTCCTCAACAACCGGATTTCGGAATACCTGTTCCAGCATCTGAACGACATCGGCGTGCCGACTCATTTCATCCGCCGGCTCAACATGCGCGAGCAGCTGATTCGCGAAGTCGAGATCGTGCCGCTGGAAGTCGTGGTCCGTAACGTGGCGGCGGGCTCGCTGTCGCAGCGCCTCGGCATCGAGGAAGGCACTCAGTTGCCCCGCTCGATCATCGAGTTCTATTACAAGAACGACCAGCTCAACGACCCGATGGTCTCGGAAGAGCACATCACGGCGTTCGGCTGGGCCACCCCGCAGGAAATCGATGACATCATGGCGCTCGCCATCCGCGTCAACGACTTCCTCACCGGTCTTTTCCTCGGCATCGGCATCCGCCTCGTCGATTTCAAGATGGAATGCGGCCGCCTGTTCGAAAACGACATGATGCGCATCATCGTCGCCGACGAGATCTCGCCCGACTCATGCCGGCTGTGGGATATCAAGTCGAACGAGAAGCTGGACAAGGATCGTTTCCGTCGGGATCTCGGCGGCGTGCTGGAGGCCTATACCGAGGTCGCCAAGCGTCTCGGCATTCTCTCCGAAAACGAACGCCCGATGGGCACCGGCCCGGTACTGGTCAAGAGCTGAGGATTACGACGTGAAAGCCCGCGTAACTGTTACCCTGAAAAACGGCATCCTTGACCCGCAGGGCAAGGCCATCGAAGGCGCGCTGAAATCGCTCGGCGTCGATGGCATTGCCTCTGTGCGGCAGGGCAAGGTGTTCGACATCGAACTGAACGGCGCCGACAAGGCGAAAGCCGAAGAGGCGCTGAAGGCCGCAGCCGACAAGCTGCTGGCGAATACGGTGATCGAAAACTACCGCGTCGAAGTGCTCTGAGCCAGGTTATCGCTATGAAATCCGCCGTTCTCGTCTTCCCCGGAATCAACCGCGAACGCGACATGGCGCGGGCGCTCAAGCTGGCATCGGGGCAGGAGTCCACGATGGTCTGGCACGCCGAGACCTCGCTGCCCAAGGGCACCGATCTCGTCGTCGTCCCCGGCGGTTTCTCGTACGGTGACTATCTGCGCTGCGGCGCCATCGCGGCGCGTTCGCCGGTGATGGATGCGGTCCGCAAGTTTGCGGCCGATGGTGGCCTCGTGATGGGCGTCTGCAATGGCTTCCAGATCCTGTGCGAGTCAGGTCTTTTGCCGGGCATCCTGATGCGCAATGCCAAGCTGAAATTCCTCTGCCACGACGTGCATCTGCGCGTCGAACGGTCCGACACGGCGTTTACACGTGGCTACAATGCCGGTCAGGTGATCCGCGTGCCGATCGCCCACGGCGAGGGTAACTACACCGCCGATGTCGATACGCTGAAGCGCCTCGAAGGCGATGGCCGCGTGCTCTATCGCTATTGTTCGCCGACCGGCGAGGTTGGCGACATGCACAACATCAATGGCGCAGCCGCATCGATTGCCGGCATCGTCAGCGAGAAGGGCAACGTGCTCGGCATGATGCCGCATCCGGAAAATCACGTCGAAGACATCATGGGCTGCACGGATGGCCGCGGGTTGTTTGCTGGTCTTGTCGAGCATCTGGAGCGCGCTGCGTGATCGCCGCTGTGGCGCGGCTGTCGAAGCTCGCCGCAACGCTTGCGCTCGTGCTGGGCACGAGCGTCTCGGCATCCGCCGATGATTATCCCAAGCGCCCCATCACCATGATCGTGCCTTTCGCGGCCGGCGGCACGTCGGACGTGATTGCGCGCGCGGTGGCCGAACAGATGGCGGTGCCGCTCGGCCAGACCATCATCATCGAAAACGTGGTCGGCGCCGGTGGCTCCACCGCGCTGGCCCGCGCGGCGCGGTCTGCGCCCGATGGCTACACCATTGCCATCGGCAATGCCGGCACCAGTGCGGCGACCTACACGATCTATCCAAAACTGTCCTTTACGCCGGACTCCTTTGCCTCGATCGGCATGGTGGCCAAGACCTTCGGCGTCGTGGCGCTGCGCAAGGATTTTCCGGCGAGTGATCTCAAGGGCTTCATCGCCTACGCCAAGGCCAATCCCGGCAAGGTCAATCTCGGCCATGCCGGCATCGGCTCGTCGAATTATCTGATCTGCAAGAGCTTCGTGCAGGCCGCCGGCATCGACGTCACCCTGGTTGGTTATCGCGGCGCTGCGCCCGCGCTCACGGATGCAATCGGCGGCCAGATCGACGGCGTCTGCGATTCCGCGGCCTCCGTTTCGCAGGCCATCGACGACAAGCTCGTGAAGGGCATCGTGGTCGGCTCCACCGTGCGGCTGGCGACGTTACCCGATCTGCCGACCTCGGCGGAAGCAGGCCTGCCCGACTTCGAGGCGCAGGGCTGGAATGGCCTGTTCGCGCCGAAGGGCACGCCGCCGGAGATCATCGCGAAGCTGAACGCCGCTGCTCGTGCGTCGGTTGAAAGCGATCTCGTGAAAAAGCGTTTCCACGATTTGTCGACTGTGGCGCCCGACGCCGATGAGCATGCACCGGAGGTGCTGCAGCAATTGGTGACGCGTGATGTGGCGAAGTACAACAAGCTCCTGACGCCGTAGTCGTCCAATGTCCGAAGGCGCTTCATTGTCGCGCCTCCACCATTTCAGCACCGCCCATTGTCTCATTACGGGGCGATGGCCTGATATTTTCCCCTGATATTTACTAAAGTCCCTCTGCAGGTCGCTGCGTGCAATTGTCGGATCCAGCGCGATGTTTCCGGCCAGGCCCCGGCCGGTTGCTTTTGGAGCGAGGTGGGCATCAAATAGCACGCAGAGGTCGTAAGGCTCGGTCGAAAGCGACCTGAAGCGGACTTTCCAAGTCTATTATGGCCACGTCTATTGCGGTGCGTGGTTTCTGAAGTGCTCGACGGTTGGCTACCAGCGTGTCTCGGCAGTTGGAGAAGCTGCATGATGAACCGAAGTCAGGTGCTCGTGGATTTGGCGCTCCAGGGCGGAGGCTCGCATGGCGCATTCACGTGGGGTGTCCTCGATCGGCTGCTTGAGGAGCCGTGGTTGCAAATTGCCGGCATATCCGGAACGTCGGCAGGAGCGATGAATGCTGCCGTTCTAGCGGATGGTTGGACTGCCGGCGGTGCCGACGGAGCACGCGAGGCTCTGGACAAATACTGGCGACGCGTCTCGCGTGCCGCGGCCTTCAGTCCGTTTCAACGTTCCCCCCTCGACCGCCTCATGGGACGCTGGTCGCTCGACACTTCTCCGGCCTATCTCTTCGCCGATCTGATGTCGCGAGTCCTGTCGCCTTATGATCTCAATCCGCTCGGTTACAACCCGTTGCGCGAGATACTGGCCGAAAGCATTGATTTCGAGCGTCTCGCCGGTGCGCCGATCAAACTCTTCGTAACGGCCACGCGGGTACGGACAGGTCGCGGGCGAATTTTCCGTAACGTCGAGATCACCGCAGATGTCCTGCTTGCGTCGGCGTGCCTGCCGACGATGTTCCGTGCGATCGAGATTGAAGGCGAAGCCTATTGGGACGGGGGCTACGCAGGCAACCCCACGATCACGCCGCTTGTGCGCGAGACGGATGCGCGGGACACCATCGTCGTGCAGATCAATCCGACCGAGCGACCGGAGGAGCCGCGCACGGCTGCTGACATTCTCAACCGTCTCAATGAAATTTCATTCAACTCGCCGCTGGCAAAGGAGCTGCGGATGATTGCGCTGCTTCGTCAGGTGGCGGATCCCGGCACCGGGGAAGGCGCCCGTTGGGCTCAAATGAAGACGCACCGGATCAAGAGCGACATGCTCGCGACTTTCGCCGCGTCATCCAAGCTCAACGCCGAATGGGCCTTCGTATCCAAGCTGCGCGACGAGGGCCGGCGAGCGGCAGGGGACTTTCTTGATTTGCACGGCGACGATCTTGGCGAGCGTTCGACGGCCGATCTCGACATCCTGTTGGCGGAGTGCTGACGACATGGGTCTTCTCGGCATTCTCGTCGGGCTTGGTCTTCTCATCTGGCTGGCTTTCCGGGGCTGGAGTGTTCTGCTGCTTGCTCCGCTCTCCGCACTGATTGCGGCGGCTTTCGGCAGAGAGCCATTGCTTGCCAATTGGACGCAGACCTTCATGGGCAGCGCAGCCCAGTTTCTTGCTCAGTTCTTTCCCATCTTTCTGCTCGGCGCCGTATTCGGGAAGCTGATGGACGACAGCGGCGCGGTCACTGCGGTCGCGAACTTCATCACCCGCCGCCTTGGCGAGCGCCGGGTCATCCTCGCCGTGGTGCTCTCGGGGGCATTGGTCACCTATGGCGGCGTCAGCCTTTTCGTCGCATTTTTTGTGATCGTTCCGATGGCCCAGTCGCTGTTTCGCGCGGCGGGGATTCCGCACCGCCTCGTGCCAGCGACAGTAGTTCTCGGAACATCGACTTTCACCATGTCAGCCTTGCCGGGCACGCCATCGATTCAGAATGCGATACCCATGCCCTTCTTTGGCACCACGCCCTTCGCGGCGCCGGGCCTCGGCATGATCGCGTCATTGATCATGCTGGGTATCGGACTGTGGTGGTTGCTTCGCGCCGAGAAGGCGGCACGACAAGCGAATGAAGGTTATGGCGAAGAATTGTCGATCGCGACCAGCGCCGCTGCCGATGACGAGCGCTTGCGCGGGCGTGCCACGACGGCGCGCGAATTCGATCCGGCCGAAATATCCCACGGGCATCGCAGCGAAGCGGAAGTGCCTATAGTCAATGCCGTTCTTCCCCTGGTTGTCGTTGTCGTCGTCAATCTCGTGATGTCGCTCGTTGTCTTGCCCCGGCTTGATGTCTCCTTCCTGGCCGAGCAGCGCTGGGGCAGCACGTCTCTATCTGCCGTTGCCGGCGTGTGGTCCGTTGTCGTCGCGCTCGCAGGCGCGACCGCGACAGTCGTCATCTGCAACTGGACGCGGTTGCCTGCGCTGCGACAGACGATGGATGCCGGGGCCAATGCATCCGTGCTGCCAGCGCTGACCGTCGCGAGCCTCGTTGGCTTCGGCGCAGTCATTGCAGGGCTGCCCGCATTTGACATGGTGCGGGACTGGGCGCTGGACGTTAAAGGGGGGCCGCTGGTGTCGTTGGCCGTTTCCACGAACCTGCTCGCCGCGTTGACAGGTTCGGCATCCGGCGGACTGACAATCGCACTTGATGCACTCGGTCAGACTTATATGGACGTTGCTACGCGGGAAGGGATCGACCCCGGATTGCTACACCGCGTGGCTGTGATCGGTTCCGGCACCCTGGACATTCTCCCTCACAATGGTGCGGTCGTCAGCCTGCTCGCGATCTGCGGCCTGACGCATCGCCAAAGTTATCTCGACATTGTGATGGTCGGCATCGTGAGCTCGGTTGTCGCTCTTGCTGCCGTGATTGCCATGGGTTCCGCATTGGGCTCATTTTGAACTCAGGCCCCAACCGCTGTTTTGTCCAGATTTCGTAGTGGACCACGTGCCGGGTGTGGCAGTGAGCCACCTTTGTCCGGCGCCGTTTCTCGGCTACGAATGAACTTTCGCCGCGCTCGCCGCGTCAACGAGACGTCGGGCAAGCGAAGCGGCGGCGAATTGATACAATCGCAATCAAACGCCTGTACGATTCGCGATCGGAAGGCATTTGACCGGGGCACTGAATGGCAAATCGATTGGCGACGGCGCAACCCAACGTCGGGATGCGGCACTGGATATCTCCCGTCGTGGTGTTGGCAGCAATGATTGCGTTGGCCGCTCCGGCGGCCGGAGCCGCCGCAAAGCAGGCGCGTCCCGCCCGCGTCGTCGAGGCGACCGCCCCGCGTGAAGCAGGCGAGCCGATGATGGCGATCGTGTCGATCAAGAGCCAGCAGGTCACGTTCTACGATGCCGATGGCTGGATCACGCGCGCGCCGGTCTCGACCGGGGTGTCTGGCCGCGAGACGCCGGCAGGCGTCTTTGCCGTTCTCGAGAAGAACAAGGACCATCGCTCCAACATGTATGACGATGCTGCCATGCCGAACATGCAGCGGATCACATGGAACGGCGTCGCACTGCATGGCGGGCCGCTGCCCGGCTATGCCGCATCGCATGGCTGCGTGCGGATGCCCTACGGCTTCGCGGACAGGTTGTTCGACAAGACGCGGATCGGGATGCGGGTGATCATCTCGCCGAATGACGCGGCGCCCGTCGAGTTCTCCCATCCGGCGCTTCTGATGCCAAAGGCGGAAGCCATCGCCGCTGCTCCGGGCCGTCTCGAGGTGGTCGCCCGCGAGGCTGCGGAGGCCGCTGCGGCCGCCGACGTGGCGAAGAAGCTCGCAGCGACCTCGACACGCGAAGCGAAGCCGCGGCCGGCGGCCCTGCGCAAGCTGCAATCGCTGAAGGCGCGCGCCGATGTCGAGCTTGCATCCGCCGACAAGGCCGTCGTTGCGGCAAAGACCGATGAGGCCAAGGCGCGGGCTGAGGACGCGAAGCAGAAGGCTGCCGCCAAGGCCGCGGAGCTCGGGGCGCAATTCGAAACCGCAAAGGCCGATACGGCGTCGAAGCTCGATGCTGCCGCCGCCGCAAAGGACGCTGCCAAGGCGGCCGAGACCAAAAAGGTCGCTACCGCCAAGGCAGCGAGCGATGCGAAACTCGCGCTTGAGCCGGTCTCGATCTATATCAGCCGCGAGACGCAGATGCTTTACGTTCGGCGCAATACGCACAAGCCGGCGCCGGACGGCGGCGGCGAGGTGTTCGATTCAAGCATCGAAGTTCCCATCACCATCCGCGATCCCGGCAGGCCGATCGGCACGCATGTGTTCACGGCGATGGCGCGGAACGACGCAGGCCTGCGCTGGAGCGCCGTCTCGATCGACGAAGGCGATAGTGCGAAGGCCGCCCTCGACCGCATCACTATTCCGCAGGAAGTGCTCGACCGGATCGCCGCGACTGCGCTGCCGCGGTCGTCGATCGTTATTTCCGACGAGCCGCTGAGCAGCGAAACCAACTATCGCACCGAATTCGTCGTGGTGCTCAGCAATCAGCCGCAAGGTGGCTTCATCACGCGCAAGCCGACGCCGCCTGCCGATCTCATGGCGAGCAGCGACGATGCGGATGGCGATGGCTTTGGCTCGTTCTTCCAGCGCTGGAATGCGGATCCCGCGCCCGTGCAGGCTCGCCGCAGGGTCGCGCCGTATCAGCGCCAGCCGCAAACTGGCTGGTGGTAGGTCGCGGCAGGCCATTGCCAGCGCCCCTCTGGTAATGCCGATGCCCACGATTGTTCGCTACAGCGCGCGCGTGGTCTGTGCGCTTTTGGTCGTCTTGCGGGCGATCGCCATGAAAGCGCGCGCGGCCGCGGTCTGGTAGCGATGGGCATCCCACAGCAAGGCTCCAGAACGGCGTATCCACGGAGGCCCGATCGGAATGATCGCGAGGTCCTTTCGGGCGTTCAGGCTTCGGTCGGCGAGTACAGTTGGCAGCCCTCCCGATTTCGCGAGTTCGATCAAGGCCTCGACCGAGTTCATCTCGACGCGCACGTCGAGCTGAATATCGGGCGGCAGTGACTGGTCGAGAATGCGGCGGGTCGCAAAGGCGGGGGTCAAAAGTGCCAACGGGCGGCGGGCGAGCGCCTGCAGCGTGATCGATTGTTGCCGTGACTGATTTTGCGACTTCGCAAGCACCAGGACGAGCCGCTCCTCGAACAACAGGTCGACCCCCAACTCCGCGTGCTGGGGCGGGGCGAAAGCAATCGCGAGATCGAGATCCCCGGACAGGATGCGTTGTTCGACGCCGTTTGCTGAGCCGACCTCCACGCTGAGCCGAACGTCAGGATATTTCTCGCCGAAGCTGCCGATGATCTTCGGCAGGAAGGTCGTGCTGTAGGTGTAGATGACGCCGACACGCAGCGTGCCGGCCATGCCGCCCTCCAACTCGGCTATCGCGGTGCGCGCCGCTTCGGTCTGAACCATCAGACGTTGTGCGTGTTCGCGCAGTGCATGTCCTGTCTCGGTCAGCTGCATGCCCTGGGGCGTCCGGTTGAACAGAACGGTGCCGAGATCCTGTTCGAGGGCGCGTATCTGCTGCGACAGCGTTGGCTGGGCGACGCCGAGGGCTTCCGCGGCTTTCGCCATGCGCTTGTGGGTCGCGATTGCCAGAAAATAGCCGAGACGTCTGGGATCCATATTCGATTACAATCTTCTATCGCATCTATAGTTTTGACTGTGTTGGCCTATAACGCGTCCCGTGCCAGTGTTTGTCAATATCGGACCTGGCCGACACGCTTTTGTGCGGCCGTCGAAACATAAGAACCGACTGGGAGGCTCTTTCATGCTGTCACGACGCACCTTACTTGCCCGGGCGACCCACGCTGCGGTGGCGGCTTGCTGTATCGCCTTGGGCGCAAACCGTGCGACGGCGCAGGAATATCCGACCAAGCCGGTCCAGTTGATCGTTCCCTTCGCTGCTGGCGGTGCCGCCGACATCATCGGCCGCACGATTGCGGAAAAGCTCAGCCAGACCTGGGGGCAGCAGGTCGTCGTCGAGAACAGGGGCGGGGCCGGATCGAATATCGGCATCAACGCGGCCGCCAAGAGTGCCCCCGATGGCTATACGCTGGTGCTCGCGTCGATCGCCGTGGCCGTCAATCCATGGCTTTTCAAGTCGATGCCCTACGATCCCGTGAAGGATCTGACACCGCTGACGCTGGCGCTCGAGACGCCGAACGTGGTGCTTGTGCCGCCCTCGTCGCCGATCAAGAACGTCAGGGATCTGATCGCCTTTGCGAAAGAAAAAGCGGCATCGGGTGGCGCCACCTATGGCTCTGCCGGCGTTGGTTCTTCTCTGCATCTGGCGGCGGAAGTGTTCCGGCAAAAGGCCAATGTCGAGATGACCCACGTTCCCTATCGCGGATCATCGCCGGCGCTGACGGATCTGATGGCCGGCCGGATCGACCTGATGTTCGACAACGCCTCGACGGCGCTTCCGCAGGTGCAGGGCGGCAGCCTCCGCGCCATTGCCGTCACCACCAAGGAGCGCATCGCCGCACTGCCTGACGTGCCAACGATCAGCGAATCCGGTCTGCCGGGCTTCGAGCTCGCCAACTGGTGGGCCATTTTTGGTCCGGGCCAGATGCCGCCGGCGCTGGTGGAGCGCATCAGCGGCGATATCCGGAAGGTTCTGGCAGATCCGGATGTGCAGAAGCGTTTCGCCGATGTCAGCGGGCGCGTCATCGCGTCGTCGCCCCAGGAACTTGCCGCGCATCTGGCGCAGGAAAGCGCCAAATGGAAGCAGATCGTCGAGACGGCAGGCATCCGCGGCAGCCAGTGACGACGGACGTCTGACACACACCGCGATCGATCACTAACGAATATCAAGCGATAGACGAGCGCTCTTGCTGAGGGCGCTCATGGAGAATGATGTGAAGAAGTTACTCTCAGGTCTGACGGCATCCGTCATGCTCGTCACCACTTCGGCTGCCATGGCACAGAGCACCGGGCCGCTGAAGCTCGGCGCCGTCCTCGATATGTCCGGCCTGTTTGCCGACATTACCGGGCCGGGCAGCGAGACCGCAGCCAAGATGGCCGTTGAGGATTTCGGCGGCGAGGTTCTTGGGCGCAAGGTCCAGATCGTGGTTGCCGACCATCTCAACAAATCCGATCTCGCCGCTAATTTCACCCGTGAGATGATCGACAACCAGAACGTTGAGGCCATCGTCGATGTGGCTGGCTCTGCCACGGCGCTGGCTGCAGCGGAAATGGCCAGGACGCGCGGCAAGATCATCATGTTCAATGGTCCCGGCGCGGTCAGGCTGACCAACGAGGCGTGCGGTCCCTACATCGTCCACTATACCTACGACACTTACGCGCTGGCCAGCGTCACCGGCCTCGCCACGGTGAAGCGCGGCCTCAATAGCTGGTTCTTCCTCACGGCCGACTACGCATTCGGCCAGGAACTGGAGCGCGACACCTCAAGCGTCGTGACCAAGGCGGGCGGAAAGGTTGTCGGCAATGTGAAGCACCCGATCAACACCTCGGATTTTTCGTCGTTCCTGCTCCAGGCGCAGAGCACCAAGGCAAGCGTGATCGGCCTCGCCAATGCGGGTGGCGACACCATCAATGCGATCAAACAGGCCGCCGAGTTCGGCCTGACCCAGTCCGGACAGAAGCTGTCGCCTTTGCTGGCTTTTATTTCCGACATCGACAGCGTCGGTCTTGAAACTGCGCAGGGCCTGTTGCTGGCCGAAGCGTTCTATTGGGATCTCAACGACGAAACGCGCGCATTCGCGAAGCGCTTCATGGAGCGTACCAAGCGCGCGCCGACGTCGGCGCAGGCGGGCGTCTATTCGTCCGTCACGACCTACCTGAATGCAGTGAAGAAGGCAGGCACCACCGATTCAGCGGCCGTGATGAAGGCCATGAAGGACACGCCGATCAACGACATGTTCGCGAAGAACGGCCGGATCCGCGAGGACGGCCGCATGGTGCACGACATGTACCTGTTCGAAGTGAAGAAGCCGTCGGAATCGAAGGCGCGCTGGGACGATTACAAGCTGCTGGCGACCGTCTCCGGCGATGACGCGTTCCAGCCGCTATCGGCCTCACGCTGCCCGCTCGTCAAGAAGTAACGCTGCGGCAGACGGCAATGCGACGGATCGCCGGATAGATATCGGCGATCCGTTCAAGGCCCTATAGACAACAGGAAAACGCTTTTCATGAGCACCAGCGTGGCAGTCCGCGTCGACGAGGTCGAGACCATCCTGGTCGATGTGCCGACGATCCGACCCCATAAGTTGTCGATGCATACGATGAACAGCCAGACCCTGGTTCTGGTCATCATCCGTTGCTCCGATGGAACGGTCGGCATCGGCGAGGGCACGACCATCGGTGGCCTCAGCTACGGCGAGGAGAGCCCCGAGGGCATCAAGCTGACCGTCGACACCTACATCGCTCCGGCCATCATCGGCATGGATGCATCACGCGTTGCCGCGCTCATGGCCGATGTGAAGCGACGGGTCAAAGGCAACCGCTTTGCCAAATGCGCGGTGGAAACAGCGCTGCTGGACGCGCTCGGCAAGCGCCTGGGCCTGCCGGTGTCGGAGCTGCTTGGCGGGCGCCAGCACGACACCTTGCCGGTCGCCTGGACCTTGGCCAGTGGCGATACCAGGCGCGATATCGAGGAAGCCGAGCGGATGCTCGACGCGCGCCGCCACAATATTTTCAAGCTGAAGATCGGCCTGCGGTCCGTGGACGATGACGTGGCGCATGTGGCGGCCATCAAGCGCGCCCTCGGAGATCGTGCCAGCGTGCGGGTCGACGTCAACCAGGCCTGGAGTGAGCCCGAGGCACGGCGCGGCATTCCCGCCTTGGAGGCGGCCGGCGTGGACCTCATCGAGCAGCCGCTGTCGCGCGACAATCGCGGTGCACAGGCCCGCCTCAGCGGTCGCTTTGCCGTGCCCATCATGGCCGACGAGGCGCTGCACGGCACGACGGATGCCTTCGACATCGCGGCGCGCGGCGCCGCCGATGTGTTCGCTCTGAAGATCAATCAGGCTGGCGGTCTGTACGATGCGGTGAAGATGGCTGCGATCGGCGATGCCGCGGGTCTCGGCCTCTATGGCGGCACGATGCTGGAAGGCGGTGTCGGCACCGCGGCGTCGGCCCAGGTTTTCTCCGTGCTGCCGAAACTGGCATGGGGTACCGAATTGTTCGGCCCGCTGCTTCTGACCGAGGAGATTCTCGCGACGCCGTTGCAGTATGGTGACTTCGTGTTGCAGGTGCCGACGGCGCCCGGCATCGGCGTCGAACTGGACATGGACCGCGTCGCATTCTTCCGCCGCGATGGTTACGCGCCGCGCATTCAACCGGCCGGCGCAACAACAGGAGTTTGATCGATGCTGTTTCAGGTCGAAATGGACGTACAGATCCCGCCCGGCATTGCGCCGGATGTGGTCGAGCAACTGAAAAAAACCGAGCGTGAACGCGCGCAGGAGCTGCAGAAGACAGGCGAGTGGCGCCATCTCTGGCGGGTCGCCGGACGTTACGCCAATGTCAGCATCTTCGATGTGGCGAGCAATGAAGCGCTGCACGACATTCTGTCGACATTGCCGCTCTTCCCCTTCATGCGCGTCAGCGTGACACCTTTGTGCCGGCATCCTTCGTCCGTGCGCTCGGACGACAGCTAGGCGCGGGGCAGGCCTCCGTCGGCGGCAACGGGCAGGGGCTTCATGAGCATAATCTCGCCAGCGCATCGAACAGTGCGAGGTTGAGGCGCTTCAGATTGTTGTCCACCGGCTCCGGCTGCGACGAGAATTTTGCCACGACCATTTCGGCGCGCGGGTTCACATAGAGATATTGCCCGTGAATGCCGAGCGCGAAGAACGCGCCGCTCGCATCGCCCGTTTGATACCATTTGTTGCGATAGCGGCCTTCTGGCAGCCATTCGACGAATTTGCCCGCGCGCCAAGCTTCGTCGGAGCCGTTCGTGATCGTATCCGATACCCAATCCTGCGAGACGATCCGGCGGCCGTTGGCCATGCCGCCCAGTCGCATCATTTCGCCGATGCGTGCGAAGTCGCGCGGGGTCATGCAGAAGCCGCCGCCGGTTCGCGGGGTGCCGGCTGCATCGACCGTAATATAAGCATCCTGCCGCGCCCCGAGCGGCTGCCACAAACGCGCGGCGGCAAAGTCGGCGAAACGCTGGCCCGAGGCGCGTTCGATCACCAGACCCAGCACATCCGAATTCGGCGAGCAGTAGTGAAAGGGACCCCCATGATCGCCGGCACCCTTTTGCAAGGAAGCCAGGAAGGTGATGAGAGAGTCCGGGGTATCTCCGGGCTTGGAGGGTTCAAGCAGCCCGGCGCGACGATATCTGGCGAAGTCGCCGCGCGGATCCTGATAGGTTTCCTCGAAATCCAGGCTCACCCGCATGTCAAGAACATCGCGGATCCGTGCATCCGCAAAAGCGGAGGATTTCAGCTCCGGCACGTAATGCGAGACGGTCTCGTCGAAATCGATCAGGCCGTCGCTGTATAGAATTCCCGCGACGATCGATGTCACCGACTTGCTCGCGGAGAACAGAATGTGCCGCGATTGCGCCGTGAAATTCGGCGCATGGTAATCTGCAACGACGCGGCCGGATTTCATCACGACGAGCGCGTCGGTCGACGTTCTGCGTAGAACATCCAAGACACCACCTGTTTCCCCACCGACAGCGAATGTCTGCTTGAGCAAGTCTCCGGGATCGACAGGTGGATCCTCGATCAGTCCCGGCGTCGCTGCGATGCGTGCTGTCGGAATGAGTTCGGACACGTGGCGGAATGCCCAGACATTCCAGGGCGCCCGACGCCAGTTGTCGAGACGAACGTCGCTTCGCGCAAAGCCATAGTCGGCTTCGAAAGCCGAGAGCTGTCCTTTGCTCGTCATGACGCAATCCTCTCGCAGTCGGTTGGCTGAACGGCACCGCCGAGCCAGCAGCCGTTGAGATCGCCGTCGTCGAAGCTGAACCGCACCTTGATCGCGGAGGGGCGATTCATGGCGCGTCCCTGGCGAATGGTGATCTGGCGCTCCGACGCATCCACCATCCCGTTCGCGAGGAGGCCGAAGGACAGGGCAGAAGCCGCAATGCCCGTCGCGGCATCTTCCGGATATCCCGACGAACTCGGAAACTGGCGGGCGTCGACGATCTGATTGTCCCGGTCGGACACGGCGTAGGGATAGAGACCGGTGGAGTCGATGCCATTGCACAGGCGCTCCATCCTTGAGAAGTCAGGCTTCAGGCCATCGAGGATGGACACGCTCTTCAACGGAATGAGGGTTTTGGTCCGGCTCGTTCGCGCATTCTGGATCGGGAACGGCGCGAGGCAGTCGGAGCCGATCCCGAGGACGTCGAGAATGTCATCGACGCTTCGGGGCGTATCGGGGAGCGGCTCGACGATCCCTGCAGGCTGCGAGACCTCGACCGAGATATCCCGTTCGTCTGATTGGCTGATCCGGGCATGGACGCGGCCGCTCTTCGTCAGGATCGTGATCCGATCGCGCTGCAGCCGGCCGAGCCGTTGAAGCAGCCATGTCGCGCCGACGGTGGCGTGGCCGCACATGGACATCTCATGATTGGGCACCCAGAAGCGAAACTCGAAATCGCAGTCGGAGCCTGGCGGAGGCGGCAACACAAACCCGCTCTCGTGCCCGTAGGCGCGTGCGACCTGCTGCATCTCCGCATCACTCATGCCGGCAGCATCGACGACGATCGGTGCGGGATTGCCGCCCTGCGGGCCTGCCGCAAAGACACTGACAAATCGAACCTGCGGTTCGGCGGACGTCGTGGCCATGTGATGCACCTTCCAACCGCTTCGCGTGTTTGCAATACGCGTCAGCCAACGCTGCACGGAATTCACCGGCATCAAGCTACGGAGGATGTTGCTGCGGCGCGCGTTCCGGCGGGCCCTAGATTTTGATCGGCCGGGCCATGCGCTTGCGGACTTCGCTTGGCGATTGGCCGTCCGCCCGGCGCATCGCATGGGCCAGCGCTGCACCGCTGTCGAAGCCGACACGGAGCGCGATCTCGCCGATCGGGAGATCGGTTGTCTTCAACAGCTCGCTTGCATTGTCGAGGCGGATCCGTTGCTGAAATTCGCCGATCGACGCGCCGGTCCCCGCGCGAAACAGCCGGGTGATATGACGTCGCGAAACGCCGAACCGTTCTTCCAGGGCATCGAGCGGAACATCCCGGTCGGCATGAAGGGTGAGATAGTCCCTCAGCTCCGTGACCAGCGTCATGCCGTGTTCGCGATGCGAGGCACTGGATACGGCATCGCCGGTCAGAGCCTCGGCGATGCACTGAACGAGTAGCGTAGACGACAGTCCATGCCGGACATGCGCATTACCATAGGCATGCCTGCCATCCCCGACCAGCAGCGCCTGCAGGGCGCGCAGTCTGTCTGATCGGCGAAACAGCCGGGTCGTTGATGTCCTGCGGCGGAATTCGCTCAGCGAGCCGTTCTCTCTTTCGAGGCGCTTCAGGACCGAGCCAGTTGCGTAGATCGCGACGTGGCTGTGCGCACCGATACCCGCGCGCGTCTCATGCGCCTGGTTCGGCGGAACGATCGCGAACCGGTCCTGCGACAGCCAAGTGCCTTCACGTCCGGCTTCGTGCTTCAGCTCGATCGTCCCGCGGCTCGGCAGGATGAACATCAGGCAGTCATGCCAGTGCCACGGCATGGCGTAATCGCCGCGGCCGGCGACAGCCGCGTGCTCGTCGTCCGCCGCGATCAGGAGATCCGCGTTTGCCGGATGACGCAGCCGTTCGAATGAACTCAGCATGTTCGGGCCCACATGTGTCGTCGACGAACCTAGCAGGGTGCGCCAATGCCCGCCAATCGACGCCCGGTTACTCTGCCGCGATGGCCGCCGGCTTCGGGCGCTTCTTCACGCGCTTGATGGTGCCCGAGAAGGTCAGCAGCGAACGCTCGCCGGCTTTCAGGATTCCGCGCAGGAAGATCAATGAGCCGCCGATCCGGGTCATTTCGCCGTGGCATTCGACCAGCTCGCCTTCGCGGGCGGCATCGAGGAATTCGCAGCCGAACGAGACGGTGATGCCGGGTCCTTGCAGCTCGCGGGAGGCCAGCGCAAACAGGCAGTAATCGGCAAAGGTCATGAAGCAGCCGCCATGGACGTTTTTCATGCCGTTGAGGTGCTTTTTCTCGACCCGGAAGGCGCAGCGGACGGAGCCGTCGGCCTCGACCTTGTGCCAGAACGGGCCGGAGACCGATTCGAAGGAATCCCGCTTCCAGGTGGTCCAGCCCGCAAATTCCCCCTCCGTCGCGGTATAGGCGTCGGCGTGGAACGGGATGGTGGCATCGGCGGGCACATTCACGGTCTGAACTCCTTGGATTGGCTGCGAAAAGTGTTAAATCCGATCCATCCGGCGGGCGCAATCCGGCGCCGGCGCAGGGCCTTATGCAGGCTCTTTTTCGAGCAATGCGGGCGTTGCCCGGGCAAAGCTTGGGACATGCGGGGAACGGGCCGGAATAGGCCTTTTCCGCATGCTCCGATCTCCCTATGAAGAAGCCTTACAGAGCCAAGAGACCCCATGACCGAGCCAAAGATCACTCCCGAACTCGTCGCTTCCCACGGCCTCAAGCCCGACGAGTATGAGCGCATTCTCAAGCTGATCGGGCGGGAGCCGACTTTCACCGAGCTCGGCATCTTCTCGGCCATGTGGAACGAGCATTGCTCGTACAAATCCTCGCGCATCCATCTGAAGGGGCTGCCGACCAAGGCGCCGTGGGTGCTGCAGGGGCCGGGCGAGAATGCCGGCGTGATCGATATCGGCGACAATCAGGCCATCGTCTTCAAGATGGAGAGCCACAACCATCCGAGCTATATCGAGCCCTATCAGGGCGCGACCACGGGTGTCGGCGGCATCCTGCGCGACGTCTTCACCATGGGCGCGCGCCCGATCGCCTGTTTGAACGCGCTGTCGTTCGGCGCGCCGGAGCATCCCAAGACCCGCCACCTCGTGTCGGGCGTCGTCGCCGGCGTCGGCGGCTACGGCAATTCGTTCGGCGTGCCCACCGTGGGTGGCCAGACGCGTTTCCACACCCGCTATGACGGCAACAATCTTGTGAACGCGATGGCCGTCGGCCTCGCCGATGCAGACAAGATCTTCCTCGCCGCGGCGTCTGGCGTGAACATGCCGATCGTCTACTTAGGGTCCAAGACCGGCCGCGACGGCATTCACGGCGCGTCGATGGCTTCGGCCGAATTCGACGAGGATTCCGAGGAGAAGCGCCCGACCGTGCAGGTCGGTGATCCCTTTGCCGAGAAGCTGCTGCTGGAAGCCTGCCTCGAAATCATGGCCGCCGATTGCGTGATCGCGATCCAGGACATGGGCGCGGCGGGTCTCACATGCTCGGCCGTCGAAATGGGCGCCAAGGGCGACCTCGGCGTCGAACTCAATCTCGATGCAGTGCCTACCCGCGAAGAAGGCATGACCGCCTACGAGATGATGCTCTCGGAGAGCCAGGAGCGCATGCTCATGGTGCTGAAGCCGGAGAAGGAAAAGCAGGCCGAGGATATTTTCCGGAAGTGGGGCCTCGACTTCGCGATTGTCGGTTACACCACGCCGACGCTGCGCTTCGTTGTGAAGCATGGCGGCAAGGTGATGGCCGATCTGCCGATCAAGGAACTTGGCGACGAGGCGCCGCTCTACGATCGTCCGCATGTGCCGTCGCCGGTACTGCCTGTCGTGCATGCGCGCGACATCGCCGCGCCGTCGTCGATCCCGGATGCGCTGGAGAAGCTGATCGGCACGCCGGAACTGTGCTCGAAGCGCTGGGTGTGGGAGCAGTATGACCACGTCATTCTCGGCAACACCGTGCAGCGCCCCGGCGGCGACGCCGCGGTGGTGCGCATCGAGGACGGCCCTAAGGGTCTTGCGATGTCCGTCGATGTCACACCGCGCTATTGCGAGGCCGATCCGGTCGAGGGCGGCAAGCAGGCCGTCGCCGAAGCCTGGCGCAACATCACCGCGGTCGGCGGCAAGCCGCTGGCAGTCACCGACAATCTCAACTTCGGCAATCCGGAGCGGCCCGAGATCATGGGCCAGCTCGTCGGTTGCCTGAAGGGCATCGCGGAAGCCTGCATCACGCTCGACTTCCCGATCGTGTCCGGCAATGTCTCGCTCTACAACGAGACTAACGGCCGCGGCATCCTGCCGACCCCGTCGATTGGCGGCGTCGGCGTGCTCGATGATTTCACCAAGTCGGCCACGCTCGCATTCAAGGCGCCGGGCGAAGCGATCCTGCTGATCGGCGAAACCAAGGGCTGGCTCGGCCAGTCGGTCTATCTGCGCGACATCTGCGGCAAGGAAGAGGGCGCTCCGCCGCCGGTCGACCTCACCGCTGAGAAGCGCAACGGCGACGTGGTCCGCGGCATGATCCATGCCGGCACCGCGACCGCCGTGCATGACATTGCCGATGGTGGCTTGCTGGTGGCACTCACCGAAATGGCGATGGCCTCGGGCATCGGCGCCAAGCTCGACGCAGCGCCGTCATCGACGGTGCCGCATGCGTGGTGGTTCGGCGAGGATCAGGCGCGCTATATCGTGACTGTCGCGGAAGATCAGTTGCTGACCGTGCTGTCGAAGCTGAAGAATGTCGGCGTGCCCTGCGTGCAGATCGGCAAGACCGGCGGCCATGCGGTGGCCATCGCCGGTGAACGCGCGGTCGATATCAAGGCACTCGTCCATGCGCATGAGAGCTGGTTGCCGAACTACATGAGCGGCAAGGCGTCGTAAGAAACCTATCTTTTCTCTCGTCCAATCTCTGACTGTCGTCACCCGGCTTGACCGGGTGACCCAGTAAACACTGGCAGTCGAGTGAAACACGGACGGCAGCGTGTAATGGATCGCTCGGTTCTAGTGCGCAAGTGCGCCCGGCCGGACGATGACAATTGAATTTGTGTGATGACATCAGCACTACGCAGCATGCCTGCCGCGTTTCATTTTCTCGCGCGCAGGGCTTCAAGCAGCAGTGTGAAGACCGGCGAGGGTTGCCGTCGACTTGCATAATACAGGTGATAGCCGTCGAATGGCTCGCACCAGTCATCTAGCACACGGATAAGGGTGCCGTTTGCCAGCGCATCCGACACTTGATCCTCGGTCAGGAACGCAATGCCGTGGCCGGCAACGGCTGCCTCGATCATCAGGTCGGCGCGATTGAGCACGAGCTGGCCGTCGACCTTGATGCGCACCTCGCGGCCGGCCTTTTCGAATTCCCAGATGTATAGTCCGCCGTTGCTGACGAAGCGGTAGTTGATGCATGTATGCTGCGCGAGGTCATGCGGCGTCGCCGGGATGCTACGTCGAGTGAAATAGGACGGCGCTCCGACCACCGCCATTCGCAGCGGAGGCCCGATCCGCACCGCAATCATGTCCTTGGCCAGCCGTTCGCCGAGTCGCACACCCGCGTCGTACTGTTCCGCGACGATATCAGTCAGACCGGATTCGATATTGAGCTCGATCTTGATGTCAGGATTGTCGCGCGTTAGCTGGTCAATGACCGGCCAAAGAATGGTCCGGGCCGCGTGTTCGGATGCGGTAAGCCTAATCGTGCCGGCGGGACGTTCGCGATACTGCGTGAGCGAGATCAGCTTGCTGTCGATGTCGGCGAGGGCGGGCCGGAGCGTTTCAATCAGCCGGTTGCCGGCGTCGGTCGGCGCCACGCTTCGCGTAGTGCGGTTGAGGAGGCGCAAACCCAGTTTTTCCTCCAGGCGCCGCATCGCGTGACTCAGTGCCGATTGCGAGATGCCCAGCTTGGCCGCAGCGCGCGTGAAGCTTCGTTCGTCCACTACCGCCAAAAACATGGCGAGGCTTCCGAGATCGTCTTTCTGCATCAAGATACCGTCTGAATTCAACTTATGACATGATGTCATAAGTCTAAGCGATTTACTCCGTCTAATCACGATGATGACAGCTGATTAGGTTTGGCCTGCGGGCCTGTGGTCGCTTCGGCGGCACGATTCCCGATCCTTGAAATTTTCAGAGAACAGCCATGAAGACGCGTAAACTTGGAGCGGACCTCGAAGTGTCAGCTCTCGGCCTCGGATGCATGAGCATGACATCGGCCTATGGGCCGGCCGGCGAGAAAAACGCGATGATCAAACTCATCCGCGACGCTCACGACTACGGCGTGACGTTTTTCGACACCGCTGAGGCCTATGGCCCCTTTGCCAACGAAGAGCTTGTCGGTGAGGCGCTGCAGCCCATCCGCGACAAGGTCGTCATCGCAACCAAGTTTGGCTTCGACATCAATCTCCAAACGGGAGAACGCTCCGGCGCGACGAACAGTCAGCCAAAGCACATCAAGATGGTTGCCGAGGCCGCGCTCAAGCGCTTGAAGACGGACCGCATCGATCTGTTCTACCAGCACCGCGTCGATCTCAACGTGCCGATCGAGGACGTGGCTGGTGCGGTCAAGGACCTGATCGCCGAAGGCAAAGTCAAGCATTTCGGCCTGTCGGAGGCCGGCGTTCAAACCATCCGTCGCGCCCACGCCGTTCAACCGGTGACGGCTCTCCAGAGCGAGTATTCGCTGTTCTGGCGCGAACCTGAATCGGAACTGCTGCCTGCGCTGGAAGAACTCGGCATCGGCTTCGTGCCGTTCAGTCCACTAGGCGCGGGCTTCCTGACCGGCAAGATCGACGAGCATACGACGTTCGGCGACAGCGACTTCCGTAACTTCGTTCCGCGTTTCTCGGTCGAGGCCCGCAAGGCCAACATGTCCCTTGTGAGCGTCATCAAGGATGTTGCGGATCGCAAGGGCGGGACGCCGGCGCAGGTCGCGCTTGGTTGGCTACTCGCACAGAAGCCCTGGATCGTGCCGATCCCCGGCACCACCAAGCTGTCTCGCCTCGAAGAAAATCTTGGTGCGGTTGGTCTGGAACTGACGGCCGGTGATCTCGCCGAGATCGGTGCGGGAGTTTCCAAAGTTAAGATTGAAGGCGAGCGTCTGCCCGAAGCTCTGCTGAAGATGACGGGCCACTAGGGTCGACACGTCTTTCACATCCATCAGTTCAGAGACAACGAGACATGGCTAAAGTGCGAGTATCTGGTATGGGCCGTCGGATCTTCCTCGCGGCAGCGGGCGGCCTCGTGGCGGCGCCCATGCTTGGCGGATCGGGTTTGCAGGCATCGGCCCAGGCAAGCGCTGCGGTCGTTTCGCGTGCGGCGGGAGAACGCGGACGGCGCATGCTGGGGTCACTGGAGGTGTCCAGCGTGGGGCTCGGTGTTCAGAACATGAGCCGCACCTATCAGACGACGATTCCGTCCCGACCGGAAATGCACGATATCATCCGGACCGCCTTTGATCGCGGCGTCAGCTTCTTTGACGCCGCGGAGGCCTATGGACCGCATGAAGTCGAGCGGATTCTCGGCGAAGGGGTCGCGCCGTTCAGAGACAAGGTCGTCATCACATCCAAATTCGGCTGGAACATCGATCTGGAGACCGGCCAGCGGCGCCCGGGGCTCAACAGTCGACCGGAGCATATCAAGCTCGCAGTCGAAGGCATGCTCAAGCGCCTTCGCACGGACCGCATTGATCTGCTGTACCAGCATCGTGTCGATCCGCAGGTGCCGATCGAGGATGTCGCCGGCGCGGTCAAAGATCTCATGACGGCCGGTAAGGTTCTGCATTGGGGCTTGTCCGAGATGGGCCTGAACACTTTGCGCCGTGCCCATGCCGCACTACCCCTGACCGCTGTTCAGAACGAATACTCCATGTTGTGGCGTGGCCCGGAAGATTCCGTCATCCCGTTGTGTCAGGAACTGGGCATCGGGTTTGTCCCTTGGAGCCCGCTTGGCGTGGGCTTCCTGACCGGCGCCATTGATGCAAACACGCGATTTGCCGACGGCGATATCCGCAAATTGGAGACCCGCTTCTCGCCCGAGAACCTGTCTCGCAACATCAATCTCGTTGAGCTCATCAAGGGCTGGGCCAAACGGAAGCAGGCCATGCCTGCGCAAATTGCATTGGCCTGGCTGATAGCTCAAAAGGACTGGATTGTGCCAATTCCGGGCACGACGCAGAAGGCGCATATGCTCGAGAATATTGGCGCGATGGAGGTTTCGTTTACGGCAACCGAAATTGCCGAATTGAACAAGTCCGTATCGGCCATCCAGATCCAGGGCGCTCGCCTGCCAGATGCCGTGCAGGCCTTTTCCGGCGTGGAGGCACCTCCGAAGACCTGATCCGTCGTTTTCGCGCAGGTCAGAGCTATTGTGCCGCGGGTCGAGCCGGCGGTCACATCTCCCAGATTTGCGACGCGGCATCAGCTTGCTGCGTCGTCCGGACGCCAACTCAATAGTTCAACGTCCTATCCACCAAATTCATCAGCGGCGTGCCGCTTTCCGCGCGTGCGATATTGTCGGCGATGTTTTCGGCCGCCGATGCAACACGCGTTGCTGCTGCGATGTGGGGCGAGATCGTCACCCCCGGATGCGACCAGAACGGATGGCCTGATGGTACGGGCTCGGCGCGGAAGACGTCCAGCGTGGCCTGGGCCACCTGTCCGCTGTCGAGCGCTGCGATCAGCGCGTCATCCTCGATCAGCGTGCCGCGTCCGGCATTCAGGATGAAACTTCCCTTGGGCAGAAGCGCGAGCCGTTCAGCATTCAGGAGATCGATGGTCTCTGGCGTTTGAGGCAGCAGCCCCACGAGGATTTCCGCCGAGGCCAGCGCCCTCGGCAGGTTCTCCATCCCTGCGAGGCAGCGGACGCCCGGCACCTCGCGCAGGCTTCGACTCCAGCCGGTCACGCGGAAGCCGAGATGAGCGAGTGCCGTCGCCGCAGCCGATCCCAATTCGCCGAGACCCAGCACCGTCACCGATCGATCTGTGGCGAGTGGCGGTACATGCTGCGACCACGTCAGAGGTTTTTCACAGACATAGCGGTCCATGCCGAGATGCGCGCGCAGACTGTGACCGACGACCCATTCGACCATGCCCTGCCGCAGCCCGCCATCGACCATACGGCACAGCGGCTGCGTCAGCGTCGCGTTGCCGACGATCTTCTCGACACCGGCCCAAAGGCTCAATACGGCGCGCGCATTGCTGAAAGGGGCGAAATCGGTGATGGGACCGCCGGTCGCGTGGATGATGTAGTCCACGTCCTGATGCGCAATGTCACCCAGGAGACTGGCTCGCGCGTCGATGCTCCGGCGCCGAAGCGCATCCAGAATGGGTTCGCGATAGTCCTCGAACAGCGCCGGCGTGACGTTGAAAAGAAGATTGATCGCCTTGTCGCCGTTGCGCGCGCGCATGCTGGTCTCCTGCAGATCACTGTCAATGTCGGTTGTCGGAAAAGGGCGGCGTGAACGGATTACAAAATCCGTTTCACGCCCGGGATCGCCCGCAGCGCCCTTGTCGCTGCCCAGCTCGCCGCCAGCGTGCCCGCGAAGGCGATCAATGCTTTCGATCCGGCGCCGAGCGGTGCGTTCAGCAGCGCATATTGCAGCCACAGCATCGGGATGTAGTGCAGCACGAAGATGCCATAGGCATCGCCGCGCAGCGGATCGAAGATGCTCTTCTCGCGCTGGCCAAAACGCAGGAACAGCGCCAGCACCGCGAGGCAGATCAGCGTACAGGCGACCGCATAGATCACGCCATAGCTCGACTGCCACCAGAACGGCGGCGCGCCGGTGAGATTGGCGAGCTTCATGCGGCGGAAATTGACGAGAAAAGCGAGCGAGCCAAAGGAGGCGGCGGCGGCGATGGTCCACCACAGCCATTGCCGCGCCAGTGCACCGGTGCGGGCCAGCAGGCCCTGGTCGATATTGGCGGCGCCGATGCCCATGCCGGCGAAGAAGAACACGCCATAGATCGCCATGCGGCTGAACTGCACCTGCAGCGGGCCCCAGCTGAACCAGCGGACAGCGCCGACCGTAAACAGAAATGGCACATAGGAGATCACGGCGATGACGGCGAGCACGGCGACGAACAACCACGGTCGTTCGAAGGCACGGATCGACAGTCGGTTGATGCCGTCCACCAGTCGCGGTGCGAGCAGGAAGACCGGGATCGCGACGAGATCGAGAAACAGCAAATACCAGATGAACCAGCCGGGGCCGGCGAACCATTGGCCCTGTTTGAAATTGTTGACGTAGAATTCGATAAAGCCGGTCTTGTGTGTCGACAGGCTGAACGACGCGTAATAGGCGATCGGCATCAGCACGAAGATCATCGCTAGGAAGGGCAGGCCGAGGCGGAGCGCGCGGTCGCGCAGGAAGTCGCCGATGCCCTTGCGCTTCAGGCTCGGCCACACGAACAGGCCCGACAGCATGAACATCAGACACATGAAGAAGGTGTCGTTGAACAGCGTCAGGATGTTGAAGCCGATCCAGCGTTGGCTGTCGACGATCGGCGCCGTCGACCACAGATAGTGGTTCGGGTAATAGCGGCCGAAGGCGGTGTAAGCTACAGCGGCGTGGTTCGCCAGCACGAGCAGCGTGACGAAGGTGCGGGCGCGATCGAGCGCAGCGTTACGGTCTGACATGTAAGCGGCGAGCCCCCTCGCTTCCGCGCGCAACAGGCGTCGCCGGGCGCATCAGCGATGCGCGCCGTCATGATAAATGTCGAAAGCCGCTTCGGCAATCAGCCGAGGATCACGCGGGCACTTCCTCGATTTTCACCTTGTCTGGATAAAATGCCAGATAGTCCTTGATCTCGGCCATGGCGGGAAACGGCGTCTCATAGGTCCAGATCGCGTTGTCGAGCACCTTGTCTGATGTCTTGATGCTGTAATAATTCGCGTCGCCCTTGTACGGGCAATGCGTCACACGGTCGGTGCGCGATACCGCGTCCATATTGGCGTCCGTGCGGGGGATATACACCACTGCGGGGTAGCTGGCCTCCTTGAGGGTCAGAGCATTGGTCGTGTCGGCGATCACGATGCCCCCGGCAGAAACGCGGATGTGTTTGCCGGTGGGTGCAATGGTGATCGGGTGGTCCGGGCCGGGAAGCTTCATGGTTAAACCCTTGTGACGGTCATATTTCACTTCTTCAGATGTGCGATCCCTCCGGCCTTTAAAAGGGGCATGCGAGGGATTATCGTTAGAAAGCCGTGACGTCATGCGGCAGTCGCGATAGGCTCGCAATCCGAGGCGGCACCGACTGGCCGCGATTCGAACCTTTCTGGAGACCCGATTAATGCCGATGGACGCCCGCGATATCGAGACCATGATCAAGGCCGCGATTCCCGACGCGCAGGTGACGATCCGTGATCTGGCCGGTGACGGCGACCATTACGCGGCAACCGTGATTTCGGAATCCTTCCGCGGCAAATCCCGCGTCGCCCAGCACCAGATCGTCTACCAGTCTCTGAAAGGCCAGATGGGCGGCGTCCTGCACGCGCTGGCGCTGCAGACGGGCGTGCCAGAGGCGTAATTTCCCTCGCCCCGCTTTTGCGGGGAGAGGGTGGCTTCGCGCAGCGAAGACGGGTCAGATCTCGCGAAAACTTCGCGCCAACCAGACCGATGCCGAGACCAAGCTCTGGCATCGCATACGCAACCGGCAAGTCGGCGGTTTTAAATTCGTCCGGCAGGAAGCGATCGGCCCCTATATCTGCGACTTCGTTTGTCGGGAACAACGCTTCGTGATCGAGGTCGACGGCGGGCAACACCTCGAATCCAAACGAGATGAAATTCGCGACGCGTATCTGCGGGCGGAAGGCTATGGCGCGGTGCGTTTCTGGAATAACGACGTCTTGTCCAATATCGACGGCGTGCTGATGCTGCTCGACCAGGCGTTACGTGCAGATGGCCGAACATTAGATTAGAGCCGCCCCGACCCGAGAGCATGTCTTCGCTGGAATTGCGTGCCCGGCCCCTCACCCGGATCGCAAGGGCGATCCGACCTCTCCCCGTAAAGGACGGGGAGAGGTTCAGGCAGCTACTCCACCGCCATCAGCGCATGCACCGAGAAGTGCTCGTCCGCGTCGGTCCATGACGCCTTCGGCTCCCAGCCCGAACCGCGAGCCAGCGTCGCAAAACGCTCGATGCTGTATTTGTAGCTGCTCTCGGTGTGGATACTCTCGCCGGCACGGAACGCGAAGCTGCGACCGAGCACATGCACGGTCTGCGGCTTCCTGGCGATCAGGTGCATCTCGATGCGGTGGCGTTCCTTGTTGTAGATCGCACGGTGCGTGAAGGCCGAGAGATCGAAATCGCCGCCGAGTTCGCGGTTGATGCGCACCAGCACGTTCATGTTGAACTTGCCGGTGACCCCGGCCGCGTCGTTATAGGCGGCGTGCAGCAGCTTCTCGTCCTTCTCCAGATCGATACCGATCAGCATCAAGGCGTCCTTGCCGAGAATGGCGCGGGCGGAACGCAGGAAGGCGCAGGCCTCATGCGGCTCGAAATTACCGAGGGTCGAGCCCGGGAAGAAGCCGACCTTCGGCATCATCCGGATATCGGCGGGAAGATCGAACGGTGCGGTGAAGTCGGCATTCACCGGCAGCACCTTCAGGCCCGGGAAATCCTTGCGCAGCTCGGCTGCCTGCGCTTGCAGGAAGTCACCTGAGATATCGACCGGCGCATAGGCGCCGACGTCGCATTCATCCAGCAGCAGCCGCACCTTGGTGGTGGCGCCGGCGCCGAATTCGATCAAAGCGGCATTCTTCGGAATGATCGCGTTGATGTCCTTGCCGCGCGAGCGGAGAATGCCGAGCTCGGTACGGGTCGGGTAATATTCCGGTAGCCTGGTGATCTGTTCGAACAGCTCCGAGCCGGCTTCGTCATAGAAGTATTTCGGCGACAGCTTTTTCGGATGCTGCGACAGCGCTTCGGCGACATCCGCGGCAAATGCGGAGGCCGATGCATTCAGCAGCGACAGTGCCAACGGGGCATGAACGTTCATGTCAGTCTCCTCAACGCTTTCGAAGCGCCGCGATGATGTTGGAAGTCAGTTGCCGTAATCGGCCAGCCGCAGGCCCGTGAATTGCCAGCGATGGTGGGGATAGAAGAAATTGCGATAGGTGACGCGGCTGTGATCGTCCGGGGTTGCCAGCGATGAGCCGCGCAGCACCAGTTGATTGATCATGAATTTGCCGTTGTATTCGCCGAGTGCGCCTTCGATGGCGCGGTAGCCCGGATAGGCGGCGTAGGATGACCGCGTCCATTGCCAGACGATGCCAAAGGCATCGTTGAGCTGGCCGGCGCGGGCCGCGACTTCCCATTCCATTTCGGTGGGCAGATGCTTGCCGCTCCAGCGCGCAAAGGCGTCACATTCATAATAGCTGACGTGGCACACCGGCGCGTCGGGATCGATCGGCTTCAAGCCGGCGAGAGTCATGATCTGCCATCCGCCATTGACCTTGCGCCAGTGACCAGGTGCCTGCCATTCCTCGCGGGCCGCGGCGGCAAAGCCATCCATCAGCCACAGCGTGGCTTCCTCGTAGCCGCCGGCTTCCATGAAGGCGAGCCATTCACGGTTGGTGACGAGATTCCGTGCGAGCTTCACGGGGCCGACAAGCGCACGATGCGCGGGCTTCTCGTTGTCGAAGTGGAAGCTGTCGCTCTGATGGCCGATGGTGTGGATGCCTTCGGTCAGCGTTGTCCACGCATCGCCCGATGTGGTTGAGGCCGGGAAGCGCCAATCAGAGTCATAGGCCGGCGGGATCGGGTTCTGGGCAAACGCATGCAGGATGTCGGTGAGCATCAGCTCCTGATGCTGCTGTTCGTGATTGAAGCCGACTTCGAGGAGAGGGATCAACGAGGTCAGCTTCTCGTCCGACGTGTCGTTGAAGAATTTGATGACGGCCGCATCGACGTGTTTGCGATAGGCCGTGACCTCGTCGGCGCCGGGCCGGGTGAGGTGGCCGCGCTGCGCGCGCGCGTGGCGCGGGCCGGCAGAGACGTAATAGGAATTGAACAGATAGGCGTAATCGGGGTGGTAGACCTTGTAGCCGGGAGCGTGATCGCCGAGCAGGAATTGCTCCCAGAACCAGGTCACATGGGCGCGGTGCCACTTCGCCGGGCTCGCGTCGGGCATGGACTGCACCAACTGATCTTCCTGGGAGAGCGGGGCGGCGCGGCGTTCGGTTTCGTTACGGACCGTCAGGAAGGCGTCACCCAGTTTTTGGGCGAGAGAGCCTGCGGGAGCGGATTCGGAGGCGGGGGACGCGGTGCCTGAACTCATGCCTGAACTCTTGGCGAAAGCTGGATTCGTCACGAAAGTCTCCGATTTTGGAGAGAACGTTGCTCTTGGTGATGGGTTCCCGAGCAGCCTGTCCTAAATAGGTCATCCGATTGGTTATAAAAGGCCTGTCGTCATATGATCTTTGGCCGGACCGGACTTGGCAAAAACTGCGGAAAGTGACCGCGAAGGACCGGTAATGAGGCCTCAAGGCCTGTGATTTCAGACGCTTGATCACGTGCTTAAGACTTGGGGTGCAGAACGGATTCGGCTACATATATGACAAGTCTGACCGGGCGGAGCGCCCGATGGCTGGGCCGCCAACTCCAGACCTTGAATCTGGACCTTGAACAGGGACGTGACATGAGCATTGAGCAATTCATCGAGAACGAAGTGAAGACCAACGACGTGGTGCTGTTCATGAAGGGCACGCCGCAGTTTCCGCAGTGCGGTTTCTCGGGCCAGGTGGTCCAGATCCTCGATCACGTGGGTGTCGGCTACAAGGGCCTCAACGTTCTCGAATCCGCCGATCTGCGCGACGGCATCAAGACCTATTCGAACTGGCCGACCATTCCGCAGCTCTATGTGAAGGGCGAATTCGTCGGCGGCTGCGACATCATCCGCGAGATGTTCCAGGCTGGTGAATTGCAGAGCCTGCTGGCCGAGAAGGGCGTGATCGCCGCCCCGGCGTCGGCCTGATTTCAAGTCGACAAATAGGCACGGCGACGCTGGACGTCGTCGTGGCCGACATCACGACCCTCCGCGTTGACGCCATCGTCAACGCGGCCAATGCGTCGCTTCTCGGAGGCGGCGGCGTGGACGGCGCCATCCATCGGGCTGCCGGTCCCGAGCTGCTCGCCGAATGCCGCACCCTCAAGGGTTGCGAGACCGGCGACGCCAAAATCACCAAAGGTTACAAGCTACCGGCAGCGTATGTGATCCATGCGGTCGGTCCCGTCTGGCATGGCGGCCGGAGAGGCGAGGATGAGGCGCTGGCGTCCTGCTACCGGCGGGCGCTGATGTTGTGTCAGGCACATGGTCTGGCCTCCATTGCGTTCCCGTCCATCTCCACCGGTGTCTATGGCTTTCCGGCCGCGCGTGCGGCTCCCATTGCGGTCGGCTCGGTCATTGCGGCGTTGAAGGATGCGCCGGTAGTCACGGCCGTCACCTTCTGCTGCTTTTCCGAGCCATCGGCGGACCTACATCGCCTCGCGCTCGCACGCGCACTTCCCCTTGTCTGAGAGCGCCCCGCCGTTACACTCCTCTGATCAGGCAAAAGGAGCGGCGATGAATTTGCGGCACAGACTACGCGCGCTGCTCTGCGGAGCGCTGTTGCTCGCCGGATCGCCCGTCCTCGCCCAGGATCGCTTTGCCGCCGAAGGCACCTTCGACATTCCTGCCGGCGCAAAATTCTCGCAGGAGAAGTTGGCCAAGATCGGCGAGTTCTTCCGCAAGCAGATCGCCGACGGCAAGATCCCTGGCGCCATTGTCCTGATCCAGCAGCATGGCAAGCCGGTCTACAAGGAATTCTTCGGCGTCCGCGATCCCGACACCAAGCAGCCGATGACGGATGACACGATCTTCCGGCTGCATTCCATGTCGAAGCCGATCACGTCCTTTGCGGCGATGATGCTGATCGATCAGGGCAAGCTGAAGCTCGACGATCCCGTCTCGCAATACATTCCGTCTTTCGCCAAGGCCAAGGTCGGCGTCGAGAAGAAGCTGGAGAATGGCGAGAAGGCGCTGGATATCGTGGCGCCCAACCGCCCGGTGACGATCCGCGATCTGCTGCTGCACACGTCCGGCATCACCTACGGCTTCTATGGCGAGAGCCTGGTCCGCCGCGCCTATGGCAATGCCGATATCTACAGCGGCGATTTCGACAACAAGGAATTCGCCGACCGCATCGCGCAACTGCCGCTCGAGCACCAGCCGGGCACCATGTGGGACTACGGCCACTCCACCGACATTCTCGGCCGTGTGGTCGAAGTCGTCACCGGCAAGTCGCTGCTCGGTTACGAGGAGCAGGCGTTCCTCGGACCGCTCGGTATGAAGGACACCGGCTTCTTTGTGAAGGAGAAGTCGAAGGAAGTGATGCTCGCCAAGCCGATGGCCTGGGATCGCGATTTCCGCACCGGCAGGCAGGGTCGCCCAGACACCTATCAGAAATGGGAATCCGGCAGCGGCGGCATGGTCTCGACGCTGGCTGACTACACGAAGTTCGCACAGATGCTGCTGAACGGCGGCGAATATGACGGCAAGCGCTTCATGAGCGCGGCGACGTTCAAGGACATGACCACCGATCACATCGGCAAGGATTCCGGTGTCGGCCGTGACTATCTTTATTTCCCCGGTGACGGTTTCGGCTTCGGCTATGGCTTCGCCGTGCGCACAGATGCCGGCAATGCCAAGCCGCCGCCGCCGGGATCGCTCGGCGAGCTGAAATGGGACGGCGCCAGCGGTTGCTATTTCATCATCGATCCCAAACAGGATTTCTTCTTCATCCTGCTCGAGCAGACGCCGTCGGAGCGACAGCGCATTCAAAGGTCTTTGAAGCTGTTGGTCTATGAAGCGCTGGAGAAATAGGCGCGCCGTACTCCTGCTGCTGGCGCTCTGCTGCGTCGGCACCGTTATCGTGCCTTCGCCGCCAGCCCGGGCCGAAAAACCGCAATCCATTGCGCGCGAATTCTCTGCCGAAAAACTGCTGGCGCTCGATCGCTATTTTCTCGGCATGGTCGCGGAGCGGAAGATTCCCGGCGCGGTGGTGTTGGTGCAACAGCACGGCAAGCCGGTCTATTTCGATACGTTCGGCAATCTCGACAGCGGGCATCCGATGACGGGGGATGCGATCTTCCGGCTGTATTCGATGTCGAAACCGATCACCTCGGTGGCCGCGATGATGCTGGTCGAGGACGGCGAGCTGCGCCTCGACGATCCCGTCGCGAAATACATCCCGGCCTTCGCGAAGACGAAGGTGGGCGTCGACACCAACGGGGGCGACGAACACGCCACATTCGGCCTCGTGCCGCTGCAACGGCCGATCACCATCGCCGATCTGCTCAAGCACACATCGGGCATCACTTACGGTTTCTATGGCGACGATCCCGCGCGGAAACGTTATGCGCAGCTCGATATCTTCGGCCGCGACTGGGACAATGCCTCCTGGGCCGACCGCATCGCGCAGCTTCCGCTCGCCGAGCAGCCCGGCACGCTGTGGGACTACGGCCATTCCACCGACATTCTCGGCCGCGTCATCGAAGTGGTGTCCGGCCAGTCGCTCTATCATTTCCTGGAGGAACGGCTGTTCGGTCCATTGGGGATGCGGGACACCTCGTTCTACATCACCGATGGCGAACGGCGCTCGCGTGTGGCGGAGCCGTTCCCGGGAGATCGCATGGTCGGGCCGGTGATCGGCATGCACGATCCCGCGGAGGTCATGCAATGGGAGGCGGGGGGCTCCGGTCTGGTCGGCACGATCTCGGATTATGCGCGCTTCCTGCAGATGCTGCTCAATGGCGGCACGCTTGACGGCAAGCGCTATCTCAAACCGGAAACAGTGGCAGAGATGACGCGCGATCACGTCGGCCCGCAGAGCGGCGTGAAACGTGATTATTATTATTTCCCGGGCGCCGGCAGCGGCTTCGGCCTCGGGTTTGCGGTGCGCACCAAGGAGCTTGCCAGCGAGCCCGGCCCGATCGGCGAATATCGCTGGGACGGTGTTGGCGGCACGTTCTTCTGGGTCGATCCGAAGAACGACATGTTCGTGCTGGTGATGACGCAGGCACCCTCGCAGCGGGTGCGGATGGAGATCGACGTGCGGAAGATCATCGCCGAGGCGCTGGAGTAACGAGCACTGTAGCTCCCTCGCCCCGCTTGCGGGGAGAGGGTGGCGCGGACGTAGTCCGCGACGGGTGAGGGGGAGCCAGTGTTTTACTCGCTGGCTCCCCCTCACCTGGATTGCTCGCTTCGCTCGCAACCCGACCTCTCCCCGCGAGCGGGGAGAGGTTAAATCCCGCGCACCACGTCCCTGATCAATCCCAGCGTCTCCTCGATCATGTCCGCACTGACATCCAGATGCGTGCAGGCGCGGATGCGGCCGTCCATGGTGGCGAGCAATACGCCCTTCGCACGCAAGGCCTTCACCATAGCAGCACCGCTGATGCCTGCGCCCGCGGGATCGAAGAACACGAGATTGGTCTCCGGCTGCTGCACGGCGATTCCGTCGATCTGGGCCAGTCCGCGCGCCAGCGCGTGCGCATTGGCGTGATCGTCGGCGAGGCGCTCGACGTGATGGTCCAGCGCGTGGATGCAGGCGGCGGCAACGATGCCGGCCTGGCGCATCGAGCCGCCCAATCCCTGCTTCCAGCGCCACACTGCATCAATGTAGTCGCGCGCGCCGGCGAGCACGGCTCCGATCGGCGCGCCGAGCCCCTTGCTGAAATCGATCCACACCGAGTCCCAGCCGTCGGACATCCTGCTCGCACCGATACCGGTGGCGACGCAGGCATTCATCAGTCGCGCGCCATCCATATGCGTAGCAAGGCCGCGGTCACGCGCGATGGTGACGATCGCTGCGAGATCGGATTTCGACCAGATGGTGCCGCCGCCGATATTGGCAGTCTGTTCGACGCTGACCACGGTCTGCGCTGCCTCGTAGCGCGTGCGCGGATGCAATGCGGCGCGCAGCGCATCTGGCGTGAACTTGCCGTCGGCGCCGTCGAGCCCGGTAATCTGGAAGCCGCCAAGAGCGGCATGGGTGCCGCCCTCGCGCGAGAGGATATGCGCAGTGCGATGCGCGAGGATCTCGTCGCCGGGCCGGCAATGCGCCAGCAGGCCGGCGACATTGCACATGGTACCCGATGGCATGAACACTGCGGCTTCCTTGCCGAGCAGTTCGGCGACGCGGTCGCAGAGTGCGTTGACGGTGGGGTCGTCGCCGACCTGCTCATCGCCGACATCTGCCGCAGCCATCGCCGCGCGCATCGCAGGCGTGGGCTTCGTCTGTGTGTCCGACAGCAGATTGATGCGAACCGCCGGCTGTGATGGATCGGGGCGAGCAGGGGTGAAGGGCATGCGAAATCTCTCAGTCGTCATGCCCGGGCTTGTCCCGGGCATCCACGTCGTATTTTTTGGCGGAGCTTAAAGGCGTGGATGGCCGGGACAAGCCCGGCCATGACGGCGTTTTTAACGCCAGGTCATGCATTGGCGCCAAACAAAAAAGGCCCCGGAAAATCCGGGGCCTTGATCTCGTATGCGCTGTCAGAAATTAGCGCGAATAGAATTCGACGATCAGATGCGGTTCCATCTGCACGGCGAAGGGAACGTCCGACAGCTGCGGAATGCGGATGAACTTGGCGGTCATCTTGCTGTGGTCGGTTTCGACGTAATCCGGGGTGTCGCGTTCGCCGAGCTGGCTGGCTTCCAGAACGAAAGCGAGCTGCTTGGAGGCTTCCTTGATCTCGATGACATCGCCGACCTTCACGAGGTAGCTCGCGATGTTGACGCGCTTGCCGTTCACCTTGATGTGGCCGTGGTTGATGAACTGACGGGCCGCAAACATGGTGGCGACGAACTTGGCGCGATACACGACGGTGTCGAGGCGGCGCTCGAGCAGGCCGATCAGGTTTTCACCGGTGTCGCCCTTGAGACGGCCGGCTTCCACATAGATGGAGTGGAACTGGCGCTCGGAGATGTTGGCGTAATAGCCCTTCAGCTTCTGCTTGGCGCGCAGCTGCGTGCCGAAGTCGGAGAGCTTGCCCTTGCGGCGCTGGCCGTGCTGGCCGGGGCCGTATTCACGCTTGTTGACCGGAGACTTGGGACGACCCCAAATGTTCTGGCCCATACGGCGGTCGATTTTGTATTTAGCTTCACTACGCTTTGTCATCGCGTCCTCGGTTTTGTCAGCCATCGCGAAGCGATGGCTCTTTTGGTGGATGTGAGGAGACGCGCCCTCCTGTGTGCCGTGATCAGTCCAGAGTCTGGAAAATCTCGGCACCGACAGGTTCATTCCCAAAGCTGGGTGGAGAACCACGGGTGCGAAACGCTTCGCGGGCCGAAAACGGCCCGCGAGCAAGGCGGTTTCTAGGGCGAAGGCCCGGTTATGTCAATTGAAAGACAGGCTTTTGCCGTTTGGCGGGCTTATAGCGCCAATCCTGCCGATTTCGACGCAAAATCGGCCTCGAAAGGGCAGTTTTACCGCCTGATGCCCTCGAAGCCGGCGGCGATTCCGCGCTGGAACAGTGACCAATCGAATCCCAGCGCCAGGGCCACATAGCCCCGCTCGATCATGGCGTTGCCCATATCGGCGTTCAGCGCCGCGCCGCCCAGCGGGACGCCTGACCTGAGGATTCCCGCTTCGGCCTTTGCCACCAGCGCCTGCACCTCGGGATCGCCCGGCTGGCCGCGTTTGCCGATGGATGTGGCGAGGTCGCCGACGCCGATCACCGCGATGTCGATGCCCGGTGTGGCCATGATCTCGCCGATCCGGTTCACCGCATCGACATGCTCGATGGTGATCATGCAGATCATGCTGTCGTCCGCGCGCGCCATATAGTCGGGCATGCCCACGTTCCAGCGGAATGGCGCGTGGAATGGTCCCCACAGCCGCTCGCCCTGGGTCGGATAGCGCAGGCTGCGGGCCGCCTTATAGGCATCGTCGGCGCTGTTGATCATCGGGAAGTTGATGCCCATCGCGCCGAAATCCATCGGTGCTTTCGCCAGCCACGGCTCGTTGGCGGCGATCCGCACCAGCGGCGTGCAGGGCGTGCCCGCGGTGGCCATGATCATCCCGTGGGCGGTGTTGAGATCGATCGGGCCGTGTTCGAGATCGACGATGATCCAGTCCAGCGTCTGCGCCATGATGCGCACGGTCTGGATACTCGGGATGGTGGCAATGGCCCCGAAAGTGGGGCGGCCCTCGCGCCATTTCTGCTTGAGATCGTGAAATGGCGCGGGGGTCGTCATCGTCAAATGGAATCCTGTTATTTCGGCGCGGGCGTTGCCAGCGGCTTGCCGTCTTCCACGACATAGACTGCCATGATCTTCAGGCCCTTGTCGCCGGTCTTCACGTCATGCGGAATCCCGGCCGGGACGGCATAGGAATCGCCGGCCTTGAGGGCCTTGTCCGGCTGGCCCTCGACGATCAGCGTCGCGTCGCCATCGAGGACGTAACCGGTATCGACACCCGGATGGGTATGGCGGCCGGCGAGCTGGTTCGGGCCGAGCTCAGCCACGACCGTCACGATGCGATGGCCGGCGGGATATTTGACGTCCTGCAGCGGCGTGCGCTTGATGCCTTGTGCACTGGCAGCACCGGCGCAGGCCGTGATCGCCGCGCCAACGAGCAGTGTCTTGAGAAGGCCATTCTTCAGAAAATTCGTATCGAGCATGCTGGTCTCCCTTTGCCGTTCTCTTTTCGGAACGGCGCGCCGCAAAGCTAGCAGCGCGCAAGGGAAAGTCGAGCGCTCGCTATGCCGCGACCTGTCCGCCGAAGAACGGCGCCAGCGCTTCCGGCCAGGCATGGCGCTTGCCGGAGGTGTAGAGCAGCACGGCATCGCCGGGCGGCACGCCGGGCTGATGATCTCCGATCAGGCCGACCACGCGGCGTGCGATGGCGGGAGCCGGATCGATCCATGCCACCGGCCAAGGCGCGATGCGATTGAGGTGGTCAAGCAACAGCGGATAATGCGTACAGGCGAGCACGATGGTGTCGGTGCGGGCACCGGCGGCGTCCTGCACGAAGCAGGGCGCGATCTCGCGAAACAGGTCGGCGTCGTCGATGCCTTGGCCGCCGAGTGCGCCTTCCGCCAGTGCGGCAAGTTCGGCGGAGCCGACCAGCGTGACGATGCAGCCGCCGCCGAATTCGCGGATCAGCGTCTGGGTATATTCGCGCTTCACGGTGCCCGACGTGCCGAGCACGGAGACGCGCTTGCTGACCGAGCGCGCACAGGCCGGCTTGATCGCCGGCACGGTGCCGACAAAGGGCACGGCATAGGCGGCGCGCAGATGGCTGAGCACCAGCGTCGAGGCCGTGTTGCAGGCGATCACCACGAGGTCCGGCCGGTGCGCAGCGATCAGCTCGCCCATCAACGGCACCACGCGGCCGATCAGCGCCTCCTCGGTGTGCTGGCCGTAGGGAAAGAACGCGTCATCCGCCACATAGACATAGCGGGCATCCGGCCGCGCCTTGGCGATCTCGCGCTGGACGGTGAGGCCGCCGAGACCGGAGTCGAACACAAGGATGGTGGGACGCGTCGGCATCATGAGAGCCTAGGGGAGGATGGTTACTGCGGAGTTGCTGCGGGTCTGGCAATCAAGACAGGGGCATTCTGGCTTTTTCGGGAAGGGCGGCTTCTTACCTCTCCCCGCATCTTGCGCGGGGAGAGGTCGCCGCGACTTCGCGGCCGGGTGAGGGGCATGGCACGCGCTCACCGCTTGTTGCGCTCTCTCGGATCGGAATCTTCGATCCGAAAACGATACGCATAGAACAGGCCAATGCCTCACCCCACCCCTCTCCCCGCGCAAGATGCGGAGAGAGGGAGCTTACCGCGCTCGCGGTTGGCTACACCGGCTCTAATGGCCGTTGCTTACCTTCCGGCAATACAGTCTCAATCGCATCGCCCGGCACAACCTCGCCATCCGACACCACGATCGCCATCACGCCGGCTTTGTACACGGCGCGGCCATTCGCATCGCGATCTTGCGTCGCTGCCTTCAACCCCTGCTGAAAGCGGTCCATCAGCACGCAGGGCTCGCGCAGGCCGGTCAGTTCAATCACGGCACTCGCGCCGAGATGCAGCCGCGTGCCGGTCGGCAGTGCTGCAAGTTCGATCCCCGATGTGGTGACATTCTCGCCGAGATCGCCGGGCTGGATCGTGAGCCCCTTGGCGCGCAATTCGTCGAATAGCTCGGAGGGGATCAGATGCACCTGGCGCAGGTTCGGCTTGGCGGGATCGCGGCGGCGGTCGTAGCGATGCTGCACCAATGCGCCCATATGGCCGTCGCCTTCGACGCCGAGGCCGCTGAGCAGGCGAATGCTCAGGCTTGGCGTCTTGCTGAAGTGATGGCCGCGGCGCAGGCATACGGCGATAACGTGGGGATTTGATACCAAACTCGTCATTCCGGGATGCGCGTATGTCGGCGAAGCCGACTGAAGCGCAGACCCGGAATCTCGAAATGGTAGATCATCATCTCGAGATTCCGGGTTCGCTCGCAAGAGCGAGCGCCCCGGAATGACGAGTTTGGGCAAGTCGCCTCAGTTCGCCGATCCGAACACGCGCTTGAAGATCGTGTCCACATGCTTGAGGTGATAGCCGAGGTCGAATTTTTCGGAGATCTCGTCGTCGGTGAGATATTTCTTCACCTCGGGATCGTTCTTTAGCAGTGTCTGGAAGTCGCCTTCGCCGCGCCACACCGGCATGGCGTTGCGCTGCACGAGCTTGTAGCTGTCTTCGCGCGATGCGCCCTTCTGTGTCAGGGCGATCAGCACGCGCTGCGAATGCACGAGGCCGCCGAGGCGGTCGAGGTTCTTCTGCATGTTGGCGGGATACACGAGAAGCTTCTCGATCACGCCGGCCATGCGGTTCAGCGCGAAGTCGAGGGTCACGGTAGCGTCGGGGCCGAACATGCGCTCGGCTGAGGAGTGCGAAATATCGCGCTCGTGCCACAGCACCACGTTTTCCAGCGCCGGCGTCACATAGGCGCGCACCATGCGGGCGAGGCCGGTGATGTTCTCGGTCAGCACCGGGTTGCGCTTGTGCGGCATCGCCGACGAGCCCTTCTGGCCCTCGGAGAAGAACTCCTCGGCTTCCAGCACTTCGGTGCGCTGCATGTGGCGGATTTCCACCGCAAGGCGTTCCATCGACGAGGCGATGACGCCGAGCGTGGCGAAGAACATCGCGTGGCGGTCGCGCGGGATCACCTGGGTCGAGATCGGCTCCGGCACGAGGCCCATTGCTTTCGCGACATGTTCTTCGACGCGCGGATCGATCTGCGCGAAGGTGCCGACGGCGCCGGAGATCGCGCAGGTCGCGACTTCCTTACGCGCGGCGACGAGGCGCTCGCGGTTACGCGTGAATTCGGCATAGGCATAAGCGAGCTTGAGACCGAAAGTGACCGGCTCGGCATGGATGCCATGCGAGCGGCCGATGGTCGGCGTCATCTTGTGCTCGAAGGCGCGGGTCTTCAGCGCCGCAAGCAGGCGGTCGATATCGGCGATCAGGATATCGGCGCAGCGCGTGAGCTGCACGTTGAGGCAGGTGTCGAGCACATCCGACGAGGTCATGCCCTGATGCACGAAGCGCGCTTCCGGGCCGACGATTTCGGCGAGGTGGGTCAGGAAGGCGATCACGTCATGCTTGGTCTCGCGCTCGATCTCGTCGATGCGCTCCACATTGAAGGTCGCATCCTTGGCCTTGGCCCAGATCGTCTTCGCTGCATCCTTCGGAATGGTGCCCAGTTCCGCCAGCGCATCGGCGGCATGCGCCTCGATCTCGAACCAGATCTTGAAGCGGGTCTGCGGCTCCCAAATGGAGGCCATTTCCGGACGGGTATAGCGAGGGATCATTGCGCACTCTGACGTTTGGGGGATTACGCCGCGCTTTAGCAGATTGGGGCGGGGGATGGAATAACTAGATGGGATGCAATTAAGGGTGGTGGTCGATATAATGCCTCCGCTTTGAGGAGGAGCGTATGCTTCAAGCCTTTATTGATGACAGCGGTTGGGACGGCAATTCACCAGTGTTTGTGCTGGCTGGTTACGTGGCAAAGGCGGAGCAATGGGCTGCCTTTTCAAAAGAATGGCAAGTCATTCTAGACCGCCAAGAACCGTCGCGCATTGGTGTTCTTAAAACCAAGGATATTTATCGAAATAGAGTTCCGAATACGAGCTTTCACGGATGGACTGACGACCAGCGCGACGCGCGATTAAAGTCTTTCATCGAAGCAATAAACCGATATGCGATGCATGGTATTGTTTCAGTTATACCGCTTGAGCCGTATCAAAGGCTAATGAAGGGAAAGTTCAATCCAGATATATTAGACAGGCCGTATTTCCTGTCGTTCTTCGGCGTCATTGTGAACTTACTTAAGCTCACTCACCGGCTAAAATTGGATGATAAGCTTGAGATTGTTTTTGATACACAGGATGTAGACAAGGCATTGCTCACGTCTGAATACGAGAAGTGCATGGCAGTAGCGCCCCCGCAAGTCAGAGAGTTGTGTGTCGGCATGCTAAAGACGAAGAAGCATTGCCTTTACAGGCAGCAGATTTAATCGCGTGGCATGCTCGCCGGTATTACTTCGATGAGTTCTCAGGAAAAGATCCAAGCAAAGAACAATCGAATCGCTTCTTCGCAAATATGTTCAATCCAAAGCACGACATCTTCGATCTTTGGACCGAAGATAGGTTGAACGAAGTTATGCAGATTTTGTTGCGTAGCGCCTCGCCACGAAAGACTGAATACAAGAATACTAAAATGACCATTCCAACCGAACTTTTTGGTGGCTCAGCTCGTAGGGCGGATTAGCTCGGCACAGTCCGGCTTCTCTTGCTGAGGCTCGGCGGATTGTGCCTCCTGCTAATCCACCCTACGCTTCGCGTGACACCATCGCGCGAAGCAACAGGCACTACTCGCGAGAGGTTGCTTCGGGATGTCACTTCGCTCATTCGGGCAGCCGCGGCTGCCGAATTTACGGTTTCAGCAACCTCGTCGTCACCGCCATGAAACGCCTGTTCGGCCCGGCATGAAAGCCGTCGGCATCCACCGTCTCCACCAGCACAGCCAGCGTCTGCGCGCCGTCCTTGGCCTGGTGATGATAGACCTCGGCGATCCCGTAGGCGGTGACGCAGCGGCGTCGCTTCGGCAGTTGCTTGTCCTGCTGCAGGGTGACGGGCGCGGCGCCGTCGATGCTCAGTTGCAGTGTCATGCCGGTGACGATGACGCTGCCAGTGGTGCCGCGGCCTCCGGCGCCATAGCATGATGCCTTGCCGAGCGCCTGATCGGAGATCGTCAGCACCAGCTTGCGGCCGTCCGGCAAAGTGACGGCCTGCGTGGTGGCGAGCGGCTTCGGGTCCATCTGATAGATGCCGATCTCGTCGAGATCCATCGACGGTTTGCCGGCGAAGCGCGTGCCGGGCTCGGTGATACCAAGTTTGCCCAGCAGCGGCTTGGCCTTGGCCATCAGCTCGGCGCGTACAGCGTCCAACTCGCGCTCGTCATCGTCTTTGGTGCGAATGGAGAAGGGCGTGCCCTTCGCAAAGTCGTCGGTGCGCGTGTCGATCACCTGGATCTCGGCGACGATCTCGGTCGCATCATAGAGCTGCGTATAGTGCTCGAAGGCGAAATGCGCGCCGTCCGGCGAGAAGCCGATCACTTTGCGCGCGGCGGCGTCGCCGGCCTGCGCCGTGCCTAGCAGGGCGAGCGAGAGCAGGGGAGCGAACAGGAGGCGGCGAAAGCCGGCGATTGAATGCTGTGTCATCCCGGTTGGTCGCGCTACGCGGAGCAAAGTTCATGCGCATATCGGCCTTCGCGGCCGTTGACAATATTCCTTTAAGAGACTATTATCCAATTTGTCCGGTTCGCGAGGGCGCTTCTAGAGGCGTCTTGAAGTGGGACAGGATGCGGCGCCTGCGGACGTGGGGTGACGTACCCCGCGCACTCGGGAGGCTTGGGGTCACCGTCCGGGCCCACTACGGGGCTCTGCCACTCATGCTGGCTGGACGTGGTATTGGTGAACGGCGCGAAATCGTCGGGATAAGCGGAGTGCGGAGCTCTGCCCTTTACCCGGAAGAACGGTCCCGAAGCTAAAAAAACGTCGCGGTGGCGCGCCTGATGGCGTTGCGCGGTTGCAGCTTGCCGGCGTTCCGGTGGAGCGGATCGCGACAAAAACCACCTTCGCGCTGTCAGGCGCGTCGCCACCCCTCATCGTTTCGAGGGGAGACTATCCGAAAAACTCGGGCTCATCGAGCCGCGAGACTGCGGAAGCGTGGCTGTTTGATATGTGAATCCGGAGAGCGCTACACCATCTCGCCGCGGGCATTCGCTGCCGCCGCGCGGATGCCGTCGATATTCGCCTTGTAGCTTTCCACCGTGCCGCCCTTGAACACGGCCGAGCCGGCGACGAAGGCATTGGCGCCTGCCGCCGCGAGTTGCCCGGCGACTGCAGCGGACACACCGCCATCGACTTCGATATCGATCGGGCGGCCCGCGGTCATCGCGCGGAGGTCCGAGATCTTGCCGAGCGCGGACGGAATGAAGGCCTGACCGCCGAAGCCGGGATTGACCGACATCACCAGCACGAGGTCGACGAGATCGATCACATATTCGATGGCCGAGAGCGGCGTGCCGGGATTGAGCGAGACGCCGGCCTTCTTGCCGAGATTGCGGATCGCCTGCAGCGAGCGATGCAGATGCGGGCCTGCCTCGGCGTGGACGGTGATGTGATCGCAGCCGGCTTTGGCGAAGGCTTCGAGATAGGGATCGCATGGTGCGATCATCAGATGCGCGTCGAAGATCTTTGTCGTGTGCGGGCGCATCGCCTTGATGACGTCGGGGCCGTAGGAAATGTTCGGCACGAAATGGCCGTCCATCACGTCGAGATGCATCCAGTCGGCGCCGGCGGTATCCACGGCGCGGACCTCTTCGCCAAGCCTTGCGAAATCGGCTGCCAGAAGGGACGGGGCGATCACCAGCGGGCGGGGCGTGAAGCTCTGGGACATCGGGGTTTCCTGAACATTTTTGGGCGGCGGCGAATGGACCGCCTCGCGTAACATGGGGCCGGGGGACGGGCAACGCGCCAGCCACGGCCGCGTCATCGACGCGCTGCAGCAGGATAGTCCCGGCACATTCTGCCGCAAGGGCACGATTTGCCGGGAAACGCGCGCGGCCCGTGCGACCAAGGCCGTTGTTTTATCGAACTTTTTTCGCTGGCATGGGGCTTGCTCCGTATTCCCCAGGGAATTCACGCCGCACGCTGCGGCATGATCAGGAATTTGACGATGCTGCCAGCCCTTGCTGCTGCCACCACCGCGATCGATGCGCTGCAGGCACTCACCAAGTCGAAGTCGAAGGCCGCGACCACCACGACCGGTGTCACCCAGAAGACTGCCAGCCCGTTCGATGTCGCCAGCACGACGGCGACGAGCGCCACGTCATCGACGGCAACCTCCGCCACCAGCAGCACGAACAGTTCCTACAAGCTGGCCCCGGGCACCATGAGTACGCTGCTCGATGCCCAGAGCCAGCCCGCGACGGCAGCCTCTTCGGCGAAACGATCTGAAGCGCTGAGCAGACTGATGGGGATGCTCGACAGCGACGGCAGCGGCGGCATCAGCAAGGCGGAGTTCGAGAAGAAACTTGGCGCCGGCGGCACCAACACCGCCAATGCCGACAAGGTATTCGCCGAGCTCGACAAGAACGGTGACGGCTCGGTCAATATCGATGAACTGAGCCCGGCGCTGAATGGCGGCAAGGCACATCACGCTGGCGGCGGCGGTATGGGCGGTGGATCTGGTAGTGGCTCCGACACTGCCGGTTCGACCACAACGACCACGGTAAATGCTGATGGCAGTACCACGACATCTATCGCATATGCGGACGGATCGACGGTGACGTCGACCACAGCCGTCCCGGCGTCGTCCACGACGACATCGACCGCAAGCTCGTCCTATAACGCGATTGAGAAGATGATCGCGCGTCAGGCGCAGCAAATTTCAAATGCGAAGTCGACGCTGGCGATCAGCGCCTGATCGGCGTTCTGATCCCGAACGTGGCAGTTCACGATAGGTAAAACGATCGCGGACGCGGTGGTTGAAAAATGCACCGCGTGATGCGGCGCTGCTGAAGGCCGCGTGAACTTCCGGCGGCACCTGCGCATAAGCATACCGACGACCGCTGGTGAAGGTGATGCGTAGTTCGCGACTCACCGGATCGTAAGCGAGATGTCGAATTGCACTCGACGGCATCGCAATCCTCCGAAATGTCTCCTGGGTAGAAACGATTACCGGCGCGATTGGTTGCGCAGCGATGACCTAGTTCCGGTCGCGAAATGCCGGAAGCGTGCCGGCAAACGGGAGCGCCGTCGCTTCATACACGCCGCGCGCGATGGCGCGGGCGATCACATTACCCGCGATCATGCCGAGTTCGGTCAAACCCACCAGCGGATCGATCGGCTTCTCGCCCGTCGCGGCCGCAAACACGATGTCGCCATCGAGCGGCGCGTGTACTGGATAGATCGCGCGCGCAAATCCGGTCTGCGCCATCATGGCGAGACGCCGTGCCTGCGCCTTGGTCAGGATCGCGTCGGTAACAACGACGGCAAGTGTCGTGTTCTCGATCGACGTTGCTGCCGGTCCGCCCTTGATACGCATCGCCAGCATCTCGGGTTTCAACTTGTTCGGCATGCCGTGTCCGCCGAACTCGTTGCCGACTTCGAAGGGCGCCGCCCAGAAGTGTGGGCCATCGCCGATCGTGACACTGCCGACCGCATTGACCGCAGCGAGTGCGGCAACGCGTACGCCCGACGGCGTGACGGCGGAGGCCGAACCGAGGCCGCCTTTATAGTTGACTGTCGTGGCGCCAAGCCCCGCGCCGACGCTGCCGAGCTTGAAGTCATCGCTGGCTGCTGCCGCGGCGGCATAGCCGAGATCGCGATAGGGCGGAAAGCGGCCCCAGGCTTTGTCGCCGCCATTGAGCAGGTCGAACAGGATCGCGCCGGGCACGATGGGGATGACGGCATTGCCGATCTGGTAGCCGCGGCCCTGTTCGGCGAGCCAGGCCTGCACGCCGCCGCCGGCTTCGAGCCCGAAGGCCGAGCCGCCGGCCAGCGCGAGGCCGTGGATGGCGTCCACAGTGTTCACAGGATCGAGCAGGGCGCTTTCGCGCGTGCCGGGTCCGCCGCCGCGGATGTCCACGGAGGCCACGGCCGGCTTGTCGAACAGGATGGCGGTGACGCCGGAGGCCAGTTGGGCGTCGTCCGCGTGGCCGACGCGAACGCCGGCGATATCGGTGAGCAGGTTCTTCATGGCGGTTCCCTCTTGGCCCGACCAGACCGCAGCAGGGCTGCCCGGTCAACCGATCACGCACGATCACAACAGCCGGAAGTGGCGGGCATTTGATCCATCCCGCTTGCATCCCGTCATGTCAGCAGTGCATCTAGCCGCATGATCTCCGATGTCACGATCCCCGCCGCATTGATTGCCGGCATTGTCTCATTCCTGTCGCCCTGCGTGCTGCCGCTGGTGCCGCCCTATCTCATCTATCTCACGGGCGCGACCATCGAGCATATTGCCGATGACGAGCAGGAAGCGGCCTCGAAGCGTGCGGTGATGATCTCGGCTGGCATGTTTGTGCTGGGCTTCTCCACGGTGTTCGTGGCGCTCGGCGCCAGCGCCAGCCTGGTTGGCAGCGTGATCCGCTCCTATGCGGCGGAACTGTCAATCGTTGCCGGCATCCTGATCATCCTGATGGGTCTGCATTTTCTTGGCCTGACGCGCATCGGGCTGTTGATGCGCGAGGGACGTCTGAGCATGCCAAGGCCCGTGGGACTGTGGGGCGCCTATGTGATGGGGCTGGCTTTTGCGTTTGGCTGGACGCCGTGCATCGGACCTATCCTTGCGGCGATCCTGTCGGTGGCGGCGGCAGAAGCAACGGTGACCAAGGGCGCAGGGCTGCTCGCGGTTTATTCCCTCGGCCTCGGCATCCCGTTCCTGATTGCGGCCTTCATGGTGGAGCAATTCTCCAGCGTGTTCGCGCGCATGAAGAAACATCTCGTCCATGTCGAGCGCGCCATGGGCGTGCTGATGGTGATCACCGGCATCGCGTTTCTCACCGGTGCCGTCTCGAATGCCAGCATCTGGCTGCTTGAGACGTTTCCCGCACTGCAGAATTTCGGCTAGGCGCATCAATCGCCGAACCTGTCATCGCTGTCTCGCCATCACGGCGTCCCGCGCCATTATAGACCAGATCCCCGATATCGAATGCCGACAGCGTGTCCAGCTCCGGCATGTTCGTGGCCGCGCCGTCGGCGTCAGCCTTATGCGTCGCGCATGGGTGCGCGGTGATCGGGAAGCGATGTCTCGTCTAATCCATCGAGATGCATTGGGCGGCTTCGGCGCCCAGCAGGGCTGACGACGTGACCTTCGACCGAGTGCGCTTCGATCACCCGATGCCTTGCATTTCGGCTTGCAGTCTCAGACGGTCGAGATTAATGGTACGATATAGTTTGATTAATGGCCGGCGGTCATTTTCGAGCTTGGGTGATCAGCAATGTGGGGAGACCGGGTCCATGACCCTCGAAAATTCGATAAACAACTGGAAGACGACTTCTGCTTTGGTCCTGGCGGTTGCCCTTGCTGCGGGCGCCGTGCATGCGGCGGATCTGCCGTATCGCAAGGCCGATCCGGTTTATGCGCCGGCGCTGCCGGCAGCCTTTTCGTGGACCGGCTTCTACGCCGGCGCCAGTGTGGGCGGCGGTTTCAGCGGTACTGACGCTTTCAACAGCTATCTGGGAACGAGCGGCGGCAAGGCCGATGGCGTAGTTGGCGGCCTTCAGGTCGGCTACAACTATCAGGTCTCGTCGCGGTTCGTGGTCGGCATCGAAAACGACTTCATGGCTTCGGGTCTCAAGACGAGCCGCAATGGCATCAACGAAGTGAGTTTGCCGTTCTACGGGACCGGCCGCGGTCGTGCGGGCGTCACGTTCATGGATTCACATCTGCTCGTCTACGGCACCGGCGGCATGGCTTTCGGAGAGGTGAAGGACTCAGGGATCGACAAGATGCGCATTGGCTGGACCGCTGGTGGCGGCGTTGAATGGGCTTTTCGGCAGAACTGGTCGGCCAAGGTCGAATATCTCTACACCGATCTCTACAGGAACCTCAAAAAGGATGACTTGCCGGATCGCACCCAGAAATTCCAAACGATCACCGTCGGTGTGAACTATCATTTCTGACCTGTTCAAGCTGATCCATGGCTGATCGTTGTCAATCTGCATCGAGCCGTGATCTGACCAAGAGCCAGGCTGCGAGGCTGGCTCTTGGTCATTGGCATGTCGTCGTTATCGAGACCCAACGGTTTGTTGGTAGCAGATGAAATCGTGTTCCCGTGCACCGCTGTTCTGATCAAGCGACGGGGACGAAGCCGATACGACGTGGCATCATCTCATTTGTGCAATCAGCGCATCTGCGCCCTGGTCGATCCCGGTTTCTGCCGCCGTCAGCGGTCCGACGGTTGCCTTGATGTTGGTCGGCTTCGGATATTGCTTGGTGACGAATGCGCTAAGCAGGCGGGACGTCGCGGCATCGAAGATCTCGACGGCATAGATGACAGAGCCCGTCATCGATCCCTCGCCGTCGCGGGCGGCTTGCACGCCGTTGTAGACGAGGCCTCCGACGTCGATCCGCGACAAGGTGCCGAGCACCGGCGTGGTCTTGACGGCGCCAGTCAGGGTCAGCCTCACACGTAGTGTATTTGGCCCCCGCTGATTTGCGAGCGCGAAGCGGCTGCCCAGCTTCTCCGCGAACCGCGCCTGCATCGTGCGGGCAAGCGATGCCTTGTCTTCTTCGGTCATGTCGCCGAATTGCTGATCCACGCCCCGATAAATCACGATCGGTTCGATGATGACCTTGTTGTAGGAGCGCCAATCTACAGTGGTGGAGTAGCGATACGGAATACGTCCCGACGTATCGGACGGATTCGGTGCCAGTTGGGACGACGAAGCGACATCCGAATAGGGCACCGGTGCTATACTTGCGCATCCCGCCAAGGCAGCGCAGAGCGCGAGGACCGCCAGACGGTCCACCCGCGAGAGTGTGTACATCTCAAACTCCAGTTTCGATATTTGGGATCAACGTGAATGAAGGCGGCCGCACCGATACGACGTGGTATCGGAAGCTCCGCAGCTGCTATTTGCTGGGTCGTGTCGTGGTTGGCGGCTTCGCCTGGGCCGTCTGCATCCACTCTTTATCGGCCTTGGGGCCGTTCGGATCGCCTGTCATGCCCACCAACTGTCCGGGCAAGGCATTCGTGGTTTGAGTCCAGGTCTGCGTGGCGCAGAAAATCGACATCATGCAGCCCTTGACCTTCAGGTCGATCGCCTCACGCCACAGCGAAATCTCGTAGGATTTGCCGTTCTCTGCATTGTAGATCTGGCCTTCAAAGCGCCCCGCCGGGTTGAGCTTCAGGCCCATGATCAATTGGTGACCGAGAACGGGTCGGGATTGCTTCGTCTTGTCCGGATTGTTCAGGTCTTTGAGTGGTTGCCCATTCGCGTCGTTGGGCTCTTTGGCCCAGACGATATAGCCGCAAATCTGCTCCAGCTTCGATCCGCAGCGTTCAATGCGTATGCGCGCGCGGCCATCTTCTGTGAGCCATGTGCCGCTCGGATCGGCTGGTGCTGCCGCGACGGGGCTGACGAGAGCCATCTGGCTTACGGCGATAACGGCACGCACAACTATTCGGGAAGCCAATGTCATCTGTCTCATATCTGGTCCTCGGATCACGAAAGCGCTGGAGCCCGTATTCCCGCGAGGGCTGCCGCTCTTTCGTTACCTCTATAAGATTAATCAAACGATGCCGTACTATTTATACTCTACCGTGCGCTGTCGCAAGCCTATATGCGGTGAAATCGAATGATCGATTGCGCGGGCCGGGTGGTAAAAGCAGTCGGGAAGCGCGCAGAGAATGCCCGGAGAGAAAGCCAAGATGACTGTTGCCAAGGCCAAGCCGAGCAAAGCCGCGCCACGAAGCAGCGGGCGGCCGACGAAGGAACAGGCCGGGCGCATTACCGACCACATCGTCGAGGTGGCGAGAGGACTCTTCCTGGAGTCGAGTTTCGAGGCGATCAGCGTCGATCTGATCGCGGCGACAGCGCGGATCTCGAAGCAGACCTTCTATGCCCGCTTTGCCTCCAAGGAGGCGCTGTATGCGGCGGTGATCCGGAAGGGGACGAATGATCTTCTCAAGCCGGCCGTCACTGACTCCAATCGCGATGGTCCGATCGAAGCGACCCTGGTCAAACTCGGACTGGAGCTTTCAAAGCGCGCACTCGCGCCGGCGGCCATTGCGCTGGAACGGCTGGTGATGGCCGAAGCACATCAATTTCCGGAGCTGGCGTCTGCCTATCACGGGACTGGCCTTCACGTGCGAGAGCAGATCGCCGGCATTTTCACCAACGCCATGCGCGACGGACAGATACGATCAGGGGATGCCAGCTTCATCGCCGAGCAGTTCGTCTACGCGGTGGCCGATGGCCCTGTGCGAGCCATGGTCCTCAGCGGCAAGATCGTCAAATCGGAGAAGGAGCTGCGCGAGCGTGTCACTGCCGCCGTCAGGCTGTTTCTGGATGGATGCCGCGATCATCCTGCGCGGCACAGCTAGATCAGTCTGGACTCCGGCCAGCATGGTGTCCAATGCCGGCATCTGGCTGCTGGAGACGTTTCCAGTGTTGCAGAATTTCGGGTGAGGCTTTCTCTACCTCGCCCCGCCTGGCGAAGCTTCACTTCGCCGGGGCGGGGAGAGGTTAGAAAGCGCCTCAGGTTCCCTTCGCGTCGATCTGGGTGTAGTTGCCCTTGGCGTCCCACTTGTAGACGACATAGTCGATCGCCTTGATGTCGCCCTTGGCGTCAAACGCCATCTTGCCGAGCACGGTGTCCCATTCGCCGGCCTTGATCACATCCATCACCTTCTTGGTGTCGGTGGAGCCGGCCTTGGCAACGGCCTGCGACCAGACCTGGAACGCTGCATAGGTGTAGAGCGTGTAGCCTTCGGGATCGATGTTCTTGGCCTTGAACTTCTCGACGATCGCCTTCGCGGTCGGCTTGTTGCGCGGATCGGGTCCGAAGGTGAACAGCGTGCCTTCTGCGGCCGGACCGGTGATGGAGGCGAATTCCTTGTCGTTCATGGCATCGCCGGCCATCAATATGGTCTTAAGGCCTTGGTCGCGCATCTGGCGCAGAATGAGACCGGCTTCCTGATGATAGCCGCCCACGTAAACCAGATCGATATTATCGCGTTTCAGCCGCGAGACGATCGAGTTAAAATCCTTGTCGCCCTTGTTGTAGCTCTCGAACATCTTTTCGGTGAAACCGGCCTTGTTGAGCGCCTTCTTGGTCTCGTCGGCGAGACCCTTGCCGTAAGTGGTCTTGTCGTTGAGGATCGCGACGTTCTTGCCCTTGAAGTTCTTGGCAATGTAGTCGGCAGCAACGAGACCTTGCTGGTCGTCACGGCCGCAAACGCGCAGCACATTGGCGAGCTTGCGTTCGGTGAACAGCGGGTTGGTCGAAGCCGGCGTGATCTGCAGCACGTTGCCGTCGGCATAGGCTTCGGACGCCGGGATCGACGACGACGAGCAGAAATGGCCGGCAACGAACGGCACCTTGGAGCTTGCGAACTTCTCGGCGATGGAACGGGCCTGTTTGGGATCGCAGGCATCGTCACCGACCTGCAGCGCCAGCTTCTTGCCGAGCACGCCTCCAGCGGCGTTGAGATCGGCCACGGCCTGGTCGGCGCCGTTCTTCATCTGGCGGCCGAAGGCCGATTCGCCGCCGGTCATCGGGCCGGCGACCGCGACGTTGATGTCCTGTGCAAAAGCTGCGGTTGAGAGCAGCGACGCGGCAAAGGCCAGGCCGATCACATTCAATGGTTTCATGGGGATGATCCTCGCAAAGAGTTTTCGGCCACAAACGCAATCCGGCCGCCCGAACGATAGGATCATTCTCAACTTATTTTGATGCCGAGTCATCGGCAATTTTCGGCCGCAAACAGCCAGCCTGTGAGTCCGGCTGCGGCAGGTCGTCGCAAGAGCTTTCGCTGTGCGAGCCCGCGCCGGCGGATCAAAAAAGATGCCGAAACCGCCCTGGTGTGGGCAGTCGCGTCACGTCGGCTCCGCATCGACATCATGACGTGAGGCGAGCCGCACCTCTCGCTATGAGAGGCGCGGCCGGCAGGCTTACTGCTTCAGTTCGGCGTAGTCGCCCTTGGCGTCCCACTTGTAGACGACATAGTCGATCGCCTTGATGTCACCCTTGGCGTCGAAGGCCAGCTTGCCGAGCACGGTGTCCCATTCGCCGGCCTTGATCGTGTCCATCACCTTCCTGGTGTCGGTGGTGCCGGCCTTGGCGACGGCCTGCGACCAGACCTGGAATGCGGCATAGGTGTAGAGCGTGTAGCCCTCGGGATCGATGTTCTTGGCCTTGAAGCGGTCAACGATCGCCTTGGCGGTCGGCTTGTTGCGCGGGTCGGGGCCGAAGGTGAACAGCGTGCCTTCCGCAGCCGGGCCGGTGATGGAGGCGAACTCCTTGTCGTTGATAGCGTCGCCCGCCATCAGCACCGTCTTGAGGCCCTGGTCGCGCATCTGGCGCACGATGAGGCCGGCTTCCTGGTGATAGCCGCCCACGTAAACCAGATCGATGTTGTCGCGCTTCAGGCGCGACACGATAGCATTAAAATCCTTGTCGCCCTTGTTGTAGCTCTCGAACATCTTCTCGGTGACGCCGGCCTTGTTCAGCGCCTTCCTGGTCTCGTCGGCGAGGCCTTTTCCATAGGTCGTCTTGTCGTTCAGGATCGCGATATTCTTGCCCTTGTAGGTCTTGGCAATGTACTCGCCGGCGACAAAACCCTGCTGATCGTCGCGGCCGCAGACGCGCAGCACATTGGCGAGCTTGCGTTCGGTGAATAGCGGATTGGTCGAGCCCGGCGAGATCTGCAGCACATTGCCGTCGGCATAGGCTTCCGACGCCGGGATTGACGACGACGAACAATAGTGACCGGCGACGAACGGAATGCGCGCGCTGGCGAATTTCTCCGCAATCGAGCGTGCCTGCTTGGGATCGCAGGCGTCATCACCGACCTGCAGCGCCAGCTTCTTGTTCAACAGACCGCCGGCGGCGTTGATATCGGCGACAGCGAGTTCGGCGCCATTCTTGAACTGGCGGCCGAAGGCGGATTCGCTGCCGGTCATCGATGATGCGACGGCGACAGGAATATCCTGTGCCAGTGCAACGGATGCCAGCGCAATCGAAGCACCCGCCGTCAGGCCGATGAGTTTGATGAATTTCATAGGAAGTCCCCGTGTTCCGTTCGAATGCAGACAAACGCGACGCCGTGACGGAATCGCGATTGGCGCATCATTCTACCTTCAGAATAGTGTCGATTGTTTGCATCGCCCTTCGTGTTCGATCGTCACGCGATGAAGGATATCGATCCGTCAGCCGTGCCGGCCGCCTTCGAGATAGGCGGAGCGGATTTCCGGGGCCTTCAGCAATTCGGCGCCGCTGCCCGACAGGGTGATCAACCCGTTGACCATGACGTAGCCGCGGTGGGCCAGACGCAGCGCGTGATTGGCGTTTTGCTCGACGATCAGGACCGTCAGTCCATCCTGCTTGTTGAGCACGCGGATTGCATCGAAAATCTGCTTGGCGATCAGCGGGGCCAGACCCAGCGACGGCTCGTCGAGCAGCAGCAGGCGCGGGCGGCTCATCAGTGCGCGGCCGATGGCCAGCATCTGCTGCTCGCCGCCGGACAGCGTGCCGCCGCGCTGGGTCATGCGCTCCTTGAGGCGCGGAAACAGCGTCAACACCTTGTCGAGGCTTTCAGCGCGTTCGGCCGGCGTGCTCTCATTGACGTCGGCGCCCATCTGCAGATTTTCCGCGACGCTCATGCGCGGGAAAATCCGGCGGCCTTCGGGTGATTGCGCGATGCGCATGCGAGCGATCTCGTGGGTCGGCAGGCCGGTGATATCAATGCCGTCATAGACGATTGCGCCGGCGCGGGCGCGGGGCTTGCCGAAGATGGTCATCATCAATGTTGATTTGCCCGCGCCGTTGGCGCCGATCAGCGCAACGATCTCGCCGCACTTGATGTCGAGATCGACGCCTTTCAGCGCTTCGATCTTGCCATAGGATGCGTGCAGACCGGCGATGGCGAGCATGGGGGCGGTGCTCACGTCTCGCCCTCCATCACCGCAATGGCTTCCTCTTCATCCGCGCCGAGATAGGCGGCGATGACTTTGGGATTGTCGCGAATTTGCTGCGGCGTGCCGTCGGCGATCTTCACGCCGTAATCGAGCACGTTGATATGGTCGGAGATCTGCATCACGACGGACATGTCATGCTCGATGAGCAGGATCGAGGTGCCATGCTCGGCGCGGATCTTCAGCAGCAGCTCATTGAGCGCCGCGCTCTCCCGCGCGTTGAGGCCGGCAGCGGGTTCGTCGAGGCAGAGCAGCGCCGGCTCGGTACACATCGCGCGCGCGATCTCCAAGCGACGTTGGTCGCCGTAGGGCAGGTTGCCGGCGGCATCGTCGGCGCGCTCCAGCAGGCCGATCTGATCAAGCCAATAGCGCGCGAGGTCGATGGCGGCCTTTTCAGCGGCGCGATAGCTGGGCACGCCGAACAGGCCGAGAAGAGTGAAGCCCGAAGCGCGCATCAGCGTGTTGTGCTGCGCCACCATCAGGTTTTCCAGTGCGGTCATCCCGGGAAACAGCCGGATATTCTGGAAGGTGCGCGCGACCTTGGCGATCTTCGAGATGCGGAAGTCGTTCAGCCGCTCCAGCCGCCATTCACCATCGCTGTGGCGCAGCTTGATGGTGCCGGATGTCGGCTTGTAGAAGCCGGTGATGCAATTGAAGACGGTGGTCTTGCCGGCGCCGTTGGGGCCGATCAGCGCGGTGATCTTGCCGCGCTCGGCCGAGAAACTGAGATCGTTGACGGCGACGATGCCACCGAAGCGCATCGTCAGATTTTCAACGCTGAGGATGTCGTTGATGTTCATCCGTGCCCCTCTTTGACGAGGTCGGATGAGATTGCCGTATTGCGTTCGAGAAAGACGGTGGGAGCGCGGTGGCCGATCAGGCCGCGCGGGCGCCAGATCATCAGCAGCACCATGGCGCCGCCGAACACGAGCATGCGGAATTGCTCGAGCCCACGGAACAGTTCGAAGCCGCCGATCATCGCGAGCGCTGCGAGCGCCACGCCGAGCTGCGAGCCCATGCCGCCGAGCACGACGATGGCCAGTACCAGCGCCGACTCGTGGAAGGTGAACGATTCCGGGCTGATGAAACCCTGGCGGGTCGCAAAGAACGCGCCGGCGAAGCCGCCGAACATGGCGCCGGTGGCGAAGGCGGTGAGCTTCGTCGTCGTCGTATTGATGCCGAGCGCACGGCAGGCAACCTCGTCCTCGCGCAGTGCTTCCCAGGCGCGGCCGATCGGCAGGCGGCGCAGGCGGATGGTGACCCAGTTGGTGAGCAGTGCGAGGGCGAGGATCAGATAGAACAGGAAGACGATGCGGTGAGTCGGTGAGAACTCGATGTCAAGGCGGGCAGCGAGGCCGTCATCGCCGGGCGTCAGCGGAATGCCGAACATCGTGGGACGCGGAATGCCGGAGATGCCGTTGGGGCCACCGGTGAGGGTCTGCCAGTTGATGATGACGAGGCGGATGATCTCGCCGAAGGCCAGGGTAACGATCGCGAGGTAGTCGCCGCGCAGCCGCAGTACTGGAAAGCCGAGCAGCACGCCGAAGAACGCAGCGAGGATACCGGCGAGTGGCAGGCAGATCCAGAACGACAGGCCGAAATTGGTGGCCAGCAGCGCGTAGGAATAGGCGCCGACGGCATAGAAGGCGACATAGCCGAGATCGAGCAGGCCGGCGAGGCCGACAACCACATTGAGGCCCCAGCCGAGCATCACGTAAGTCAGCACGAGAATGCCGAGATCGAGGATGTAACGCTCGTCGTAGAAGATCACCGGGACGAGGAAGGTGAAGATCAACAGCGCCGGCACCAGCGCACGGCCGGCGAAGGAGAATGCCTTGGTTGCCGAAGGCGGCACCACGCGCACAGTACCCACCGGTCCCCACCAGCGGCGCAGCAGCTCCATGACGATACTGCCGCCGAACACCACGGCGACCATGGCGGCGAGATCGCCGAAGCGGGTCCACCAGGTCAGTTGCCCGTCGGAGCCGGCTTCGGTGCGGATGCCGATCATCAGCGAAAATAGCACCAGCGCGACCAGCGCGGAGATCACGGCCTTCTTCAGGATGAATGCGGCGTCCGGCCCGCGGGCAGTCTTAGCTTGTGATGCGTTTGCTGCCACTTGGATCCCGTCAGACTTTTTCGACTTCGGGACGGCCGAGCAGGCCGGTCGGCAGGAAGATCAGCACCACGATCAGAATCGAAAAGGCGGCGACATCTTTGTATTCGGTGGAGAAGTAGGCAGCCCATAATGTCTCGATCAGGCCGATCAGCAAGCCGCCGAGCATCGCGCCGGGCAGCGAGCCGATGCCGCCGAGCACGGCGGCGGTGAAGGCCTTGATGCCGGCGACGAAGCCCATGAAGAAATCCACGAGGCCGTAATAGAGCAGGTACATCATGCCCGCGACCGCAGCCAAGGCTGCGCCGATCACGAAGGTCATGGAGATGGTGCGGTCCACATCGACGCCGAGCAATGACGCCATGGTCTGGTCCTGCTCGCACGCGCGCATGTCGCGGCCGAGGCGCGTGCGCGCGACCAGCCAGGTGAACAGCGCCAGCAGCACGATGGTGGTGATGACCACGATGATCTGGATATTGGAGAGGCGCACCACAAAACCGTCGGCGCCTTCATGCAGCGTGTAGCCGCCGGTGATGATCGGCGGCACCGGCTTGACGCGGGCGCCCTGTGCGACCTGCGAGAAATTGGTCAGCACGAAAGACATGCCGATCGCCGACAGCATCGGTGCGAGGCGGAAGGAGTGGCGCAGGGGACGATAGGCGATGCGCTCGATCGTCCAGCCATAGAGCGAGGTGATCGCCATCGAGACAAGCAGCACCAGCAGCAGGATTACCGGCACCGCGGTAAGGCCGATCGAGACGAGAATGAGAAAGGTGATCAGCGCGATGAAGCCGCCGATCATGAAGATATCGCCATGGGCGAAATTGATCATGCCGACGATGCCGTAGACCATCGTGTAGCCGATCGCGATCAGGCCATAGATGGAGCCGAGCACGAGACCGTTGATCAGTTGCTGGGCGAAATAATCCATGCGCTGCCGAATTCGAGTGAGGCGCCACCATGATCCGGCAGCCGGATCATTGCGTCGTTGTATCGTTTTCTAACAGCGGCCATTGGAGGCGGCAACAGGGGGCGGTGCGGCTAAAGTAGCCTGTACATGCTGTTTTTCGCGGCGATTTACCTCCCTTTATCTTGCGCCGCAGCGCACACAAATCCGCGCCTCATTCGCGGCTGTTCCGGTGTCACAGTTGCGCCGTGCAACGGCCTTGCAATCATCACGCGGGAACCGAAACGAAGATCGCGGCTGCACGTTGTCGGGCGTTGAATGGTTCAACAAAGGAGATTGAAGAATGTCCAATCAGAACCAGCAAAAGCCCGGTCAGCAGAAGCCAGGCCAGCAGAGCCAGAACCCGGGGCAGCAGGGCCAGAAGCCCGGCCAGCAGCAGGGCGGTGGAATGAAACCCGGCCATGAGCAGGACCCGGACCACCGGCAGGGCCAGAGATAGGCCGTCAGACGGGCATCAATCGAGATTTGGGTCATTCAGTGACCCATGTGGAAGGCCCCGTCGAAAGGCGGGGCTTTTCGTTTGCCAAGTTCTGATCGTATCTCCCGGCCGTTATCCCGTCCATTCTCGAATTAAGGTTACCAATTGGTTTACGTTGTCCGTCTGATTGAACGGGCGTTACGTCGGCGCAGGCGCGCGCCTCCTGCGAGTCGCCGGCAGAGCGGTGGACGACGTCATGGACCAGAGCAGCGCAGACCAGACCGGAGCCCATCAGGTTCGAACTCTCCAGGGTGGCACGTTTCAGACTGGTACGTTTCAGACTTGGCGGATCAGCACATTCACCGGCGCGCTGATCGCCTGCTATTTCATCCCGACCTGGACGATCTTCGCGTTCCGCATCATGGTCTCGCCGATCCAGGGCTTCTATGAGCGCCCCAATATTTCACTGGCGCTGTTTCTCAGCGACTACATGCAATTTTCCAGCATGGGCACGGTGCGCTATGCGTGGCTGCTCGCCGTCGGCAAGCTGACGGTGGTTGCTTTCTTCACGGTATTCCTGGTGTTCATCACACGGCCGAAAATCCGCAAGACGGGCGGCTGCGACGAGGCGTTGATGATGGCGCTTGGCATCGGCGGCACGATTTCGTTCGCCAGCATGATCATGGCATCGAAGGTCGGCGAGATCGTCGCCATGCGGCTGCACATCACAGAATTGCTGCTGCTGCTGGGCACCGCGGTGTTGATGGCGATCGAGCCGCCATTACGCCGCGGTGCGGCGCAAGAGCTTGACCCCGGTCAGCCGGGCAAGGCAGCCAACGACGCGGAGCTTTTACAGAAGGTTGCCTAAATAAAAGGTCGCCTAAATGGCCAGCCCGAGCTCTTTGATGATCGCGCCGGCTTCCTTGGTGGCGTGATTGGCCGCCGGGACGCCGCAATAGATCGCCTGCTGCAACAGGATTTCCTTGATGTCGTCAGGTGTGAAGCCACCTTCGGTGAGAGCGGCGCGCACATGCATGCGAAATTCGTCCCACTGGCCGAGCGCCAGCATGGTGCCGATCACCAATATGCGGCGCGTGCGGTCGTCGAAATGCGGTCGCGTCCAGATCTCGCCCCAGGCGTAGCGGCTGATCAGGTCGAGAAAATCCGCATTGAATGCGTTCTTGCCGGCGGCCGATTTGTCGACCCAGGCATTGCCGAGAACCTTGCGGCGTTTTGCGGTGCCTTCGGCGGCGCGCTGTTGCTCGTCCATCTTAGGTCTCCGTTCAGCGCTGCGTCAGGAAGCCAACGACGGCGTCAGTGAAGGCGTAGGGCTGTTCGACGTTCGAGATGTGTGCGGCGTCCAGGAGCGTCATGCTGGCGCCGGGGATGTTGCTGCGGATCAGTTCGCCAGCCGCAACCGGTGTTGCGTTGTCCTGACGGCCGGCGATCACCAGCGTTGGGCTCTTGATCTTGGGCAGCAGCGCGCGCTGATCGAGCGTGCTCAGCGCCTCGCAGGCAGCAAGATAGCCTTCGACCGGTGAGGCGATCAACATCGCCTTCATCTTCGCGGTGGTCTCGGGCTCGCGCTCGCGGAAGTCGGTGGTGAGCCAGCCGCCGATGACGGCATCGGCCACAGCGGCGAGGCCATCCTCACGCACCGCCTTGATGCGGTTGTGCCAGTTTGTCGGATCCGGATAGTAGCAGCTGGTGTTGGCCAGGATGATCTTGTTGAAACGCTCAGGCGCGTTGGCGCCGAGCCACTGGCCGATCATGCCGCCCATCGACAACCCGCACCAATGCACCTTATCGATGTTGAGGTCGTCGAGGATCGCCAGCACGTCCTTGCCATAGCGCTCCATCGAGGTCGGGCCGTTCATGCCGGATTTGCCGTGGCCGCGCCGATCGTAGCGGATCACACGAAACAGCTTTGTCAGCGCCGGCATCTGCGGCTCCCACATCGCCATGGTGCAGCCGAGCGAATTCGACATCATCAGCGTTGGCCCGCTGTCGCGGCCCTCCACGGAGACATTCAGCAGGCAGCCGTCGGCGTCGATCATGGGCATGGTGTGTCTCCCGAGTTTCTTCTTAACTGAGTGAGGCGAGCTGGCGGTCGATGAGGGCTTGCGAGACGCCCTGATAGTCCATCGGCTCGAACAGTTTGGCGATCGCGGCAGCGCTAAGTTGCACGCTGACCTTGGGATCGGCCGTGAGCACATCGCGCAGATGTTTCTTCTCGGCGACGGCGCGCTTGGTGGCGGCTTCGACCAGATGATGGGCGTCGCTCTTGCCGAGCTTTTCGGCGAGCGCAAAGGTCACGGCTTCGGCCATGATGAGGCCGTGCGTCGTATCGAGGTTCTGCAGCATCCGCTCGGCATTGATCTCGAGCCCTTCGGCAATATCGACGATGGCGGCAAGAGCGCCCGATGTCACCAGCAGCAATGTCGGCAGCGTCGGCCATTCCGCGTGCCACGGTCCTGCGCTGCGTTCGTGATCCTGGATCTGAGCGGCAAAGATCGTTGCAGCGAGATTCGGCGCCATGGTCGCGGCGCCAAGCGCGGAGGCCGACGCCACGGGATTGCGCTTGTGCGGCATTGTCGAGGAGCCGCCTCGGCCTTCGCCGGACGGCTCGAACGCTTCGCCGACATCCGTCTGCATCATCAGCGAGACGTCACGGGCGATCTTGCCGCAACTGCCGGACAGGATCGCCAACACGGAAGCCACTTCGGCGATCCGGTCGCGATGGGTGTGCCACGGCGCATCGGGCAACGGCAGCTGCAATTCCTTGGCGAGTTGCTCTGCAACGACGAGGCCCTTGTCGCCGAGCGCAGCCAGCGTGCCGGCGGCGCCGCCGAATTGCAGTGCGAGGCCTTCGGCGCGCAATCGCTTCAGCCGCAAGCGCGAACGATGCAGCGCCGAAGCATATTCGGCGAGCTTCAGCCCGAATGGCATCGGCAGCGCGTGCTGCAACCAGGTGCGGGCGACCACGGCGGTGTTGCGGTGCTTGATCGCCAGGGCTGCGAAGCCGGCGATGGCGCGATCGAGATCCGCGAGCAGAGCGTCAATGGCGGCGCGCAGGCCGAGCATGGTTGCGCTGTCGATGACGTCCTGACTGGTGGCGCCCCAATGCACGTAGCGCGCAGCCTCGGCATCGGCCTTCGCCACTTTGGCGGTGAGCGTCTTGACCAGCGGGATGGCGAGATTGCCGGAACGCGTCGCTGCATCGGCCAGGGCAGCCAGATCGAACTGGTCAGCTTTGCAGGCGGCCTCGATGGCCGTCACGGCGCTGGCGGGAATCACCCCGACTGCGGCCTCGGCCCGCGCCAGTGCGGCTTCGAAGTCCAGCATATGCTGCAAATGGGCGGTATCATCGCAAACCGCACGCATCGCGGTGCTCGACAACAAGGGTGCCAGCAGAGGGGACAGGGATGTGCTCATCTGTGCGGGACCTAACCATTCCGGCGAGAGTCTGCCAATCCCCCGCAATCTTCTTGCCGCGGTGGCCTGTTGCACTGCGAATAGGCATCGCCCCATCCCGCCGGACGGTCTTTCCTTTGCGCCGTCCGTGCATTACTTGGGATTGAGGGTTCAATCCCTTGGGGATGACAGCCTCAATTCCGGACGGCGACAAATTCAGGAGACAGACCCATGGCCATGACGATGAGCGGTGAAGTCCAGCTTGCCGCGCCCCGCGAAGTGGTATGGGGAAAGCTCAACGACCCCGCAGTGCTGAAGGCCTGCATCCCGGGCTGTGAGGAGCTCGAGACCACAGAGGAAGGCGGCTTCCGCGCCACGGCCAAGATCAAGGTCGGCCCGGTCTCCGCCCGCTTCAAGGGCAAGGTCACACTGAGCGATCTCGATCCGCCCAACGGCTATAAGATCACCGGTGAGGGCGAGGGCGGCGTGGCCGGCTTTGCCAAGGGCGGCGCTGTCGTCGGTCTGACCGACAAGGACGGCGGCACACTCCTGACCTACAATGTGGAAGCCCAGATCGGCGGCAAGCTGGCCCAGCTCGGTCAGCGCCTGATCAACGGTTCGGCCAAGAAGATCGCCGACGAGTTCTTCGCGAACTTCGCCAAGGCTGTTCAGGGCTAAGGCCCGGAGCGTCTGATAGCGGCGATCAAGTATGTTTGATACCGCAGAAAAACACACCGGAGACCGTCCCGACTTGAGGTTGCTCATTGCCGGGATGGGCCATATTATGCATTTGGAATGATTTTAATGACCGTGTCGCCACGCAATGGGACGCGGACCAAGAGAGTGCATATGGCCAAAATCTCGATGATCGTGAACGGCAATCCCGTCACCGGCAATATCGATCCGCGCACATTGCTGGTGCAGTTTCTGCGTGAGAATCTGCGGCTCACCGGCACCCATGTGGGTTGCGACACGTCGCAATGCGGCGCCTGCGTTGTGCATCTCGACGGCAAGGCCGTGAAGTCCTGCACCACGCTCGCTGTCATGGCCGACGGTCACGAGGTTAAAACCATCGAAGGTCTCGCAGCCGATGGCGCGCCGCTGCATCCGATGCAGGAAGCGTTTCGCGAGCATCATGGCCTGCAGTGCGGCTTTTGCACCCCGGGCATGATCATGACCGCGGTCGATCTCGTGCATCGCAAGGGGCATGATCTCAGCGATCATCTGATCCGCGAAGAGCTTGAAGGCAATCTCTGCCGCTGCACCGGTTATCAGAACATCGTGGCGTCGATCGCAGCCGGCGCCAAGGCGATGGCGAAGTCCGATCTCGCATAACGACGCACAACGATAATCGCGCACCGCGAATCAGGGATCCCCACCCATGTACGAATTCAAATATCATCGTCCGTCGACCGTGCGGCAGGCCGCCAATCTCCTCATCAAGAACGAAGACGCGAAGCTGATCGCCGGAGGCCACACGCTGGTGCCGGTCATGAAGCAGCGTCTGGCGGCACCGCCGCATATCATCGATCTCTCGCATATCGAGGGTGTCGACGGCATCGAGATGAAGGGCCGTTCACTGGTGATTGGCGCGCTGGCTAAGCATGCCGCTGTCGCGTCCTCTCCGATCGTTGGCGAAGCCATTCCGGCACTGGCCGAACTCGCCGGCCTGATCGGCGATCCTGCTGTGCGTCACAAGGGCACCATTGGCGGTTCGCTCGCCAACAACGACCCGACCGCGGACTATCCCGCAGCCGTAATGGCGCTCGGCGCCACCATCACCACCAACAAGCGCAAGCTGAAGCCGGAAGAGTTCTTCCAGGGCCTGTTCACAACGGCGCTCGAAGCTGACGAGATCATCACCAAGGTCTCGTTCCCGGTGCCGAAGAAGGCGGCCTATATCAAATTCCGCAACCAGGCCTCGCGCTATGCGCTGGTCGGTGTGTTCGTGGCGCGGCTGCCCTCGGGTGTGCGGGTCACGGTCACCGGTGCAGGTTCGGACGGCGTGTTCCGTGTCGAGTCGTTCGAGGCTGCGTTGCAGAAGCGGTTCTCGCCAAAGGCGCTGGACGGGCTTACGGTGCCGGCCGAAGGCCTCAACAGCGATCTCCATGGCAGCGCCGAATATCGCGCGCATCTGATCGGCGTGCTGGCCAAGCGTGCGGTCGAAGCTGCCAACAACCGGGCCTGATATTTGTCAGGTCCGTTCCTTTCCAGATTGGTTCTCTCATGACTAAGCCATCGGCGCTCCCCACCTCCGTCGATGGCATGCTGGAATTGCTGACATCGCGCGGCTATCTCGCCGAGCGATCGCTGGCGACAGTTACCTATCTGGCATTGAAAATGGGCCGGCCGCTGTTTCTCGAAGGCGAGGCCGGCGTCGGCAAGACCGAGATCGCCAAGGTGCTGTCGGCCGCGCTTGGCCGCAAGCTGATCCGGCTGCAGTGCTATGAAGGTCTCGATGTCTCGTCCGCTGTCTATGAGTGGAACAGCGCCTCGCAGATGATCGCAATCCGACTGGCGGAAGCCGCCGGCGATACCGACCGCGATCAGCTATCCAGCGACATCTTCGCTGAGCGCTATCTCATCAAGCGTCCGCTGCTGCAGGCGCTCGAGCCGGACGTCAACGGCGCGCCGGTGCTCCTGATCGACGAACTCGATCGTGCGGACGAGGCGTTCGAAGCCTATCTCCTCGAAATCCTCAGCGACTTTCAGGTGACGATCCCCGAGCTCGGCACGGTCAAGGCGCCGGCGCCGCCGATCGTCATCGTCACATCGAACCGCACCCGCGAGATTCACGACGCGCTGAAGCGGCGCTGTCTGTATCACTGGGTCGACTATCCCAACGCCGAGCGCGAACTCGCCATCGTCAAGTCGCGGGTGCCGGGCATCTCCGCAAAGCTCTCGCAGCAGGTGGTGAGATTCGTGCAGGCACTGCGCGATCAGGATTTCTACAAGTCGCCGGGCGTTGCCGAAACACTGGATTGGGCGACCGCGCTGACTGAACTCGACGCCCGCTCGCTGACGCCGCAGGTGGTGGGCGATACGCTGGGTGCGCTGTTGAAGTATCAGGACGACATCCAGCGCATGCAGGGCGACGCGCTGGCCAAGGTGATCAAGGAAGCGACGAGCGACTAACACTCGTCATTCCGGGGCGCGGGCGGCGATAGCCGAACCCGAACCCGGAATCCCGAAGTAGTTGAACACATCGAGGTTCCCCACCACTCCAATTGGAGTGGCTGAGGTTCGGTCGCGCAAGTGGCGCGACCGCCCCGGAACGACGGAGTTAGGTTTGCCCATCGACCATCTCAACCCACCGACCGGCCAGATGGCCGACAATGTCATCGGCTTCGCGCGTGCGCTCCGCGCTGCCGGGCTTCCGGTCGGGCCGGGGGCGGTGATCGATGCGCTGAATGCCTTGCAGATGATCGAGATCGGCAAGCGCGCCGACGTGTTCACGACGTTGGAAGCGATCTTCGTCAAACGCCACGAGCATGCGCTGGTGTTTGCCCAAGCCTTCGATCTATTCTTCCGTGCGGCCGACGAATGGAAGCAGATGCTGGATTCGGTGCCGCTGCCCGACGATGCCAAGCGGAAGCCGCCGCCGGCCTCGCGCCGCGTGCAGGAGGCGATGGCGCAGCCGGCGCAGGGCCAAGAGCGCGAGGCACCGCAGGAACAGGAGATCAGGCTGTCGGTCTCCGACCGCGAGGTTTTGCAGAAGAAGGATTTTGCGCAGATGAGCGCCGCGGAGATCGCTGAGGTCACGCGCGCGATCGCCAATATGCGGTTGCCGCAGGCTGAACTGCGCACGCGCCGCACCCAGCCGGACAAGCACGGCGCGCGGCTCGATCTGCGGCGCACGCTGCGTGGCAGCCTGCGCACGGGCGGCGACATCATCGATATCCGCAGGCTAGGCCTGATCGACAAGCCGGCGCCGATTGTCGCGTTGCTCGATATTTCCGGCTCGATGAGTGAATATACCCGGCTGTTCTTGCACTTTCTTCATGCCATCACGGACGCCCGCAAGCGTGTCTCGGTTTTTCTGTTTGGCACCCGGCTGACCAATGTGACGCGGGCGCTGCGGTCGCGTGATCCCGACGAGGCGCTTGCCTCGTGCTCGGCTTCGGTGGAAGACTGGGCCGGCGGCACGCGCATTTCCGCGTCGCTGCACAACTTCAACAAGCTCTGGGGACGCCGCGTGCTCGGCCAAGGGGCGATCGTGCTGCTGATCTCGGACGGGCTGGAGCGCGAAGCGGATTCTGCAGCTGGCCTTCGAGATGGACCGGCTGCATCGCTCCTGCCGGCGGCTGATCTGGCTTAACCCGCTATTACGCTTCGACGGCTTCGAGCCGAAGGCTCAGGGCATCAAAATGATGCTCCCGCACGTTGACGAATTCCGCCCGGTGCATAATTTGAGTTCGATCGACGGATTGATCAAGGCACTGTCATCGGCGCCCCCGGTCCATCACCGCAGCCTGATCCGGCCCGCAGCTTAAGAGAGGCTTCCATGCTCAATCGCGATGAAGACATCCTGCAGGCTGCCGAGGCGTGGCAGAAGGCCGGGCACGGCGTGGCGCTGGCCACCGTGGTTGAGACCTGGGGTTCGGCGCCGCGCCCCGCAGGCTCGAATCTCGTCATCAATGACGACGGCACCTTCCTGGGTTCGGTTTCCGGCGGTTGCGTCGAAGGCGCCGTGGTCACCGAGGCGCTCGATGTGATTGCGAGTGGCGAGCCCAAATTGCTCGAATTCGGCGTTGCCGACGAGACCGCCTGGAATGTTGGTCTGTCCTGCGGCGGCACCATTCGTGTGTTCGTCGAGAAGGTCGGCCAGTCGTGAAAGCCGAGACACTTGCCACCCTGAACACGGAACGCGCCGCTCGGCGCCCCGTTATTTTGATCACCGATATATCCGATGGAACACAACGCCTGGTGAAGGCCGCCGATTTCGGCGCTGATCCGCTGCATGCCGAGCTCGAGAAGCAGCTGCGCATGGGCAAGAGCGCGATGGTCGAGGTGGACGGCAAGAAGCAGTTTCTCAACGTCTATGCGCCGACCGCGCGGCTCGTGATCATCGGCGCCGTCCATATCAGCCAGGCGCTGGCGCCGCTGGCGCGGTCGCTGGATTACGACGTCACCGTGGTCGATCCGCGCACGGCCTTTGCCAGCCCCGAGCGTTTCCCGGACGTGAAGCTGATCGCCGAATGGCCGGATGAGGCGCTGCCGGGCCTCAACATCGATCACTACACAGCCTTCGTCGCCGTGACCCATGATCCGAAGATCGATGATCCAGCGCTGTTGCACGCGTTCGAGAAGAACTGCTTCTATATCGGCGCGCTGGGTTCGCGAAAGACGCACGCCAAGCGCGGTGACCGGCTGAAGGCGCAGGGCGTCAGCGAGGCTGACTTCGCGCGGATCAAGGCGCCGATCGGTCTCAATATCGGTGCTGTTTCGCCATCGGAGATCGCGGTCTCGATCATGGCCGAGATCACCGCCGAACTGCGCATGCCCAAGACGATACCCGCGGAATTGTCCAAAGTGAGCAACCCATGAAGTTCGGTCCCGCCAGTCCGGCGGATGCACTTGGCGGCGTGACCGTCCATACACTGCGTCAGGGCTCGCTCGTTCTCAAGAAGGGCACCACTATCGGTCCCGATGAGGTAGCAGCGCTGACCGGCGCGGGGGTCAAGGATGTGGTCGTGGTGCGTCTCGAGGACGGTGATGTGTCCGAAGACGTCGCTGCGGCCAGTATCGCGCGGGCGGTGGCGGGCGAGGGCGTCAATGTCGAGCGAGCCTTCACGGGCCGCGCCAATCTGTTTGCGGGGACTCCGGGTGTGCTGGTCGTCGATCGCGCCATCGTCGATCGCATCAATGCCGTCGATGAAGCGATCACCTTTGCAACGCTGGCGGCCTACAAGCCGGTTGTCGAAGGCGAGATGATCGCGACCGTCAAGCTGATCCCGTTCGGCGTCGCCGGTACGCTGCGCGACGCGGCCGTCCAGGCTGCCTCGGGCGGCGCAATGCGTATCGCGCCTTATACGGTCAAGAAAGTCGGTATCGTCTCGACACTGTTGCCGGGGCTATCGCCGAAGGTGATAGACAAGACCCTGCGTGTGACCGAAGAGCGTCTCGCGCCTGCCGGTGCGAAGATCATCGCCGAGCGCCGCGTGCCACACGACGAGAAGGTGCTCGCGAAGACAATCAAGGAACTGCTCGGGCTTGGCGCCGAACTGGTGATTGTGTTCGGCGCCTCGGCCATTGCCGACCGCCGCGATGTCATTCCGTCGGCGATCGAACAGATCGGCGGCGCCATCGAACATTTTGGCATGCCGGTCGATCCTGGCAATCTGCTTCTGATCGGCCGGGCCGGCAACGTGCCGGTGCTGGGTGCGCCAGGCTGCGCGCGGTCGCCGGTGGAAAACGGCTTCGACTGGGTGCTGATGCGGCTGCTGGCCGGCCTCAAGGTGACCCGCGCCGATCTCACCGGCATGGGCGTCGGCGGTTTGCTGATGGAAATCGTCACCCGGCCGCAACCGCGCGTGCCCGTCGGCACCGATGGCAACAGCAACGTCGCGGCGGTCGTTCTGGCTGCGGGCCGCTCGACCCGAATGGGTGGGCCGAACAAACTGCTCGCCGAACTCAACGGCAAGGCATTGGTCCGGATAGTCGCCGAACAGGCTATCGCATCGAAGGCGTCCAGCGTGACCGTCGTTACGGGCCATCAGGCACCGGAGGTCGAGAAGGCGCTGGTCGGGCTCAAGGTTGCGTTCGTTTACAATCCGGATTTTGCCGATGGTCTCGCCAGTTCGGTGAAGGCCGGCATCGCAGCAGTCCCGGCCGATGCCAATGGAACTGTGGTCTGTCTTGGCGACATGCCGCTGATCGATGCCCGCTTGATCGACCGGTTGATCGAATCCTTCGCGCCGGATCGCGGTAACCTCATCGTTGTCCCTGTGAGCGACGGCCGGCGCGGTAATCCCGTGTTGTGGTCTCGGCGCTTCTTCAACGAGTTGATGACGCTGGACGGCGATATCGGGGCTCGGCACCTGATCGTGAAGCACGCTGAAGCCGTTGCCGATGTGGCGGTCGAAGGTCACGGTGCCTTCCTCGATATCGATACACCGCAGGCGCTGGAAGACGCGCGGAGCGGCTAACCCATGGCGCATGCGGCGGCCGCCGCATTTCACTTTCGTTCACCAAGTTGAAACGCCCTCCCTGTAGTGTCTGCCTCGATCGACCTCGGGGGAGGGGAAATTGTCGCTGTTTGCTACCGCGCGTCGTCGCGCGATTCTCGCTGTTGCCTTGTTGATGAGCGTCGGTGCCATGGATGTGGCTTCGGCCGCTGGTGCCCTCGCCGTGGGCAAGTGCGGCGCCTATGGCCAGGCATTCGACTATCCGGCGCAGGGGGCGGCGCTGGCGGCTGCTAAAAAGCAGTGCAAGGGCGAATGCACGACCGTAACGATGAACCGCGCCTGTGCAGCCTTCGCCGTGGATATGAAGAATCCCTGCGGCGCACACGGCTATGCCGTGGCGCCCCGTATTTCGAGTTCGCTGAATCAAGCGACCAAGAAATGCTATGACTACGGCGGTAAGGAATGCGTCATCCGGGCCTGGGCCTGCGACGCCAAGGGCTAGAGCTCCCAGACAAATATCTCGTTCAATGGGTCTGCGGCAGCTAGACTGCTGCAATGATTCAATTTTTCCGGACACTTCTGAAGTCTGCCGCCGACGCCGATCCGTCCGTTCGCGAATTTCGCAAGGCGCTGAGCCGCGAGATGCTGTTGACCGAACGGTTGCGGGTCAGGACGGTCATTGGCACCGTGGTGATCGTGACGCTGTCGCTGTCCATCGCCTATCTGCTGGCGCCGTCGAGCTTCGCGCGCATATCCAATGGCCAGTTCGATCTCGCATCGTCTTTTATGATCACGGGCCCGCTGCTGCTGTTCGAATTCTTCGTTCTTTACAAGATCAATCAGCGCATCGCTGCAGGGCAGGATATTGCGCAGGGGCGGCGCTATCTGAGCGCACTCATCGAGACCAGCATTCCAACGGCTGCACTGCATCTCCACATGGGCTGGATGGGGCCGGCGGCGGCGTTGGCATTTGCGGCGCCTTTGTCCTATTTCATCTTCATCATTCTATCCACGCTTCGGCTCGATTTCTGGCTGTCGACGTTTACCGGCTTTGTCGCGGCCGCCCAGATGCTCGCGCTGGCCATGCTGTATCATCCGGTGCAATTCGCCTCGGAACCCGCGCCGGATTTTGCGTTTCAGCTTATCCGCAGCGCCATGGTCCTGCTCTGCGGTATTCTTGCAGGCGCGGTCGGCTTGCAACTCCGTCGCCAGTTCGAGGCGAGCATCGCGGCAACTTCGGCGCGCGATCGTGTCACCAATCTGTTCGGTCAGCATGTCTCGCCGCAGGTTGTGGAGCAGTTGCTGGCGTCGGGAACGAGCTCTACGACCGAGATGCGTCAGGTCGCGGTGATGTTCGTCGATATCCGTAACTTTACCGCAGCGACCCGTGTGCATTCGCCCCGCGAGGTGGTGGATCGGCTCGACGAGACCTTTGCTCTATTGGTCGACGTGCTGGATCGACATTCCGGGATCGTGAACAAGTTTCTCGGTGACGGATTTCTCGCGCTGTTCGGAGCGCCCATTGAGGATCCGAATGCGGCGCATTGCGCCGTGCAGGCGGCGCGCGAGATGCTCATAGCTGTCGAGAGAAGCAATCGGGACAGCGAATGGCCCCTGCGCATCGGCATCGGGCTTCATATTGGGGCCGTGATTGCCGGCAACGTTGGCTCCCCGCGCCGCAAGGAATATACCGTCATCGGCGATACCGTGAACTTCGCGGCTCGGCTTGAGGCGCTCAACAAACAGTTCGGCTCGCAATTACTGATCTCTGCCTCCATACGCGATGCCTTGGGCGACACTTGCAGCGATGCGGAGCTGCTCGGCGATGTGCCGATCCGCGGCTATGACCTGCCGCAGGCTATCTGGCGCTTGGGCTGAGTGCTGCGTCAGTTCTCGAAGAATGGCGCGCGGGGCGGTCGCATGACCATGCCGAAGCGCGCATAGACTCCCTGGCGCTCGAAATTGTCCCGCACATGTCCCGCGGCGAATGACCATTCGTAGGGACCGGTGCGCAAGCCAGTCAGATGGCCGCCGATCCGGGTCTGCTGGCTGAAATAATCATTCGACAGTGCAGCCTCCGGGCCGATCCAGAACAAATCGAACAGGCGCCAGCCGGCCGCAATGCGCGTGGTATAGCCAGTGTCGATGGTCGTGCCTGAGATGGCATATTGCAGCATCAGCTCGCGTGTTGGCTCCCACCAGACATCCATTGTGCCGCGCGCGCCGAGCATCGCGCGAAGCCGGGAGCGGCGCTGATCGTGGTAGAAATAGTCGGCTTCCATATCGAGGCCAGCCAAGAGCTGCACTTCCAGATTGCCGCTTCGGATGAGGTAGCCCGGCAGGATCGCCGCGCGGCTGATCTGGGTGTAGTCGGAGCGCGTGCCTGTCGTGTAGCGCTCGAGGTTTTCCGACAGAAAGAAACGCAGGATGAAGCCATCCTTGTTCAGGCCGGCGGGGGCCCATTGCAGGCCGCCATAGGCACCAAGGCTCCAATGCGACGCGTCCACGCCGCCGAAATAGATCAGACGGTCTGGCATGCCTCCGGAGAGAAAATCGAAGGCGCGCCGTTTTTTGATACGCGTGTCGAACAGGGACGACCAGAAGCTCGATGAGCCGGATGCCGGTTCGATCGTGGCATCGATCTCGCCGGCATCCTGAGCCGCGACGCTGCCGTAGACCATTGCGGTCGTGGCGACACAGAGTGCGCGTAACGCCAGTCCCCAACGCATCGAGCCCCCACCCAACGCAACAGAAACACAATCATGAGATACAACTTAAGGTAGATTATCTTGGGGATAAGCCGCCGTCCAGTGTGGATAAGTGAGAATCCGAAAAATCTGCTTGGAGTGATCTAAACGCCGTCAGAGCTGCGGCGGCAGCAGGTTCTGAACCTTTGCACCTTCGCGCTCCTCGATGATCTCGGCGATCCATCGCCGATGACAGTGTTCGTGGTCGCGCTCGTAGCAGAGGATGCAGACCGGTCCGGACTTTGTCACCAGCGCCGCCAGCTCATCCATCTCCTCCCGTGCCTGCGGTGTCTTGAGATGCGCCATATAGATTTTCTCAAGCGCTGCGAGCTTGCCGCTACGCGCGGCTTCGCGGCCGTCCTTGGGTGTGCCCAGTCCGCGCAGATGGATGTAGCCGATGCCGCGCTCGTCGAGGCCGGCGGCAAGCTGATTCTTGGAGAAACCCGGCCGCCGCGATGCGGCGACGGCACGTACATCGACCAGCAGCTTGACGCCGGCATTTTGCAGTTCATCGAGCACGGCCTTCGCGGGCGTCTGCTCGTAACCGACGGTGAAGAGGCGAGGTATCTTGCGAGCCATGTGAGCATCCAAGTGATCGACAAATGATTGGCACAATGTCGCGGCCAGCCGCGAGGCGTTGCTCAGATCTGCAACATGACACATAGTCAACTCAACAAACTCCGCCAATTCAATGGCTGATATCACCGGGGGAATAATGCTTCGCATGGTTGGTGCTTTGAGCGTGATTGCGCTCGCGCTTGTGTCTTTTCATTCTGCAGTGTCGGCACAGGGCGCGTATCCGGATCGTCCGGTCAGGATCATCGTGCCGATCGCGCCTGGCGGGAGCTACGATCTGGTCGGACGGCATCTTGCCGATGCGCTGGCAAAGCGAACGGGGCAGGCGTTCTTTGTCGAGAACAAGCCCGGGGCGGGCACTGTCGTGGGCACGCAGGCTGCGGCCCAGAGCGACGCCGACGGCTATACGCTGATGGTTGGCGGCCTCTCCAACATGGCCTTCAATTCCGCGCTTTACGCCAAGCTTGCCTATGATCCGCTCAAGGATTTCGTGCCGGTCGCGCTGGTCTACAAGTTTGGCTACGTCATGGTTGGCCGCAAGGATCTGCCGCAGCAGACGCCGAAGGAAATCGTTGCCGCCGCACTGGACAAGCCGGGGTCGATCACCGTGGCGACCGCCGGCGTCGGGACCGGCCAGCAATTGGTGGCCGCGGCCTTCATGAAGTCTGCCGGCGTCAAGCTGCAGGAGGTGCCTTACAGGGGATCTCCACCGGCCTTCGCCGATCTGCTGGCAGGCCGCATCGACCTGTTCTTCGACTCGATTGCGGCCGGGCTACCTTATGTGCAGACGGGGCAGGTGAGGGGCATCGCGGTGCTGTCGTCGAAGCGGAGTCCGCTGGCGCCCGACGTGCCGACCATGGCGGAAGCGGGCGTGCCGGGTCTCGATGTGGATTCATGGCTGGGCATTTTCGTGCCGGCCAAAACGCCGCCTGCGGTGATCGCCAAACTCCGTCAGGATATTCGGGCTGTGTTGCCCGATCTGAAGGAGCGCTTCGAGAAGAGCGGCGGCGAGCCCTGGGATATGCCCGACGACAAGCTCAACGGCTTCATCGCCTCCGAACACGCGACCTGGACGAAATTGATCCGCGAGGCCGGCATCAAGCTGGATTGAGTAGCGCCCGCGGGCGTTACTTTAGCCGTTCGATCAGCGCCATCGCGCCGTGCGGTGCGCGCACCTTGGCCTCGTGAATCACATAGGCAAACACGTCGCGCGGCTGCTTCTTCACTTTGCCATCGCCGACACGTGGCAGGTCGCCGGGCTCGCCGCCGCCAGCCCAATCCTGAAAGCGCTTGACCCAGGCATCAAGCGCCTTGGGCGGATAGGCGGTCGGGATCGAATCCTCACCCTTCTGTAGGCGCAGATAAACGAAGTCCGCGGTGACATCAGCGATCGCCGGATAGGTCGCGTGTTCGGAGAACACAACGGGGATCTTGTGCTCGCGCAGCAGGGCGATGAAAGCCGGCGTGCAGAAACTGTTATGCCGCACCTCGACCACGTGGCGCAGGGCGCGGCCATCCAGTTCGCGTGGCAGCAGTTCGAGGAAGCCGCCGAAATCGGCCTCGTCGAATTTCTTGGTCGGCATGAACTGCCACAGCACCGGGCCAAGCTTGTCGCCGAGTTCGAGCACGCCGGAATCATAAAAGCGCTTCACGCTATCGCCAGCTTCTGCAAGCACCTTGCGGTTGGTGGCGAAGCGCGGGCCCTTCAGCGAGAACACGAAATCATTCGGCACCTCGCTCGCCCATTTGCGAAAGCTCTCTGGCTTCTGCGAGCCATAATAGGTGCCGTTGATCTCGATGGAGGTCAGCTTGGAGGCGGCGTAGCCAAGCTCCTTCGCCTGGGTCAGCTTTTCCGGGTAAAATGTCCCGCGCCACGGCTCGAAGGTCCAGCCGCCGATGCCGATACGGATTTGTCCGGATTTCGCAACCATTGTGAGGCCGATCCTTTCAGTATTCGCCGTATTACTCAGTGTCGCGCCGGCAGCACTGGCTTGGTCACACCCTCCACGCCGGTCAGCACAAGCATCGTGAGCAGTGCATTTTGCGGCCCGATATACGCATCCACGGGCTTGTACCATTCATTGCGCGAATGCCAGTTGCCGCCCTGGCCGCCGCCGCCGATGGTCACCGCAGGAATGCCGAGCGACATCGCGAGATTGGAGTCCGTGCTGGAGCCGGCAAAGGTGACATGGGGCGCGCGGGTCAGCGCGGTTACGGCGCGCGCGGTCGCCTGCACGAGGGGAGAGTCTTCCGCGACAACGCCCGCCGGACGGTCGCCAATCAGTTTGATCTCGACAGTGATCTTGTCCGATCCCCAGCGCTTGTTTTCTTCACCAACTGCGTCCTTCACCTGATCGAGAAGCCTCGCTTCGAGTTTCAACAGTTCTTCGGTCGAATTCGATCGCATGTCGATCGTCATGCGTGCTTCGGCAGCGATGGCGTTGACGGATGTGCCGCCATTCACCGTTCCGACCGTGAAGGTGGTTTTTGGATCCGCGGGTGTCTGCAGCTCCGAGATTTTCGCGACCGCGCGGCCCAGCGCATGGGTCGCGCTCGGCAAGCCGAATTCCTGAAAACTGTGACCGCCCGGACCCTTGAAGATCATCTCGTAGCGGTGGCTTCCTGTTCCCTGGTTGACGATGCGCGTGACGCCGAGGCCGTCGATCGAGATGAAGCCGTCGATGTCCTTGTTGTCGCGAAACAGGGCTTTGACGCCGCGCAGATTGCCCAGCTCTTCTTCGCCGACGCTGGCGACGAACATGACGTCCCCGACCGTCGCGATCTGCTGCGTGTTGAGGGTCTGCATCAAAGACAACAGGGCCGCGAGCCCACGGGCATCGTCACCGATCCCGGGCGCCAGATAGACGCCGTCCTTTTCCTTCACCGTGACGTCGGTCCCCTCGGGAAATACAGTGTCCTGATGTGCGGAGATGACCAGCTTCGGCGTTCCGGCGGTGCCCTTGCGCCGGGCGATCACATTGCCCTCGGCGTCAATCACGGCGTCCTTGAAGCCCAGTTCCTGAAACCGTGACAGAATATAGTTGCCGCGCACGTTCTCCTTGAACGGAGGCGCGGGAATTTCGGTGATCCGGATCTGCTCTTTCAGGGTGCGGGCGTCGTCGGCCTTGATGGCCTCGAGCGCAGCCATGACGCGCGAATCGGACAGCAGTGTCGTCGTGACGGTATCAATTGTCTGCGCGGTGACATGGCTGGTGCCGAAGGATGCCAGCGTCAGCGATGCAGCGAATAGGCATGGTCCGAGCGAGCGTCGCATGGCATCTCCGATTATCACGCGCGGAGACGATTGTGGTCGCGGTTCAGGCGGGGCTTCCGCCTCAGAAAACCGCGCGAACGCGCCGCTGTTGACCGGGGCAAGGTAGCGGGCACGGGCAAGACTGGCTATAGCTCGCCAGCAACAGAATGGTGCCAGAGTGCGGTGTTGCGGCCGGACTGTGGCGTTGAAACCAGTGCCGGATACCCTTGCGGAACGGCTCCAGCATCCCTATCTTGTCTGCAACGGCGACGTTGATGCTTAACAGCTCCGGCGCTGGAACGACCTTGAATAGCTCGGTGCGCCGGATGTACGTGCGCCTGTTGTTCGGGGTCGTTGGCATTTCTGGGCCGCTTTTGGCCATTCCCCCTCTGATGGCTTGTTCCGGCGCCTGTTAAGGCCTCGCCGTTCCCTGTCCGCCTTGGCATGGTCCGGCGCGGCAGATATATGCTGGCGCCATGAACGAAGCCATCAGACCGGGGCCCGGACAGATATTGCAGGCGGGCGCTCCGCTGCAGCTGTCCGTCGTCGTCCCCACTTTCAACGAGCGCGGCAATGTCGCCACCCTGGTGCAGCGGCTGGACGCGGCGCTGGTCGGCATTTCCTGGGAAGTCATTTTCGTCGACGACAATTCGCCGGACGGCACGGCCGACGCGGTACGTGAGCTGGCGCGGGGTGACTCGCGCGTGCGCTGCATCCGGCGCATCGGCCGGCGCGGCCTGTCCGGCGCCTGCATTGAGGGCATGTTGGCCTCCAGCGCGCCCTGCGCGGCCGTGATCGACGGAGACTTGCAGCACGATGAGACCCAGCTAGGCAAGATGCTTGGTCTGATCGAGAGCGGCGCCGCCGAACTGGTGATTGGCAGCCGCTATATCGAGGGCGGCAGCGCCGACAGTTTCAATCAGCAGCGGCTCGGTGCCAGCAAGTTCGCGACCGCGGTCGCGCAGCGGGTGCTGAAGGTCGAGATCGCCGATCCGATGAGCGGCTTCTTCATGATCCGCCGCGATCGTTTTGAACAACTGGCACCGAGACTGTCCACTCAGGGCTTCAAAATTCTGCTCGATGTCGTGGCGACAGCCGGGGGCGACCTGCGCGTCATCGAAGTGCCTTACACCTTCGGTTCGCGGCTGCATGGCGAGAGCAAGCTCGATTCCATGGTGGCGCTCGATTTCCTGGGCCTCGTGCTGGCAAAGCTGACCAACGATACCGTATCGCTGCGCTTCCTGCTGTTCGCGCTGGTCGGTTCGATCGGTCTGTTCGTGCATTTCGCCGTGCTGTTCGTCGCACTTGAAGTCTTCGATGCGCCATTCGCCGAGGCGCAGGCCATTGCGGCGCTTTGCGCTATGACCGGCAACTTCCTGCTCAACAATTTCCTCACCTATCGCGACCAGCGGCTGAAAGGTCTCGGCATCATCCGCGGTCTGTTGATCTTCTACGTGGTCTGCAGCGTGGGTCTGCTCGCCAATGTCGGCGTGGCTTGGTCGGTCTTCGACCAAGAGCCTATCTGGTGGCTGGCCGGTGCGGCCGGCGCGCTGATGGGCGTGGTCTGGAATTACGGGATGTCCGGCCTGTTCGTGTGGCGGAAACGGTGATCGCTGGATGACCACGCAGGAACTGCGGCTGGTTCGCGGCACCGCGGCCGTGGTCGTCGGTCTGGTGCTGCTGCGGCTCGCGGCGGCCGCATGGACGCCGCTGACCTTCGACGAAGCCTATTACTGGATGTGGTCGAAGCATCTGGCCGGCGGTTACTACGATCACCCGCCGATGGTCGCGGTGGTGATCCGGCTCGGCACCATGATCGCGGGCGATACCGAATTCGGTGTACGCGTCGTCTCGGTCCTGCTGGCGTTGCCGATGAGCTGGGCGGTGTATCGCACGGCCGAGTTGCTCTTCGGCGGTCGACGGACCGCGTCAACGGCGGTGATCCTGCTCAATGCGACGATGATCACGTCGGTCGGCTTGATGATCGTCACGCCGGACGCGCCGGTACTGGTCGCTTCGAGTTTCGTGTTGTTGGCGCTGGCCCAGGTGCTGGCCACCGGGCAGGGCGCGTGGTGGCTCGCGGTGGGCCTGGCCGTCGGCGTAGCGCTGCTATCGAAATATACCGCACTGTTTTTCGGGCCGGCGATCCTGATCTGGTTGATTGCGGTGCCGAAGATGCGGCGCTGGTTGATCTCGCCATGGCCCTATCTCGGCGGTCTGGTAGCGCTCGCAGTGTTCTCGCCGGTGCTGTTCTGGAATGCCGAACATGGCTGGGTGTCTTTCATCAAGCAACTCGGACGTGCCCGGATCGATCACTTCAATCCGGCCTTCATCGCTGAACTGATTCCGACGCAATTCGCCTTCGCGACACCGCTGGTGTTCATTCTCGGCGTGATGGGCCTCTATGCCCTAGCCGTCCGCAGGCCCGGCGCGTGGCCGGCGCGGGTGCTGCTGAATGCAATGTTCTGGGTCATCGTGCTGTATTTCGGCTGGCACGCGCTGCACAGCCGCGTCGAGGCCAACTGGTTCGCGCCGGTCTATCCGACGCTGGCCATCATTGCTGCCGTCGCGGCAACCATTGTGCAATGGAAGCCGCGAGAGCAGCGCACGGTGGACTTCTGCCTGCGCTGGGCGGGGCCGACCGGCGTCGTGATGTTCACAGCACTGGTGGTGCAGGCCAATACGGGTCTGCTGTCCGGCTACAAGCGTGACGCGACAGTACGCAGCATCGGCGTGGGGTTCGTTGAGCTGGCGGCCGACGTCGAGGCGGTTCGCGTCCGTGTCGGGGCGACATGCGTGGTGGCGCCCGATTACGGCACCACGGGTTGGCTGACCTTCTATTTGCCGAAGGGGACCTGTGTCTTCCAGCGCACCCAGCGCATTCGCTGGGTGAACATGCCGGAGCCGAGCGCAGAGCAGCTGTCTGGCAAGCTTTTGCTGGTGGGTGAGCAAAATGCCGCTGCCAATCCGGAATGGCGGGCGGCTTTTGCGAATATCGAGAAAGTGGCTGACCTCAAACGCAAGCGTGGCCCGCTGGTCGTGGAGAATGTCGAGCTGAACCTTCTCCAGGACGCGAAGGGCGATGTACTTGATCGGTCGCCGCCACCCGAGATGTTGCCGCGTTAGGCAGCGCGACCACCATCGCTTGATAGCGCGATGGCGGTCGGCTGTCGCGTTTATGGCGCAAAGTGATAGTTCACGCCGATCTTTCCGAGCTGCATGCTCTGCGCAATATCGGAATTGAAATAATAGGAGCCGACGGTCGGAGGCGCGTTGATGACGCCTTCGAGGCTCGCTTTGTCATGACCGAAGCCGATGTAGTTGTACTCCGCCTTGACGGACCAGCTTGGCGCGAAGGCGTATTCCACGCCGGCACCGACCACGTAGCCGGTATGGATACGAGCTCCATCGAGATTTACGAACATCGGGCCCGACACCGCCGATATCGCATGATGATCCCCGGCGACGGCGACACCGCCCTTGAGATAGGTCAGCCAGCGCTCGTTGGTCACCATACCGATGCGCGCGGTAGCCATCGCTAGCCAGTCAGTTCGCGAACTCATGTCGAGATTGCCGCCGACGTTGATGCGGGTACCCCCGCCAATATCACCGCCGACCAGTTCGCCTTCGACGCCCATGACGATCACGCCGAGCTGCACATTGGCACCGATCTGGCCGCCGCCGAAGCCGCCGGTCATCGAGAACTTGCCAACCGGCGTATAGTCGCGCCAGTCGCCTTGTCCAGATCCGTAGCCGGCCTGCGCACCGAGATAGAGCCCGGTCCAGTCGAATCCCGACTGTGCGTATTGCAGCGGCGGGATCGGCTTGGCTTCGTTCGGAGCGCCGAACTGGTAGTTCGCGCCGAGCTTGATGAGATGCAGCGTCTGCTTGGTCGAGGTGGTGGAGGCGATCGGCCCGGCAGAGGCCTGAGTGCCGTTAAAGTCGAAGTCGTGGTCGGGGAAGCTGATGAAATTATATTCGCCGCGTAGCGACCAGCTGTTGGCAAGCGCATATTCCATGCCGGCGCCGACGACCCAACCCCGCCGTGTCTCGCTGCCGGATAGTGTGATTCTGTCCGGCCCCGGCACCGAGACCTGAACGTCGTAGCCGTGATCTTCATTGGCCCAGGCGAAGCCGCCCTTGGCGTAGGTGAGCCAGCGGCCATTGGCGAAGCCAACGCGCCCGGTCACGGTCGATAACCAGTTGATTTGCGACGTCTGGGTCAGTGTGGCCTGGTTCAGAACGCTCACCGAGCGATTGCCCTTGATGCCGCTAAAGCTGATGTCGGCCTCGATGCCGAGCAGCAGGTTGCCGATCTGTTGATTGTAGCCGGCCTGAATGCCGCCCAGCGCGCCGTCGGTCCCGATATTCAGGATCTGCCATTCAGTCGCGCCGAAACCGTAACCGGCATGAACGCCGGCGTAAAAGCCGGTCCAGTTATAGGCGGGGTCGATCACAGGAGCCTTGGTGTAGGCGCGGGCCGGCACATCTGCGGCGATGGCGGCATTGCCGAGGCTGAGGATGCCGATGGCGCCGAGGAGAAGCTGTTTCATGTCGTTTCCTTGCAGGTGCGCTGGCGGCCTTCGAGGAATCGGGGCTGCTTCGCGCGTCATTTCGGCAGCGACCATGTATAAAAATACCGCTCTCGTCGTGGTCGTAAGCGCGTGACTCGTGCTGGATCGCGCACTTGGCGTCGCATTGTGAGCGGCTGTCGCTGCTCGGTCTCACCTGGAAGTACTACTGGGGAGCGCGATCGCGGGACCACACGACGACCACCGGCCAACGACTGACGGGTCATCACCGGGGCGCAGTGCGCCGCTATGGTTTCAAAAGATGATAAATTATCGTCGTCGGCGTTGAACCAAAGTCAGGGGTCCGGACGACCTATCTCCGCACACATTGAAATGGGCGGTGATTGGGAACATGGAAAACACAAATCTCGCATTCAGCAGCCACTCCGACTTTGGATCCGATCGTGCCAAGGTGCACAGCATCGAAAAGCCGGACCCCGTGAACCTCACCGAGGTCGGCGGCCTGCGCGGAGCGCGGATCGCCAGCGTGATCAGTCAGATCAACGAGAGCTTTGCTGACCAGCAGTTCTCGACCCGGGTGGTCGCCGAGAAGCTCGGCCTGTCCGTCCGCTACGTTCAGGATTTGCTGCAGGGCTCCGGCCTCAGCATCACCGATCGGATCATGGAGTTGAGGCTTGAAAAGGCCCGCAGCATGCTGACCGGCGATCGCCAGTGCAGCCTGAAGATCAGCGAAGTCGCGGCCGCCTGCGGCTTCAACGAACTATCCTATTTCCACCGCAGCTTCCGTCGTCGCTTCGGCGCGTCGCCGGCTAAATTCCGCATCCAGTCAATGAATGGCTGACGCGCGCTTGCGCTTGAAATAGTCCAGCGTCCCGCGGCTGATGACGTGATCCTCTGGGGTTACATCGTCGGCCGCGATGTCGTCTGCTCTGGCCAGGCGGGTATAGAGTGGGCCGAAATCCTGATAGCTGTCCTGCAGCAGTTTCTCGAAGCTCTCGATGACGAAATAGCTCTGCTGGAAATCATCGATGATGTAGTTTGTCCGCATCACGCGTTCGAGATCGAACGTGATCCGGTTCGGCGAGGCGTCTTCCAGGGCGAAGACCGACTCTGTTGCTGACGACAGAATGCCGGCGCCGAAGATGCGCAACCCGTCCGCGCTCTTCATCAGTCCGAACTCCACCGTGTACCAGTACAATCGTGCCAGGTTTTTCAATCGGCCGAGCGCCATCGCGCGCTGGCCGCCTTTTCCATAGGCCTCCATGAAGTCGGCATAGACCGGGTTCGCCAATAGCGGAACGTGCCCGAAGACGTCATGGAAGATGTCGGGCTCCTGCAGGTAATCCATTTCGTGTTCGGGGCGGATGAAGGCGCCGGCCGGGAAGCGGCGATTGGCAAGATGATCGAAGAAGATCTCGTCAGGCACCAGTTCGGCAACCGGCACGATCTGCCAGCCAGTCAGCGGCTTTAGACGTGCGCTCAGTTTCTCCAGATCAGGAATCCCGGATTCGGACAGCTGCAGCGTTTTCAGTGCGGCGAGGAATTCGTCGCAGGCACGGCCTTTAAGGACGGTCTGCGCGCGGGCGAACAGACGGTCCCAGCGATCATGCTCGGCGGCGGAGTAGGAGCCCCAGTCCTGGTCCAGCGTGAAGTCCGGGCGTTTCGGGGCGTTGAGGTAGCGGCTCTTTTCGGTCGAATGATCCAGCTCTGTCATGACGCTCTCCGACTTCGACGTTTCGATCAAACATAAGACACCGCTGTCGAGAGAGAAGTAACTTCTCACAAGGACTTGTTCGGCGACAGCAATCCACCACCCTCTGCGCTGCATTTGCAATCGCATTTCCTTGTCGGAAACCCGTCTCGATGACATTTTCAGTGGTAACAAACGTGCTCCCACATCGCTGAAATGATTGCGAAATCTCTGCGAAACGTCGCGGGAGCCACGGGCAAAATACTCTCATCATCGATCATAAGGAATACGACCGTGCGGTCCGTCATGTCTTCTCGCTTCCTCTCAGGCGCTTTCGCGGCAGTGCTGCTGGTTTCCGGCGCAACAGGGGCTTTCGCTGACAACTGGCCGAGCCGGACGATCAAGCTGATCGTTCCGTTCCCGCCGGGTGGCGCTGCGGACATCACCGCACGGGTCTATGCCGACAAGCTCGGCGAGGCGCTGAAGCAGACCATTGTGGTCGAGAACAAGGCTGGTGCCGGTACGGCTATTGCTGCCGACGCTGTCGCCAAGGCGGATCCAGATGGCTACACGCTGTCGCTGGCGCCTGCAGGGCAGCTCACGATCCTGCCGCATATCAACAAGACCATCTCTTACGACCCCTTCAAGAGCTTCACGCCGGTGGCCATGCTGACGTCGGTGCCTTACGTGCTCGCGGCCAGCCCGGATACGCCGGTGTCATCAGTCAAGGAGCTCGTCGCTGCGGCCAAACGTGAGCCCGGCAAGTTCACCTATTCGTCGTGCGGACCCGGCACGCTCTGCCATCTGAGCGGCGAGCTGTTCAAGAGCCTGACAGAGACGGATCTGCTGCACGTGCCGTTCAAGGGCAGCGCTCCGGCTGTGAATGCGCTGCTCGGAAATCAGGTGAACCTGTCTTTCGACACGCTGACGGTGCTGGCGCCGCAGATCCGCGACGGCAAGGTCAAGGGTCTCGTGATTACCAGCCGCGAGCGCTCGTCGCAGCTTCCCGATGTGCCGACGCCGGCGGAAGCAGGCGTGGCTGACTTTGTCGTCGACTCCTGGTTCGGCCTCGTCGTACCTGCAGGGACGCCCGATGCCATCGTCGATCGCCTGAACGCCGAAGTGGTGCGCATCGGCGCGCTGCCGGATGTTCGCGAGCGTCTCGAAAAGCAGGGCCTCAGCATCACGACCTCGACGCCTCAGTCTTTCGCCAAGACGATCAAGGACGATTACGCCCGCTGGGGCAAGGTCGTGGATGCGTCTGGCGCGAAGCTTTTCTGACCACTAGCCATATTGCCTGACACATCGGTCGGGCAAAGCAGAAGCCAAGAAAGGCCGGGTTGATGTTTCAACCCGGCCTTTTGCTTGTCGATGATCTGCTGAAGCCTGTGTTCAGGCAGCAGCCTTCGGCTTCTCGATCGGATGCGGAACGCGGAAGCCGACGGCGAGACGGTTCCAGGCATTGATGGCGCCGATCGCCACGGTGATCTTGAGGCATTCCTCTTCCGAGAAATGCGCGCGCAGCGCTTCATAATCGGCATCGGGTGCACGGGTCTGCGCGATCAGCGTGACCGCATCGACCCAGCCGAGGAGGGCACGCTCGCGCGGCGTATAGACCGTGGATTCGTGCCAAACCGACATCATGTTGATCCACTGCTCGCTGAGACCGTCGTGACGGGATTCCTTCACATGCATGTCGACGCAGAAGGCGCAGCCATTGATGATCGATGAGCGGAGCTTGATGAGATGGACGATCGCAGGCTCGAGGCCGCTTTCCTTGACGACATATTGATCGAGCGCGGCGACGGCCTTGTAGGCGTCGGGGGCGGCCTTGGCGATGTTGAGGCGGGCTTGCATGGTCTTTCTCCTTGGTGTGCGGTTTCAGGTTTCAGTTGGCGTTACGGCGACGTTCATTGAGTTCCAGAAAGGCGCAGCCGCGGGCGGCGATGGCGCCGTCAGTATCCTTGGCGCGGAGATCGCCGAGCACATCGGCGATGCTCACCTTGGCCAGCTCATCGCGATAGACGCGCTCGGCGCGCAACATCGCGGCATTGATGCCGCAGGGCGCCGTCGGTTTGCCGGGCAGGGGATTGGGGCCGCGCTGGCGGATTTCACTGCAGCGGAAGGCGGAAGCGGTGCCTTCGACGGCAAGGACGACATCGAGCAGGGTGATCTGGTCTGGCGTCCGGGCAAGGCGATAGCCGCCGGTCGGGCCAGGCTGTGCGATGAGCAAGCCGGCCCCCGAAAGCGCCTGCAGGTGTTTCAGGAGATAGCTGGTGGACACGCCATGAAATTCGGCGAGGGCGCCGGCGGACAACACGCCGTTCGATTGCAGGCCTGCGAGCATGGCCACGCTGTGGATCGCCTGCTCAACCCCGTCGCTCATCTTCATGGCTTTATTCCACCTCTATCGTGGATAATTATTATCCGTGATTAAGGATGTCGTCAAGTGTCCGGTTCTGAGGTGGTTCGCGGGTGGGCAGCGCAACAGAATCTAAATCCCGATGCCGGTATCACCCGACCTAGGTACTGTGATCCGAAGCCGGGGGCCGGGTCAGTTCAGGGAACTCGACATGGCATTGCGTGACTTGCTGGCGCCGCAGGCGCGGCGGACGACTTTCGTTGCAGCAGCCATTCTCGGAGCCGGCCTTGCCGCGACATTCGCCATTCGCGAATTCTCGGAACGCCTGATCGCGGCCGATATGCAGCGTCGCTTCGCTGCCGACGCCGTCGATATTTCCAATGCGATCAGCGAACGGCTGCGCACCCACGCCGAAGTACTGGTCAGCATGCAGGGGTTGTACGCCTCGATTGGCCGTGTCGATCGCGCCCAGTTCCGACGCTACATCGATGTGCTCGATCTTGGCCGCCGCTATCCCGGCTTCCAGGCCTTGCAGTCGCTGCGTCATGTGACGCCGGACCATCTCGATGCCTTCGTTGCCGAAGTTCGTGCCGACAAGAGCATCGAGCATTCCGGACAGCCGGATTTCGCCCTGCGTCCGCCGGGGCCACGATCAATCTACAACGTGGTCGAATTCGTAGAGCCGATGCGCGGCAACGAAAGTGCGCTGGGCTTCGATGCCGGCGCCAATCCTGCACAGCTGGACTCGCTGCGGCGTTCCGCGGAGACCGGCCGGATTGTCGCGACGCCGCCGGTCAAACTGGTGCAGGACACCTCGGGTGGTCTCGGCTTCATTATCCGCGCACCGATCTACCGGGCCGGCGAGCCCACGCAGACCGTCTCGCAGCGAAACGCAGCGCTCCACGGTTTCGTTGCATCGGTCTATCGTACCAATGACCTGATGCGCGGCATCCTCGATCCGCGCACGCTGCAGCAAATGCATATCCAGGTGGTTGATCGCGGTTATGCCAAGCCGACGCCGGAAGGCGTCATGATTGGCGAGCCGGAAGATGCGACCGTCACTCCGACCCTCATGTATGACAGTCTTGAGCCCAATCTCGGTCTCGTGACGCAGATGGTGATGTCGGCGGGGATCTCGGCGGATCGTTCGCTGGTTGTCGGCGAGCGCGTATGGCGCGTCCTGTTCACCGCCAATCCCGGCTCGATCTACGAGGTCAGCCATATAGTGCCGAACGTCGTCCTCGCTAGCGGCAGCGCCATCAGCCTCTTGATGATGCTGCTCGCCGTGATCACGATGCGGTCGCGCCGGTTGTCCGGCAATCTCAGCACGCTCGATGCCGAGCAGCGCGCGCTGGTCGACAATCCGCTGGCAGGCATCCTGTTTACGGCCGGCCATCGCATCCTGCGCGGCAATCGCCGGATCGCCGAACTTTGCGGTCGCAGCTCCACTGCGCTTCCCGGCAACACGATCGACGAGTTGGTTGCGACGAAGGCGGACGGGGAGGCGTTCGATGCCGCGTTGAATCGTATTCGTGACAGCGCCATGGCGACGGAAGTCGAACTGCATCTGCGCCGCAGCGACGGCTCCACGCTGCTGGTGGATGCCTATGGCAAGCCGCTGGCTACCGGCGATATCCTCTGGGTGATCCAGGACAAGACCGACGCACTTGCTGTCGAGGCGGAGCGGCGGGCACATGCGCAGGCTATGGAGGAGGCCAACGAACGGCTGACGACCTCGCTGCAATTATCGGAAATTCGCGCCAAGGAAATCGTGCTGCTCACTGAACTCTCGGGCGTGCTGCAGTCGTGTCAGTCGCGCGAAGAGATTTTTGCGGCGGTTCAGACCTATGCAGGCTACCTGTTCACGGAAGAGGCGGGCGCGCTGTACTATCTAAATAACGCACGCAACGCAGTTCAGCGCGGCGCCCATTGGGGCGCACTACAGGCCGATGCGGTATCGTTTCCGGTCGATGACTGCTGGGCGCTGCGTCGCGGCACGACATTCCCGATTTCAGAGGCGAGTCAGGGATTGGTCTGCAATCATGCCGGTCCGTGCGGTATCACCGGTACGGGGTTCGTTTGTCAGCCGCTGATCGCGCAGAACAACCTGCTTGGTCTGCTGTATCGCGAGCATACCTCTGTGTTCGGTGAGGGGGCGGATCAATTGGCGACGATGCTGGCCGAACAGGTGTCGCTGGCGATGGCCAATCTCGAACTCCGCGAGTTACTGCGTCAGCAGGCGGTGCGCGATCCGCTGACGGATCTTCACAACCGCCGCTACCTCGAAGATGCCCTGGTGCGCGAGACCACGCGCAGCCAGCAGGACGGCAAGCCGCTCGCGCTGGCGATGCTCGACATCGATCACTTCAAGGGTATCAATGACAGTCACGGCCATGAGGCGGGTGATGCCGTGCTGCGCGGCCTCGGCAGGATATTGCGCGAGACGACGCGCGCCTCGGATATCATCGGCCGGTTCGGCGGCGAGGAGTTCCTGATGCTGATGCCGGGCGTCACGGTCGAGGTTGCAGCGCAGCGGGCGCAGCAGGTGCTCGATGCCGTGCATCGCATGCAGGTGACGTTGCCATCGGCCATGCTCGATGGCGTCACACTGTCGATCGGTCTGGCAGTGATGCCGGTGCACGTCGCTAACGGTGACGACCTGCTCGCGGCCGCCGACGCCGCGCTTTACGAGGCCAAACGTGAGGGTCGCAACCGCGTCGTGGTCAGTCATCGCCGTGCGAAGGCCGATACTGCGGCCTGAGCTCGTGGGTCATTGTGAGATGGATAAAACGTCGGCACTTCGCTGAAGCTATACCCGTCACACATCGCGACAACGAGCGACGAATGTCGCGAAGATGCTACGATCCTACGGCTTCTGAAATCCAGGCATGCTTTGTCGGTTTAAGGCAGCTCGATCGATCCGTCCTATGCATTGCGGAGGCGAATGCCGCTGACATGCAGCGATGTCTCCCACAAGGGCGCCAGCGTCTTCAGGGACGGCAGGACGCGCAATTCGACGCCGGCGGCTTCCAGTGCCTTTTCGATGTTGTCGATCCGCTCCATGTTCAGCGGCATGGAAGGCGTGCGCGAAATCCACATACCCGCATCGTCCAGCGCTTCAAACCCGTCCGGCGAAAGCTCGTAGCGATAGATGGTGGTATGGGAGAGTCTGTCCAGCCAGCTGAGTTCGATATGCGCAACCATGCGGCAGGTGGTCATCTTCTTGTAGGCCGTGAGGTATTCCGGCGTCGTGCTCGCTGTCGGCCAGACAAAAATACGCGGGCAGTCTGGTGGGAACAGATACATCGGCGCATGCCAGTCATCGATCGCCCAGACCAGGGGACCGTTGAGCCACTCTTGTCCCTGGGCGCGAGGCGTTGCCACCTTCACCGGCCGTGGCATGAAGACTTCGATGTTGTTCTCGTCGCTGAAATGAAACAGGCGCATGGCGCACTCATGGGCGTCGGCGTGCAGGGCGTCAACTGCGATGCGGACTCTTGAACCGCGCACAATGAACTTGTTGCTTTGTCATGTCGGATCGGCCGGTCCCGGAACGTCTTTCAGACGGAACACGTTGAAATTCACCAAGGGAGGATCATGTCATGACCGGTTCCAGCCTGACGCCTGCGCCCGAACTCGTGAAGAAGGCCAGTTTTCGCTATCCCAATGAGAGCCGTGAATACCGCGATGCGCGTAATGCGTTGCTTGTCGAGGAGATCGAACTACGGCGTCAGATCGAGCGCGTCGCGGAGCTGCGTCGTGCGCTGCCAGATGGCGGCGAGGTGACCAAGGACTACGGCTTCATCGGCGAGAAGGGCCCCGTGAATTTCGCGGGTCTGTTCGGCGACAAGCAGACGCTTGTCATCTACTCCTACATGTATGGGCCGCAGCGCGAGAAACCTTGTCCGATGTGCACATCGCTGCTGTCGGCATGGGACGGCGAGGTGCCTGACATTACTCAGCGCGTGGCGCTGGCCGTTGTGGCGCGCTCGCCGATCGAGCGGCTGGTCGCCTTCAAGAAGCAGCGTGGCTGGCATTACCTGCCGCTGTTCTCGGACACCTCCGGCGAATTCAGCCGTGACTATCACGGGCTGACCAAGGACGGTGGCGACGACGCTGCCTTCAACGTCTTCACCCGCCGCAGCGGCAAGATTCGCCATTTCTGGAGCGGCGAGATGGATGGATCCACGGCCGATCCCGGCCAAGACCCGCGCGGGGCGCCGGATCTGATGCCGCTCTGGACGATTCTGGACGTTACGCCGGAGGGGCGGGGCACCGACTGGTATCCGAAGCTAAGCTATTGAGGTTTCTGTGGTTTGGTAGCCAATAGCTCCCTGAAAGAGGATCATAAGCGTTGCCGGGAGACCGCCGTAGCGGACATGGTTCCCGGCGCAACAGCCCCACACTAGGCCAATGGCCTAATCACAGCGCGCCAATAGTTCGGGCCGGGCGTGACCCAAAACCCCAGCGCGCCTGAGACCGGCCTGCGAGAGCTCTAGAGCTCTCGCAGGTTCCCCGAATTTGTCCTTTCACTTACTCAAAAAGGCCATGATTGGCAGGCCTTTAGGTAGGTATCGGTGGGGGACCTCCAATTAATCCGCATTTAACTAAAACTCGCCTTAATGGCGTTTCGCATCGCTGTGCGGTGCTTTTCGAGACCTGTGTGTCTCGT